>JAHEFD010000124.1 GCA_024640345.1 Woeseiaceae bacterium
GAACTTGGAATTCTGATCGAACCGGATTCAAGGGAGCCGTGGTTCATGTGTGAGGCTCATGATGTGAAATGTCTGGACGAAACGCTGGACAAATTTGAGCGGGCGGTGGAAATTACATTGAGGAAGCTGGCAGGCGAGAGAAAAGCAATTAATTCAGCCTGAGAAGAAATATCAAAGAATACAGGGGCGATAGCAACAGATGAAAACTTACGACGCCATTGTTGTCGGTGCCGGACATAACGGCCTGACCAATGCTGCCTACCTGGCCAAGTCAGGGTTGGACGTGCTTTGTCTTGAAAAGAACGATTATATCGGCGGTGCCACGGTCAGCCGGAATCTGTACAAAGACTGGTACTACTCGAACTGTTCCTACGTCTGCAGCCTGCTGCGACCGGAGATCTTTCGCGATCTCGATCTTGCGCGACATGGTCTCCAGGTAACACCGTATGGTGGCGGTACTGTATTCATGGAGAACGGCGATTATCTTGGCAACTATCCGAATGCCGAGGTGCACTATCGTGAGTACGCGCGATTTTCAAAAGCCGATGCTGATGCCTACGAACGTTATTCTGCAGACACCATGCGACAGTGTCGTTTCATTCGCGACTTTCTGCTGCGTACTCCACCCGATCCGACATCGTTCAAGCCGAAAGACCTGAGAGAGCTCGCGCACCTCGGCGCCAAGTTTTACGAAATGGGCGAGCAGCGAATGTACGACACAATTCGTTTCTGGACGATGAGTGTCGCCGAGTATCTTGACGAATATTTTGAAACCGATGTTATCAAGGCTGCGCTCTCTGGCAGCGGTATTATCGGCACAGCACTGGGCATTCACTCGCCGGGAACGGCTTACGTGTTGCTGCATCATTATATGGGCGATGTCGATGGCAATATGGGCGCCTGGGGATATGCCCGCGGCGGTATGGGTTCGGTGGCCAAAGCAATCTGTAGCGCGTTTCAGTCCTACGGCGGAGAACTGAGAACTGACGCCGGTGTAGAGCAGATCACTGTCAGTAATAAAAAGGTTACGGGTGTCGCACTGACGACCGGCGAAGAAATCAAAGCGCCGATCGTTGTATCGGCGATGGACGTCAAGCGCACATTCCTGAAGTGTATGGACAAGAATGATCTTGACGAAGATTTTTATCGCCGCGTCAAGAATTTCAAAATTCGCGGCTCATCCGGCAAGCTCAATATCGCGCTTGACGGCTTGCCGACATTCCCTGCGCTACCGAAAGGCAGCCCGTTGCTGGACGGCGACATGCACTTCATCGATTCGATGGAGCGTATGGAGCGCGCATACGACGACTGGAAAGAGGGCACGTGGTCGAAAGACCCGTATGTCGATATGGTCATCCCGACCGTCTGTGACCCGACCATGGCACCGCCAGGCAAACATTTTATGAGCTGCTTCGTGCAGTACTGCCCGGCACAAGTTGAAGGTCGCGACTGGACCGACGAGGAGCGGGACCAGTTCGGTCAAACCGTCATAGATCAGATTTCCGAATACAGCCCTGATTTCAAGGACCTCATTTTGCACTGCGAGGTACGCACTCCGAGGGAAATTGAAAACGAGGCGGGTCTTACCGAAGGCAACATCTTCCATGGCGAGTTAACGATGGATCAGCTGATGTTCAATCGGCCTATTCCGGGCTATGCCCAGTATCGAGGCCCTGTTGGCGGACTGTATATGTGCGGCTCGAGCAATCACCCCGGCGGTGGTGTTATGGCAGCACCGGGCTGCAATGCGGCTCGGGAAATCCTTACAGATCTTAAACGTCCGGATATAACGCCGGTCAACTTTGGTGATGACTGATGAGTGAACGATACGATGCCATCGTTGTAGGCGCTGGCCATAACGGCCTTATTTGCGCATCTCTGCTAGGCAAGGCCGGCAGAAAAGTATTGGTCCTCGAAGCAAACGAGCAGGTTGGTGGCGCTGCTGTCACGCGCGAGTTCGCGAGCGGATATTCAGTGTCTTCCTGTGCGCATCTGCTCTATCAGCTTCAACCGCAGGTGCAGAAGGATCTCGGGCTGAAGCCGGATCTTGCAGCTGATGGAATGAGCACGGTCGTGTTATCCCCTGAGGGCAATCACGTGCGGCTCAACGAGAAGCAGGTATCGGGCGTTAGTGAAGAAGATGCCGCGGAGTATCAACACTTTTACAAGCGCATGACGCGCTTCGCCGATCTTCTGCGGACTTATCTCAATAAAATGCCGCCGCGCCTTGCAAAAAATGCCAGCAAGTCAGATATGCTGACACTCGCGCAACTGGGCTTCGACATTCGTCGACTCGGTAAGGTCGAGATGCAGGAGTTTCTGCGGTTGATTGGCATGAACATTCGCGATGAGGCCGTTGAGCGGTTTGAGAGCGGTCTTCTAAGGGGTGCTATCAGTCTTGACGCAACACTGGGCACTCATCTTGGCCCGCGCTCGCCAAATACAATTTTGACCTATCTGTATCGCCTGGCCGGCGCTCATGGAAAGATCAGTCAGCCAAAAGGCGGCATGAGTGCTGTTACGGAGGCGCTGGCCCATTCCGCACGGAATAATGGAGCCGTTATTCGCACCGGTATGCCCGTCAAGCGGATCGTTATTGAAAACGGTCGTGTTGCTGGAGTGAAAACAGAAGGCGGTGAAACCTTTTCAAGCAGCCTCGTCGTTTCGAATGCGGATCCGAAAACAACGATCATGAATCTCGTTAAAGCGAGAAATGTTGAGACGCAGTTTACGCACCGCATCCATCATATCCGCAGCAAAGGCAATGCAGCGAAGCTTCATCTTGCCCTGGATGGCTTGCCTGCGATTGACGGGATTGAAAAGCGTGAGTTCGGTGACCGGTTTCTCATTGCACCGGACGACAACTACGTCGAACGCGCGTTCAATCATGCGAAATATGGCGAGACATCGATCAAGCCCGTGTTCGAAATTACGTTTCCGAGTTTCAGGGACTCCGGTCTCGCACCTGCGGGCAAGCACGTCATGTCGGCAATTGTCCAATACGTGCCATACGAATTGCGAGAAGGCTGGTCGGACAAGAGTCGCGCGGCATTCCAGGAACTTGCGATCGATACACTGGCCGAGTACATGCCGGATCTGCCCGACCGCATCACAGCGACAGAATTGCTGACGCCAGTAGACATCGAAGAACAATTCCACATTTCCGGCGGTCACTGGCATCACGGTGAGCTGACTCTGGATCAGTTTCTGTTTACCCGACCGGTTGGCGGAGCAGCGCAATACGCGATGCCCCTTGATGGTTTGTACCTGTGCGGCGCGGGAGCGCATCCGGGTGGTGGAGTCAGCGGTGCCGCAGGGCGAAATGCGGCAAGAGCTATTTTGAAAAGGGAGGCAGTGGTATGACGGTTCAGGAAGTCGAGCAGGGCCGATATCGATCGCCTTTTTATCCGCGGCAGGCCGAACTGGATCGGCTATTCCAGTGGCACGACTGGAAAGGCTACGCAACGGCAGACGGTTTTTACGATACCGATCTGGAGTATTTTTCCATCCGGAACAGCACCGGAGTTTTCGATTTGACTCCGATGACCAAGTACCGGATCACAGGCCCCGATAGCCTGGCTTTCATCAACCGGCTGGTTACGCGGGATATGAGCAAGATCAAGCCAGGTCGCGTTGCTTATGCGGTGTGGTGTGATGATCAGGGCCAGGTCATTGACGATGGCACGATATTTCATTTGAAAAAAGGCGAGTACCGTCTTTGTTCCCAGGAACGTCACATGGCATGGCTCAGGATGTCCGCCATTGGTATGGATGTGACGATTGTCGATGAAACCATGGATGTGTGCGGTCTTGCAGTACAGGGCCCGACATCGTTCAGTATTCTCAAAACGATGGGTCTGGATGGTATTGAGAATCTTCGACCGTTCGGACTGACTCATTTCGATTTCCAGGGAGCCGAGCTGATGGTTTCGAGGACCGGGTTTACCGGCGACCTCGGCTATGAAATCTGGATAACGAACGACAAGGCGATCGAGCTTTGGGATGCGCTTTTTGACGCGGGCAAGAACTACGGCATCATGGCGATGGGTACAGATGCTCTTGAGCACTCCAGGATTGAGGCGGGATTTATCGCCGCGTACATCGATTTCCTGCCAGCCGATGCAACAGTGAGGTCTGGCCGGTCGCGATCACCGCTTGAGCTTGGTCTCGAGTGGCTGGTCGATTTCAAGAAGCCGAATTTCAATGGACGTCGTGCCCTTGCTGAAGAAAAGCGCAGTGGTTCGACGTGGCGCCTGGTCAAACTGGATATAGAAGGCAACAAACCTGCGCATCATTCTTATATCTACGCGAACCCCAAAACCAAGAAAGAGGTTGGTTTCATCACCTCGGCAGCGTGGTCGCCTGTGTGTAAACAAAACATCGCGCTAGGAACGGTCCGCGTTCCGCATGGTAACGTCGGCGAGAAGCTGTTCGTCGAAATTTATTATCAACGTGAAATGCACTGGTCACGAGTAATGGCTGAGGCTACGGTCGTTGACAAGCCATTCTGGGATCCGCCACGCAAACGCGCAACGCCGCCAGGTCCTTTTTAAGAAAACCGGAATTGCGATTAATACCCCGGGATCGCTGATAGTGGCATACGATCCTGTGGGCAATGGCATCCGTGTGACCCGGGTTACGCTATGAAACACGCGCTTGACCCCCTGCTGAGACCGCGTTCGGTTGCGATCGTCGGTGCGTCGTTGCGCAAAGACTCGATGGGCGAGTGGTCGCTCACCAATCTCAAGCGGGGCGGATACAAAGGAACCCTCTATCCGGTCAATCCTGGCTACGATGATATTGACGGGATTCCGTGTTATGCGAGCCTGACGGCACTTCCGGAAGTACCGGACATGGTCATTTTCGCGATCGGTGACCACAGGCTCGAGCAGGCGCTGGATGAAGCTATTGCGTGCAAAATTCCGGCCGCGGTAATGATGTCTTCCCTTTACCTGGACGGGGACAACGAGCCTTTCCTCAGGGCCCGCGTACAGCAGAAAATTAACGAGTCCGGCATGTTGGTGTGCGGTGCCAATGGAATGGGATTCTACAATGTCAGGGATCATGTCTGGGCCTGCGGGTTCGACAGCCGGAATCATGTAGCTCCCGGCAATGTCAGCCTGATCAGCCATTCCGGGTCCGGGATGTCCGGAATTATCGATTGCGAAGAGCGCCTGCGGATCAATTTTGCCGTATCGGCCGGCAACGAATTGTCGGTAGCGATGGATCAGTACCTGGACTTTGTGCTCGAACTGCCGGAAACAAAAGTCGTTGGTTTGTTCGTTGAAACAGCGAGGAACCCGGCGGGTTTTCGCAGCGCACTCGAGAAGGCAGCAGCCAGGCAAATACCGGTCGTGGCTCTCAAGGTGGGCCGCACCACGAAGTCGGCGGCGTTGGCGGTCTCACATTCAGGCGCAATGGCGGGCGACGACGCCACCTACGAGGCATTGTTTGATCGCTACGGCGTGCACCGGGTCTCTGACATGGACGAGCTGGCGACAGCGCTGATACTTTTTGCGGAGTTCAGCCCCCTGGGCCCTGGTGGCCTGGTAACGTTGCACGATTCGGGTGGCGAGCGGCAACTCATTGTGGACCTGGCGGATGAAGCCGGCGTGCCACTAACGACACTCGGTACCGACACGACCAAAAAGCTGCAGCAGGTACTCGACCCGGAATTGCCGGCAATCAATCCGCTAGACGCCTGGAGCCGGGGTGGTGAAACTGCCGGACAACAGATGAGTGAGTGCCTGGCGATCATGATGCAGGACAAGGACGCTGCTATCGGTGCGGTCATGCATGATCGGGCCCCTGACGGCCTCGTGTACAAATCTTATGTGGGCTACATGGAAAGGGCTCACGACGCGACGGGTAAACCCGTGACACTCGTGGCCGCACGGCAGGGCAGCGGATCAGATCCATTGGCGGTAACGGAAACGCATCGAGGTTATCCGGTGCTTGACGGGGTGACGCCGTTTCTGCGGGGTGTTCGCGGATTAATGAATTACCGGGACTTCCTGGATAGGCCCGGTATGACTGTGCCCGTTGCCACCGCGAAAGCTGCCGGAAAATGGAGCAAAACCCTGGTCAATGGCGTGGCGCTGGACGAAGCAACGTCACTCGCGATGCTTGGAGATTTCGGAATCAATGCGAGTGTGTCCGCCCTGGTAGACTCAGAAGCGGCCCTGCTGAAGGCATCGAGGAAGCTCACGTATCCGTTGGTCCTCAAAACAGCGATGCCCGAAATGCAGCACAAAACGGAACAACGTGGCGTTCTGCTCAACATACTCGATGAGCATCAGCTTGTAACATCGTATGCAGATCTCGTGGGCCGGCTCGGACCACGGGCGCTGGTGACGGCGATGGCGCCAAAGGGAATCGAGATGATCCTGGGGGCGAAACGCGACCCACAGTTTGGCCCGGTCGTTATGCTGGGATTTGGCGGCGTGCTGGCAGAAGTCGTAAAGGACGTCGCATTTGCGCTGCCGCCGTTTGATGCCGCTTATGCGAGGCGCCTGGTGGACAAGCTGAGACTCCGTCCGTTGTTGAGTGGTGTGCGAGGTGCGCGTCCGGCTGCCATTGCGGCGTTTTGTGAAATGGCAGCCGATTTTTCAGTTTTGGTCGCGGCGCTTGACGAGAGACTGCAGGAAGTCGACATCAATCCCGTCATCGTCAGCGAAGAATCATGTATTGCGGTCGACGCTCTGATCGTCGGCAGAAAAGGTGGATAACTATGAGTATTGATGCACTTCAGGAATACACAAAAAGTCAATGGCAGGCGATAGCTGAGCGGGAAATTGCCAAAGCGGAAACGCGCCTGTTTATCGATGGCGCGTATGTAGACTCCGCTTCCGGCGGACGCTTTGACACGATCAATCCGGCGACCCGGGAGGTCATAGCAACGATGTCATATGCTGACGGCGCCGATGTCGACACGGCAGTCGCCGCCGCAAGAAGGGCATTCAGAAGTGGTGCCTGGTCGCGCATGGCACCACGCGAGCGGATGGCTGTTCTTTATCGTTACGCCGCGCTTATCGAGGAACACGCCGAACAGTTGGCCGTGCTCGACACGCTGGACATGGGTAAGCCGATATCCGACATGGTGGGCGTCGATATACCGGCTGTCGTCGAGACGATTCAGTTCATGGCGGAATTCATCGACAAGATGGAAGGGAGTGTTACGAATACGGCATCTGACGTGATGCATTTCGTTCTTCGCGAGCCGATCGGCGTCGTTGCCGCAATCTCCCCATGGAATTATCCGTTGCTGATGGCGATCTGGAAGGTTGCGCCGGCGCTGGC
>JAHEFD010000125.1 GCA_024640345.1 Woeseiaceae bacterium
ATAACGGTTGGCGGTTCCGTGCAAACAGACAAGACGATGGAGAGCATGATTGAAATCAGGAAGGAATTTGACGAATTCCTGACATCAAAGCCTGCGACTGAAGAGGAGCTGCAGCGAGTAAAACTCAACAGGATACGTTCGCTGCCAGGACGATTTGCATCGAAGCGCGGCTTTTTGCAGAGCATGATCAGCTCTGATGAATACGGTTTGCCGTATGACTATGACCAGGACACGGCCGCGCGAATCGAGGCAGTTACACTCGAAGGCGTCAACAATCGAGCGAAAGCGCTGCTTCGGCCGGATGAACTGACCTGGATCGTCGTTGGCGATCTGACTTTAATCGAGGAGAAAGTCCGGTCGCTCGACTATGGTGAGGTCGAAGTCTGGGACGGGTTCGGGAACAAGGTCCGATAAGGAATGCTTCACGCGTACGGATAGTTCACTGACGAAAAACGACGCATTCGCCGGCTGTGCAGCAAGTGAATTCAAAATTGGCGTTGTCGGGAATCATGCTAACGGCGACGCCGCGAATTTGGTGCCAAGTGGCCCGGCGGAATGCACCGGGCCACCTGGACTAAATACCCTGTCGCAAAGTACGGGTTTTTAATTCATTGCGTCAACAGCTGCCGACAGGACACCCGCAAGCTGGGGTGTCGCCTGGCCGGTCACTTCCATGCCGTTTGTTGCCTGGTATTTTGAAATAGCAACAACTGTTTCCTTTGTTAGCTCGCCATCGGTATTGCCCGGGTCATAACCCAGGGTCGCCAGGTGCTGCTGCACGATCTGCACCACGTTTGGCGCCATCGTCGTTTCTGTCGAAGTGGTTGTCGAAAATCCTGCCGGGGCGGCCATCAAGTCCGGATTGATCTCAATGCTCGTCGTGATGATTTCAAATTCGACCGCGCCGCCATTGGCCATGCTGCGCATCTGCGCCATCTGCGGGCCAATCATATTCTCCATCATGGCTCTCTGGCTTGGTGGCATGCTGGCCATCTGCTGCTCGTACTCGTCCAGCTTTCTTACCGCTTCCTGCATTTCCGCCTCTTGCGAAGGATCCATCACGCCGCCCATACGCAATATTTGCCGATAGGATTCATACAGCGACGTCCCTGGTACTGTCTTGTAATCTTTCAGTTCGTTTTCCATGAAGACGTCGCGCGACTGGCCATCCTGCTCCATGACGCCCTCCATCCGCATTTTTAGTCGCACCAAATTTTGCGCATCAATCCAGAGCGATATCTTGTGAATGGTCATACTGCCGCTGCCGCCACTGGTGCCGGAACTGGCGACGCTGACCTGCAACGCATTCATCGGCACGTAGCCGGTGAATGCGGGACTGGTGGTATCACGTGGCTGCAAGAAAAGGCTTGGCGCCGACCGGTAATGATCCGGCGGGTTCAGTTGTGCAAGAGACGGGCTGCGGCCAGTCGAAGGGTAGGCACCTTGTTGCTCGCCATAAGTTGCAGACGCATGTTGCACGTATCTTGAGGGCTGCTGACCCAGGCTGGCCGTGGGTTGCGTGAGATTAAGACCGTCGATATCAATCTGATAAACGGGCACGCCGTCGATTGATGCTGCCCCGTATATGGAAGTCTCCGCACCTTCAAGCGCCCTTTGCTGTGCGCCCCACATTACGGCAGCCGCCTCGGGTATGTCTTCGCCGAGCCGCTCTGCCATGGCGATCGCCATGCAGGCCGGACCCATCATGAAGTGCAGGGGATTGATCGACTCCCAGGGTTTTATGGCTTCACTGGGACGGAGTTCGTTGCGTACGGCAATGTGTGTATGCATTTGACCTCTCTGGCCCAAAGCCTCCCAACACGCGTTGGCGCTGCCGGACGCAGTCATAATAACATTCGATCGGGCCTCATCAGATCCACTGGTGCCCCCCAGCATGCCTAGAAGAGGGCCGAATTCACTTTCCTCAGCCATCTTCTCCAGCCCGCCACCGAGCAACAGGGCACTCTCGCCATACGCCTGCAGGCCCACCGCCATCACTTCAGTCGGTGCGACTGCCGCACCGCGCTTCCGGGCGATTGTTTCGGGGTTGGTCTGATTAATGCCTACCACCGCATTCCCGTTACACTCAAGTCCGTCAATGGGGATCACTTCAAAGTATTCTTCGACGGGCACCGGGTTGCCCTTCAACTGCCTTGTCTTTTTCAAGACATAGACATTATTTCGGGTCAAACGCTCGCTTAAAACTACTTGCTCCGCGGCCAACAGGTTTGTCACACCCGGAAGAAAATTGGGCCTGACATACTCGCGTCGCAATCCGTGCCGATCTGCTGCCGCTCTCACCATATCGTTAATCTGTTCACTGGAGCATGCATTGCCTTGCGAGAAAGCCGGCGCTGCGAAAAGAAGGAAAATCGTACTCGCGATCAGTTTCTTGACCATAAAATTTCTCCCGGAGAAATTGCGGCATAGCGAATTTGCCGTCGATATTGGTTGCCAACCGATTATTATTTCTAAAATGTGGCTTCTTGATTTGACCAAAATCTGCGGGCCCGCACAATCAAACCGTTGAAAAAATAGCGGGAAACCAGCGTTCGTACGTCTCCGCAAGGTCCGCCTGGCTCAGTATTACGGCTACCCGGTCGCGCATCAGGTGCGCGCAAAAAAGAGTAAATCATTCATCGACCTGGCGGTTTTTCTCATCAAAGGCCGGTTTTGGACATAAAGTACCGGTCGCCCGATCGGCATTATTGCCGCGGGATGATAGAGAGTTTATTGTTTGTAGCAGGTTCCCGAATGCTGACCCGGTCGCCCTGACCTCTAACAGGAGACGCTGGAAAAGCTACGCTTGCCAGAAGCAGGCGAAAAATGGGGCATCAAGGATCTGATCACAGGCAGCCACGGCAACCGCTCTCGTGGTGCCCGGGATAGAAAAAGAATAAAAACGAAACGCGCGCTACGAGCTGGCAGTGCGCATGAAACAAGGGGAATGCTTGTGAAAATCATAAGAATCATGATCTGTGTCGGGACGATTGCGCTTGCAGGATTTTCATCGCTGGCAGTTGCGGATGATCTGACCATGGCTATCGAGAAAGACCTGGCGGCGCTGGGTTATGCGACAGGCCCCGTTGATGGTGAAGAGACGCTGGAAACAACCATTGCCATCTCGAAGTTCCAGGCAGAGAACAATATGGAAGTGACAGGCTCCGTTTCGCCTCAGCTTGCCGGTATTCTTTCGGCGAAAGTGGCAAACCCGGACAGTCAGCCAGCAGTGGCACCTGCAGCTGCCGCGCAACCGGCAGCAGACCCGGCTGCGTTGCAGGCGGCCCAGCAGACCTGTCTGCAGGAGAAAATGGCCGCTGCACAGGCCAGCCAGAAAAAGAAGCGGGGCTTCGGACGGTTGCTAAGCGCGGTTACCCGCACTGCAGGTCAAACTGGAAATTACGATCTCTACAGGACCACCAGTGACGTCTACAGCGCCGGTGCTACGGCGGCCGATCTTTCTGCTGCCGCAAAGGACCTTGGCCTGACAGAAGATGACGTGGCTGAATGCCAGAATCCCATGTAGTACTCAGCAACTAGTGCCGGGCAAATCTTGTTGTCGCCGCTGAGAGATTATTCGTTTCCGGTCGCCACTGGTGTTTTCAGCACCTGACTGTGGCAGTGCTTATGCGTTTGGAAATGTAGCAGGGGATCAGCCGTAGTAATAAGAAAAGTACGTTCGATCGTTTCAATAGCGCCAGTCACCGCTGGAATGGTGCCAGCCCTGTCGGCTGCGCAATTTTATGGCAGCAGACTGGACGAGGCGGCGAGCTGATAATTCTCGCAATTTTTATTGGCCCGAGCAGGGTGATATCAACGGAAGGAGGTAGTTTTCATGTCACATTCTCTTCAGCGAATTTTGATAGCTTTACTGTCGCTTGGCATTGCCGCCTGCGGACAATCGGCCGGCAACGATGTGCAGGCAGCCCCTGAGGACTCATTATCCGCTGCGGCCCGGTTTAGCGGTGAAATGAGCAACGAGGGATGCGAGCTTCTCAGTCCCCAACTTGTCAGCACCACTTTTGATGTGCCTGTCGACACCCTGAAACAAACGAAGATACAGGGCTGCCACTACAATTGGGATAATAGCGACGAAACGCTTGAGGCCGGGATATTGATGATTCGGGCGCATAAGAGTGACGAGGATGCCGCGCGATGGTTTGCAGGTGTCACCACTAGCAAAACCGCGGAAGAGGTTCAGGCCGAGTTGGACAGCGCTGCCGGGCAGCTGGACAAACAGGAAGAACTGGACACCGACCTGAAGAAGTCAACGGCAAAAAATCTATTGGCTATGGTCAGTGCCAAGGCAGTCAATTTTGCAGACATTGCAGGCATCGGCGATGAGGCGCGAGTAAGCGACGAAGGCATAGTGCATGTCCGTGTGGACAACCTGACCTTTATGGTTTCGGCCTACAAGGGTTCCAAGGCGCCGCGTCCGAATATGCAAGGTGTCGAAATCAAGCAGATGGCGGCAGTTGCCAAGGAAAATGCGGATCGGTGGGCAATCGAGACTGCTCCACAGCGAACGACGGATGGCATTCGGCTGGCCAGGGCAATCGTGGCGGAGATGTAGATCAAGAGAAGAATCAGGTGCCAGGTCGGCGGCTGTCCGAATTCATGTGCTGGTCCGCTTCCCAATAATCAGGTAAGTCGGCGTCCGGCACCTGCTTACAAACTTAAAGTCCGCAGGTTGCTTCCAGCCGGAACGGCGCTTTGATACCTGTTGGTGCCCTGTTCTTCTGGAAACCGGCCATTGTTCCCGTAACGACCAAAGTGACACCTCCGGCTGGCAAGACGTCATACGAGGTTTCATCAACAGAGCCTGCTCGGCCAATGCCGACGCTTGCCACCCACTGAACGTATCCGTCCTTTCCAACTTCGAGGTTGAGGACGGAACCGACCAATCGTCCGGTATCAGGCGCGACAACGGTTTCGTATTTAATCGTGACGCCGGCCGTGTCATCGTGAATGTCGATGCCTTTTGCTTCAAATTTTCCATCTGACGCTCGGCAGTTACCCTGCGGTGGCGAGTAGTCGAATTCCATTGTCATCTCTCCCGCCACAGCGATAATGCCGCCGTTGCCCTCTCGTGTGCGAGTAACGTCAGGTATGGAACTGGCGACGGGTGAATTGCTATAGGCTTGGTCGGCCGTCGCGGCCGGCTCTTCGGCTGCCGGACCCATATCGGACCCGGCCCCGGCAGCTGAAGAGTTCGTTGCGGTTTCTTCGCCCGAGCCGCAGGCGCCTACAACAAACATCATAGCCGGTAGCAAGTACATCGCGGCAATTCTCATCTCGATCTCCCTGTTCGCCCGTGCAAGCGTTATCCCGGTAATTTCATCCTGAGTATTTTTCGAATGTTCTGCTAATCAAGAGGTTCAAAGACCGACAGCCTTCAATTGCTCGGCATACTGCTGATAAAGCGCATAGTTGTGCGCGATGGAATCACTGGTATTTTTCTGCCGCGACGCCGTTAGCAATGTCTGGGCAACCCATCGATGTTCGGCCCAGTTGCCGCCACCCTTCTTCACGAGCTCCATCTCGGAAGTGGCCAGGCTGCCTGCTTCATTGGCGCCCTTCATCATCGCGCCGAGATCCTTGATCGACATCTCGCCGTCCGCGTCCGCTTTTTCGGCGAGTATCTTCATACGAACGGCAGCTTCTTCCTGTAGCTTGCTAACTTGCTGAGCCAGGGACACATAGGATCGCACTTGTGATTCCGTCAATTGACCATCTTCCGGTGGTGCGTACGTGTCTTTCATCGCTTCTTCCAGCAGTGCTGCCCGTTGAACAGCACCGCCAAACAGGTCGCCTGTTGGTGCGTCCGAACCACTCGTTCTCGACATGGAGCTGAATGGTGAGCCGGCGTCAGGTCCGTAGACCATCGGATTGACGATACGCCCGATAATCATCATGACGACGATCGTCGCGATCAATGAGACGGCGTAGTGAGCACCACGCTTGTTGGCTGGCACCTCGAGATAAAGCGGAATAATTTTCCAAAGCTGTATCAATGCAAAAATTACCAGGCCGAGCGCGAGCAATCCGCCGATCCATGGCAACCAGGCCAGTGCTTGGCCAAGATATCCGGGCACGAACGCGAGTGTCGTAGCCGCCAACCCCAGCGCGAAGCTGCTTTTCCCGCCAAAGGCCCCGGCCAGTGCGCTGAAAATAAAAGCGACGATGCCTGCACCAATCGCACTGGTCACGATCCCGAATGCTGTGGAAAGCAGCGTAGGGTGGAACATCCCGAACATGGATGAGCCGGCGGTCACGAGACTCAAAAGATAGGCAATGACCGCCGAAATAATGATAAGCGGACCAGTTAACAGTAGAGCGGTTTTCTGCCAGTTGTCAGCCTCCGGCAAATAGCTTTGCCAGGTAGCCTCGCGGTCAAAGAGTGCGCCGATAACGAGTTTGATGGTGCGACTTAGATCGATCATTGACTCCCCCCTGGTTGTTTTTTTTATTTTTTGAAGCAGTTCCAAATGATCAGAGAAACAGAGAAAATTCATTTGGCAGTGTCTTATCGACGTTTCTTTCTTTTCATAGAATATAGCTCATATGAACAAGAAATCGCCAAGAAAATCGAAGCAAGGCATGATCTTGGCCGACCAGCGGAACCGATCGGCAGGTTGTTCTGTGTTATGTAGGCAGCACTTTCGATCTGTGCCGAAAGGCAGCTGAGCGAATTAAATACTGTTGTCGATCCGATTACCCGGCAATGCGGCCCGGCCCCGGAAACTATCTCGTCCGTAGCTGCAATTGGACCGAGGAGTTCGGAGTGTAGAAAGAAGATTATCTAAGAAATAAAAATCGTCGCCGGGTGCTCCAGCATTCCCTTGATGCGCTGAATCATCGCCGCGGCGTCAAAGCCATCGACAAAACGATGATCAAAAGAAGACGACAGATTCATCATCAGTCTGACCACCACTTGGCCGTTGACGACCACCGCCCGTTCCACGGCCTTGTTGACCCCGACGATGCCGACCTCCGGCAGGTTGATAACAGGTGTCGATGCGATGCCGCCCAGTTTGCCGAGACTGGTTATCGTTATCGTTGAACCGCCGAGCTCGTCCTTCTTTGCCGTGTTGTTTCGTGCCGCCTCGGAGACTCGTCGGATTTCTGCGGCCAGGCCGTCAAGGGAAAGGCTCTCGGCATTCCTGACCACCGGCACTTTCA
>JAHEFD010000038.1 GCA_024640345.1 Woeseiaceae bacterium
ATCTAACCCGGCGGTGGCAGCGGCCTCGAGAGGATGAAGCCTGCTGATATGCTCATGACCAGTGCCTGAATGATAACGACATGGGTCGGCACCGCCAGCAGCAAAGAAATCACAACAATCGCAGCCATCGACATGACGCTCACAATCTTCGTGCGCCGACTGATCGCGCCGTGTTCTCTCCAGTTGACGATCAAAGGGCCAAACACATCGTGGTTTAGCAGCCATTGATGCAACCTGTCCGAAGAATTGGCGAATGCGATCGCGGAAACCAGCACAAACGGTGTTGTCGGCAATAACGGCACAAAGATGCCAATAGCGCCAATTACCAGCGAAATCAGACCAATAACTATCAACGTCAGGCGTTTCAGGTGAGCAATCACTACGCGTCCTGCGACCAGGGCAAGCGTTCGAAGATACACTGGCTGCGGACTCCAGCACAGTTGTTAACCATTCCCATTTAGTTAAACTCTATGCTGGTTCACTTGCCGGACACATACACCATGCGAGTATTTGCTTACCTTTTTCTATTGATATCCGCCGCCGCAACATACGCCCAGCAGCCGGACAACTTGCACGACGAACGGGAATCGCATCTTGCCGATGTGCGCCAGATGACCTTTGGCGGCGAGAACGCCGAGGCGTACTGGTCGCCTGATGGGAAGGAACTCGTGTTCCAGTCGACACGGCCGCCACTGGCTTGTGACCAGATTTTCCGCATGCCGGTCAGCGACCCGGCAGCGTTGACGATGGTCTCGACCGGCAAAGGCCGCACAACCTGCGGGTATTTTACGGCCGACGCCGAGCGCATCATTTACTCGTCCACCCATGCAAGCCTTGAGCAATGCCCTGCGACACCGGACATGTCACAGGGCTACGTATGGCCAATCTACAGCTCCTACCAAATCTACAGCGTCAAACCGGATGGCACTGATCTGCAGGCATTGACGGATACGCCGGCGTACGATGCCGAGGCAACCGTCTGCCCGAAGGACGGCTCTATTATCTTCACCTCGATGCGCGATGGTGACCTGGACTTGTATCGTATGGATGCCGATGGTGGCAATGTCGTGCGCCTGACAGACACCGCCGGCTACGATGGTGGCGCGTTCTATTCCGCTGATTGCTCCAAGATCGTGTGGCGCGCATCGCGCCCGACCGGCGAGGCGCTGGAGGATTATCAGCGGCTGCTGAAGCAAGACATGATTCGTCCGAGCAAGCTTGAGATCTTCGTTGCCGACGCCGATGGCAGCAACGTGCAGCAGGTGACGAACCTTGGTGGCGCAAGCTTCGCTCCCTACTTCACTCCGGATGCAAAGCGCATTTTATTCTCTACCAGTCATCATGACCCGCGGGGCAGAGAGTTCGATATCTTCGCGATCGACGTCGACGGCACCAATCTCGAACAAATCACATTCACAGAAGGATTTGATGGCTTCCCGATATTTTCGCCCGACGGCAAGTGGCTCGCGTTTGGTTCGAATCGAAACCAGGCGCAAGACGGCGACACCGATGTTTACGTTGCGCGCTGGATCGAAGATTAAAGCGGCGTCGGACCGGTGTATTAGCTAATCCGGTTCGACTCGAACTAAGGAGCAATACACATCGTGGTCACGGCTTGCCTGAGCGCCGTCTGTTATGCAGGATGAAGGTATGAAAAAGACACTCCTGCCCCTGGTTCTCCTCATCCTCACCGCCTGCTCGCCGGCGCCTGAGTCCGACAATAAATCCGGTATCACGCAGATGTGGATCCCGATGGAAGACGGCGTGCGCCTTGCGGCCGACATCTTCTGGCCCATCGGGGCGCAGGATTCCGAGCAATATCCCGTCCTGCTTGAATACCTGCCTTATCGCAAAGACGAATCACGGGCCCGCAATCACTCTTTGTACAGCTACTTCCTGAACCACGGTTATGCCGTCGCACGGGTGGACGTGCGCGGCACCGGCAACAGCGAGGGCGTGACCATCCCCTACGAGTATTCGGACATCGAGCTGGACGACGGGGAAGTGGTGATCGACTGGCTGTCAAAGCAGGAATGGTCGACCGGCAAGGTGGGCATGTTCGGCATCTCCTGGGGTGGTTTCAATGCCATCCAGATGGCGGTGCGCAACCCGGAGGCCTTAAAGGCGTTCGTTGCCGTGATGGCCACCGAGTATCTCTTCAATGAAGACGTCCACTACATGGATGGCATCATCCATGTCGACTCGTGGATGATGTCGCACGACCTCTACAACTCCATGCCCGGTGCGCCGGACTTCGTCATGGACGAGCAATGGCTGGAAGAACGCTTCAACCGAAAACCGAGCGTCTACGCTTACATGAACCAGCAGCGTGACGGGCCGTGGTGGGACCGCGCATCGGCCAAAGGCCAGTATGACAAGATCAAGGCGGCGGGCTTTCACATCGGCGGCTGGTATGACGGCTACCGCAACAGCCTGTCGAGGATGCTGGAACACGTGGACGCACCCGTGAAGGCCATGATCGGGCCGTGGGACCATTACTTCCCGCACAACGCCTGGCCCGAACCGCGAATGGAGTGGCGTCACGAAGCAGTGCGCTGGTTCGACCAGTTCCTGAAAGACGTCGACACCGGCATTCTCGAGGAGCCGAAGTTCGCGGTGTATGTCAGGAATTATTATCCGCCCGATCCCGCCACCGCCGAAATCCCCGGCCACTGGCGCTGGGAAGATGGCTGGCCGATTGAGCGCATTCAAAAGCAGGAGTGGTTTGCACAGGCAGACCACGGCTTGTCTACAGAAGCGACAGAAAGCGCCACCCACAGCATCGATTACAAAGCATCCGTTGGCCTCGAAGGCGGAGGACCAACCATGTGGTGGGGCAGCATCACGCCCGACCAGCAACCGATGGATGATTTCAGCCTGGTGTATGACAGTGAACCACTCACCGCGCCTCTCGAAATACTCGGCAGGCCAGTTGCAAAGCTGAACGTCTCTGCTGACGCAACACGCGCCAACTGGATCGTGAGAATTTCTGACGTCGCACCCGATGGGCAGGTGACACAGGTTGCCGGCGCCGCCATCAATGGCACGCACAGAAATTCTGCAAGAGATCCGGAAGCGATTGTGCCGGGTGAAGAATTTCCGTTAGAGATCGAACTGCACTTCAGTTCGTTCGTGTTCCCGGCGGGACACAGGATTCGGGTGGCAGTCAGCAACTCCATGTGGCCGATGTTGTGGCCCACGAATGCGCCTTACACATCAACACTGGCAATTGGTGGCGACAATGGTGCGCGTATCGAGTTGCCCGTCGTGCCGCCCGGCGAAGAGCGAACACCGCAGTGGCAGGAACCGGTCATTGTCGACAGGCTGGAAGGTTTCGAGACCCTGGATTCCGGCAACATCACCGGCTATGCAGCCATCACCGAGATCAAAACGGATCCGGACACCGGGGAAGCGTTTGGATTCGCAACCAATTCAGGCGCCACCCGCCGCCCCTGGGGGGTCGAAAGATTTGAGGAAGAAATCGAACACAGAACCAGTGATGAAAATCCTGCAAACACGTCAGTGGTCGGCCGTTACGCGCTCACCCAGGAGCTGGAAGACCGCACCTTGAGGTTTGAACAAGACGTGTCATTCACCAGCGATGAGGAGAATTTCAGATTGAAGTTTGATCGCCGGGTGTATGTGGATGGGAAGTTGTATGGGGAGAATGTGTGGGACGAAGAGATTGCGAGGGACTATCAATAGAAGCGCATTGAATTTTGCTGAGTACATCCGTCCGAAAGCAGAAGCCACAAGTTCAAACCGTGCAGTCCTAAGGGCTGTATTCGTACCGAGGAGTGCGACACAGGACGACAAGCGGGCCGATTAGCGACTGCCAATCCTGCAGCGTGTGAAAGCCGGTATCGCACCGTGAAGCGATTGTCCGGGATATCCATGAAAAGAAAATCCAGCCTCTGCCTCCTGCCGGTCAATGCACATTGTCTCCGGTACTTCGAAAGGTTGTTCCCGTCGGAACCGATGCACTCGAAGAGCGTCATAACATTTGATAGCGACTTTTTCTGTGGACGAAGAAGCGCTGTTGCGGAGGCACTCGCCGCGGCTAATGAAAGTGACAACGATCGGGAAGAATTACGTAGTTCGAAGACCAGACCGAGTGCAGGACTTCCGCTCGTGTGTCACCCAAAACAGAAACGAGGATAAGGCTATGCCTTACCGTAAGGTTTCCGACTTACCGCCAGCTGTACGCGAGCATTTGCCGGCGCATGCGCAGGAAATATACATGAACGCGTTTAATAGCGCATGGGTGCAATACGCTGAACCTCGCAAGCGCAGAGAAAAGGAGTCACGAGAGGCGACGGCGCACAAAGTAGCGTGGAGCGCAGTCGAACGCGTCTACGAAAAAGATGATGCAGGTCGATGGCGTTGCAAGTCTTAGTGAGCAGCACTCCGAAATTCGCACAGCAGCCGTTTCCAGTACGTAATGTCCGCGACAATTTTTGCGGGTATGAAAGCTGTACCAATTCGCCAGCCGGCAAGAGTTGCCAGCAGAAGTCGCCAAACTGTATCGCCGTCGCGAGAAATACCTATGGTGCAACCTAAGATTTTCGATAGCATTAGATTGTGTTTTCAGGTTCTGCTTTCTGCGACCGGTCACCTGATCGGTGGTTTGCCAGTACGCAAACTTGCGGTCGAGGTAGCGAACCAACGGGATGACCAGCAATGCTCAACTTGCCAGTAGTTGGGGGGTCACGTTCGAGTCAAACTCCTGCATCCAGAGGCAGGTCGAAAACGCGATACGTTGTAGCCCTCGCAGCTGCCGGATTTCCTGCCCACGGATCTTAAATTGTTGATCAGGTTCAGTAGCGAGGCCAAAACGATGCAAAACTTCAAGAAAATACTTTTTGTTGAGAGTGGCGGCAAAGGCAACAACACCGCCTGGAATCGAGCAGTTCATCTTGCAATCGCGAACAAGGCCAGACTGACCATATTCGATACGGTTGGTATTGAAGATCAGGGTATTTCTGATGAAAGTATCGCGTTGAAGCTCAAAGCGATACAAAAAGCCCGATTGCAGGAACGCCGAAACGAGCTGAAGACGCTGTGCGACGCAGTGGTTGCAAAAAATCCGGAACTCCGCGTGGTAGTCAGTGTCGGGTATGGCGACCTGGCCAGAGAAGCCATTCTTGCCGTTCTCTCGAAGAAGCATGACCTGGTAATTAAGGCGCCGGAAGGAAGCGACGGAAGAGGGAACATGTTGTTCGGCAGTTCAGATCAAAAGCTGATAAGAAAGTGCCCGTGCCCGGTCTGGATGGTGAAGCAGTCAAGAAAGAGTACGTTTAGAAAGATTCTTGCGGCGGTGGACTCGGGCAGAAACGAGAAAGACGCCGTTGATCTGGCAAAGCGAATTTTGTCTCTGTCGACGTCACTGGCGAAGGCCGAAAAAAGCGAGTTACATATTCTGAACGCATGGCAATTCAAAAATGAGAACCAGTTGAGAGGGACCGCAATTGGTGGCGTAGTCATGGCGTCACTTAGACGTGACCTAAAAGCGGCCAATCAAGCCCAACTGGACAAATTGGTACAGCACTACAGTTACGACAAGAAAATTGTTCAACTGATCAAGGGCCGCCCAAACGTTGTGATCCCCGACTATGTTCAAAAGCATGACATTGACTTGATTGTTATGGGCACAGTAGCTCGTAGCGGTATTGCGGGGCTTCTCATTGGTAATACCGCGGAGAGCGTATTGCAGTCCGTTGATTGCTCGGTACTCATGCTCAAGCCAGAAGGGTTCAAGAGCCCTATCAAGCTCTAAGCTTCGGTTCATATCGTCGAACGGACGCTCTCGTTCCCATCGGGCGAAACCATTCGTCGCAGTTAGCCTGAACCTGCTGACATCCCTGAGTGATGATTGTCATCACCGGACTGGCAATACAGTCGATGCATTCGAGTGTTTCGTTGTCTTGCGCCTTCGCCCAAGTCGAAACTACCTATTGTCGGGGCCAGATCGCCATCGATAATTGAGATCAGAACTGCGAAGACTCCAAGCAGGAAGAAGCTGGTTCAAGCTGACTGGTCTGTTTGGCTGAACTGACGCTTCAAAAACGCTCGTCAAATTCGGAGGGCCGATATGCGTCGATTCAAGAGAATTCTGGTTGTCGCCGATCCGCTAACGTCCGCTGAACCGGCAATTACCAGGGCTGTTCTATTGGCGAAAGCTAACAAAGCTAAAGTGACTGTCGCGAATGTGCAGCGGGAACTCGAACGAGACCTGCCACGTATGCAGAACGCATTTACGCGGCAACAGAAAGAACGACTGGATAATCTCGTGCGAAGAGTTGCCGTTAATGGCGACAAGGTCACAACCAAAGCGCTCACGGGCATACCCTTTCTCGAGATAATAAGAGAAGTTGTAAAAGGCAAACACGATCTTGTGATTAAGGCGTCGGAAGGTCGTGGCGGCGTTTCGCGATGGTTGTTTGGCAGCACAGATTTGCATTTGTTACGGAAGTGTCCTTGCCCTGTCTGGATTCTAAAGCCATCAAAATATAAAAGGATATCTCGATTACTTGCGGCGGTTGATCTGAATCCCGGGATCGAAGCTAACCTTGAATTGAATACGCTGATCCTTGATCTTGCCACGTCTCTGGCTCGCGATGCCGGTAGCGAGTTGCACATAGTGCATGCATGGTCGGTGCCGAATGAGCAGGCCCTGATATTCGGAGGTAGCGACAAGGACGCGGAACGTTATGCCCGGGAAATGCGAATGGAGCGCAAACTAAGAATGGATGAATTGCTGGGTAACTACGATTTGACCGGCATTCGTGCAAAGACACACTTGTTGAAGGGAGATCCCGGAACAGTGATACCAGCGATATCCAAAAAGGAACGGGTCCAGCTGGTCGTTATGGGTACCGTAGCTCGTACGGGAATTCCCGGCTTTATCATTGGGAACACCGCCGAGCAGACATTGAACAGGCTGGATTGTTCAGTTATCGCAGTCAAGCCAGGCGGATTCAGAATACCCGGTTTTGTGTAGCGACCAGCGCCGTCCTGCGGAATAGCTGTTGCACCATGAATTTTCGTTACGGACCCGGGTAACGACATCGCATTGTTCCGTGAGATCGCTCGATTGTTCTGACTATCCGGGGTCTCGAGGCAGCAATTCCTGACAGGAGCATCGTGAAACTCATCCAACCTAATCTGAGGGCGCATTCTTCGGAACATACGTCAGTCTGGCCACTGCGCTGGCCCGGAAGAGGTCATTGGCTGGGCTTTCTGAGACGCGCAACGCTGTATGCGCTTTTATGGTTGATCGTCGTCGAAGGCGATTTGTCGTCTTTGTGGATTGGAGTGCCGGCGGTCCTGGTTGCGACAACGGCCAGTACTGCTCTCCGTTCGCCCGCAACTATGATCTTGCATGAATTATTCCGCTTTGTGCCGTTCTTTCTTATTCATTCGTTAATGGGTGGTGTGGATGTCGCGTGGCGTGCAGTTCATCCGAGAATGCCAATCGCTCCGCACCTGGTTGAGTACCCGTTTCAGCTGCCTCCGGGGCTTCCGCGCGTTTTCATGGCAAACACGGTAAGTCTCTTGCCTGGCACATTGAGCGCCGACATTTGCGCACACTTTTTGAAAGTCCATGTCCTCACTGATCGCAGGGATACAACGTCGGAGCTCAGAAAGCTTGAGCAAAGAGTAGCTGCATTGTTCGGTGTGGTTCTGCCCGAGGGGGCGCTGGAATGAGTTAATGCAAACACTGCATTTCATATTGGCTTTACTTCTGTTCCTGACGCTTGGTGCAGGCCTGTGGCGAGCGGTCGTCGGGCCTACGGCAGCAGACCGTATGCTGGCAGTACAGGTATTTGGTACGACGGCGGTAACAATAACGCTGTTGTTCGCGCAGGCATTCGGTAACGCAGCGCTGCGCGATGTTGCGTTGATGTTTGCAGTATTGGCAGCGGTTACGGCAGTTGCGTTCGTGCGCCGCGCCTGGTCGGAAGTGGGGGTCGATGATGACTCCGAGTGACTATATCGCGGTGCCCCTGCTTGTGTCAGGGGTCATGTTTTTTCTAGCCGGATCTGCCGGACTATTGCGCTTTCCAGACGTATATACACGGCTTCATGCCCTGACAAAATCCGACAATGTTGGCCTGGGCTTAATCGTGGCGGGGCTCGTCGTTGAGGCCGACTCGTGGTTTGTAGTGGGCAAGCTGCTGTTTATCTGGCTTCTGGTGCTTCTGGCAGGGGCCAGTGTCGCGAACCTGATTACCAAAGGTGCGATGCAGCGAGGGACCAGGATGTGGACACGTTGAACCTGGCACAGTGGGTATTCGACTCGCTCACCGGGACAGGTCTTTTATGGTTGGCCTGGATGGCGCTTGCAAGTCCGCAACTGATCAGGGCGATTGTGATTTTCGTTGCATTTGGTCTGCTTATGGCCCTGACATGGGTACGGCTCGATGCCGTCGATATCGCGCTTGCGGAGGTTGCGATTGGAGCCGGGCTAACCGGGGCTTTATTGCTGGCTGCACTGGCGAAGTTGACCGCCGCACAGACTGAAATCAGCAAATCGGATCATCGGCCTCGAGACGGCCGTGCTGTGCGCGCATTGCGCCAGCTACCTGCAGTGTTAATGTTTCTGGTAGCCGCAGGACTTGTCTACTCTGTTTTGTCTCTTCCGCCGGTCTCCAGTGGTTTGAGTGTTGAGGTCGACGCCAACCTGGGTACCAGTGGCGTCGAAAACCCGGTGACTGCCGTGCTGCTCAATTTTCGCGGTTACGACACTCTGCTGGAAATATTCGTACTGCTGCTGGCATTGCTTGGCGTCTGGTCACTTGGCGGTTTGCCGCCGCAACGTGTAGCGCCTGCAGGACCGGTATTGCATACGTTGGCGGTTGTGCTCACTCCCGTGTTGATTTTGCTGGCCGCCTATTTTCTCTGGGCCGGGGTCAAAGGTCCGGGAGGAGCATTTCAGGCCGGGGCAACATTGGGCGCGGCCGGCGTATTGCTGCAGCTGGCAGGCTGGAGGCCCGGTCCCGGTTTCGCACGAGTGCACTGGAGGCTGATTCTCGTGGCAGGGCCGGCCTTGTTTATCCTGGTAGCACTGTTCACGATTGTCGCTGGACGACACCTGCTGGAGTACGCCCCGGAACATGCGGGTACTCTGATTCTGTTACTGGAAAGCGGCGCAACGCTCTCAATCGGTTTAACCCTGGCTGGCTTGTTCTTCGGTGAAAGGCCCGACGACGGGTACGACAATGACAACTGAGACCCTCTACGCGCTGGTTGGAGTCGGTCTGTTTATTCTTGGACTTTATGCATTGTTCGTCCGCGCGAACCTGCTGCGTAAAATCCTGGCGGCCAACGTGATGAGCAGCGGCGTTTTCCTGGTCCTGGTAGCGCTGGCGAGGCGCACCGGGACCGTCGCGCCGGACCCCGTGCCCCATGCAATGGTGATCACCGGCATCGTGGTTGCCGTGTCGGTAACCGCCTTCGCGCTGATCCTGATGTTGAGGATAGCGATGAAGACCGGGCAGACGGAACTGCCGGATACCTGGTCTGAATAGCGCCGATGGAAGTGATCATCACAACGTTTCCCTGGGGAGTTGTGCTGATTCTCGTTCCATTGTTCGGTGCGCTCTCCTGTTTTATGTGGCCGAACGTGGCCAGGTACCTTGCACTGAGCACGGCGTTCGCGTTGGTAATGTCAGTTATCGCCCTGGCTGTTCGGCTCATCACAACGGGTAGTTACCGTCACGAAATCGGAGGCTGGGGTGCGCCACTGGGAATTGAGCTTTTTGCAGATGGACTGAGTCTTCTGATGCTGGCCGCGACTGCCGTGGTTGGATTTGCCGTGACAGTTTATTCAATTGGCTATTTTCCAAACAGGCAATTGCTGCGGTTTTTGCCGATATGGTTTTTATTGCTGGCGGCGCTCAATGCACTGTTTCTTTCAGGCGATATTTTTAATTTGTATGTCGCACTCGAATTAACAGGGCTGGCCGCAGTCGCGCTGACAGCGATGTCTGGCGGCCGGGCCGCGCTGATTGCGGCCATGCGTTACCTTTTCGCGACGTTGGTCGGTTCGATGTCATACCTGCTCGGTGTTGTGCTGATTTACCATAGCTTCGGCAGCCTGGATTTCATGATCCTGGCAGAACGGGTAGAGGCTTCACCGGCAACCTGGTCGGCGCTCGGGCTGATGAGTATTGGTCTGGCACTGAAGACGGCGCTTTTTCCTTTGCATTTCTGGCTTCCACCCGCCCACGCCAGCGCACCTGCACCAGTGAGTGCGGCATTGTCCGGGCTGGTGGTTAAAGCGTCTTTCTATATTCTGCTTCGGCTTTGGCTGGAAGTTTTTCCTGCAGGGCATTCGCTGATACCCGGCGAATTCCTCGGCGCGCTCGGAGTGTGCGCAATTTTTTGGGGCGGACTGCAAGCGCTTCGCGCCACACGATTGAAATTGCTAATTGCCTATTCGACCGTGATGCAGGTGGGCTACTTCTTCCTGGTATTCCCGCTGGCCACGGTCGTTGCATGGCACGGAGTACTCTTTCTGCTTCTATCGCACGCCCTGGCCAAAGCGGCCATGTTTCTCGCGGCGGGCAACATTATTTATTTCGCGGGGCATGATCGCATTGTCGATTTCGACCGCATCGCCCAGCAACTGCCGATGACGCTCGCTGCATTTGCGCTTGCCGGAGTCTGCATCATGGGCCTGCCACCGGGTGGAGGTTTCATCGCGAAATGGTTAATGGTCCAGGCTTCGCTCGAGAGTGGGCAGTGGTGGTGGGCGGCTGCCCTGATCCTGGGGAGCCTGGTGGCTGCTGCATACGTCTTCAAAGTCGTCGGTCACTCCTTTACTCAGACAACGGTCCGCGAAAAGACAAATGTCGTTCCAGTCCTGATGGAATGGACTGCATTGGCGCTGGCGCTGGCTTCTGTTTTGTTGGGACTCGTCGCGTCGTGGCCTCTGGCCTGGATGGAAATCGGCGGCGTGTTCGCTGGTGTACCCGCAAGATGAATTCGAGCGCTGCATTGCCCCTGTTGATTCTCGGCAGTTCGCTGTTGCCGGGATTGGTAATCTTCTTCTTGCCTGAGTCGAGGGTCAGGACTCGCAGCGCTTTGAATTTATTGGGTGCACTGCTCAAACTCGTGCTCGTGGGCGTGATGGTGTGGGGAGTCTTTAACGGAACCAGCTATGAAACCCGGCTGCCGCTGATTCCCGGTCTCGATTTCGTACTCCACGCGGATGCGTTGTCGTTGCTCTTTGTCACGCTGTCCAGTGTGCTTTGGCTTGTCACCACGATATATGCGATTGGCTACCTGGAGGATTCTCCACATCGCAGCCGTTTCTTCGGCTTCTTCAGTCTGTGTGTTACAGCAACAGTCGGTGTGGCGATGGCCGGTAACCTGGTCACTTTCCTGCTGTTCTATGAATTGCTGACCCTGGCTACCTACCCGTTGATTGTGCATCGCGGCACAGAAGTGGCACGCCTGGCGGGGCTTTCATACCTGCGTTACACGATTGCCGGTGGCGCTTTGCTGATGATTGGTACGGTATGGCTATACACCCTGTGCGGCACACTGGAGTTTACTTACGGTGGCTTTGTTCACGAATTGGCCAGTGCATCAACGAGCAGGGAATCCCTTGTCGTCATTTTTGTCCTGTTGATTGCCGGACTGGGGGTGAAGGCAGCCCTGGTGCCGTTGCATGGTTGGCTGCCCCAGGCAATGGTGGCACCGGCACCCGTGTCTGCACTATTGCATGCCGTTGCAGTGGTCAAGGCCGGGGCGTTCGGTATCGTGAGAGTAATCTACGATGTTTATGGCATTGAGTTCGCCGCCAATCTTGGCGTGACCTTGCCATTGGCAATCCTTGCGGCCGCAACGATCGTCTATGCGTCGGTTCGGGCCCTTTTCCAGGATGACCTCAAACGGCGACTGGCTTTTTCAACGATCAGCCAGATCTCCTACATTACATTGGGTGTCGCCACTGTCGGACCGATTGCGGCGATCGGTGGCATTGTCCACCTGGTTCACCAGGGACTGATGAAAATAACGCTGTTCTTCTGTGCTGGAAACCTGGCAGAGACCCTTGGCGTGCACAAAGTCAGTGAAATGGATGGAGTGGCGCATCGCATGCCCTGGACGATGGCGGCCTTTACGTTGGGTGCCCTGGGCATGATCGGTGTACCTCCTCTCGCGGGTTTTATCAGCAAGTGGTATCTCGGCACCGGGGCGATGGCGGCAGGTCAGGAGTGGATCGTTGCTGTCCTGGTCGGCAGCAGCGTGCTGAACGCAGCCTATTTTCTGCCGATTATCTATGCGGCCTGGTTCAGGGAAGCAAAAGGCGCGTGGCCAGCCGAACAACCACGTGGGTCGGCGGAGACCCGCTGGACCTTGTTATTGCCTCCGCTTGTCACTGCGCTTTTCGCGCTGGCTGTCGGTTTACTGGCGAGTGTGCCGTTCAGTCCGCTTGAGTGGGCGCAATTAATCGCCGAGCGGGAGTACGGACGGTGAGCGAGGTCATGTCAGCCTCTTTTGCAGAGTCGGTGCTCCTGATTGCGGTGCCATTCGTGCCGCTGGTCATGTCTGCGGCAATGTTGCCATCGCGCTGGCGGGAGTCGGTCGTTCGCCTCGCGCCCTGGGCGTCACTGCCTGCCCTGCTTGTCGCCGCATTCTCAACTGGAGAAATGCTCGATCTGCCATGGTTGCTTCTCGGGAGCCGTTTAGGCATGGACGATGTTGGCCAGGTGTTCCTCGTTTTTACGGCCGTATTGTGGCTGCTGGCAGGTATCTACGGACGCAGTTACCTGGCCGGGGACACCCGGCGAGCTCGATTCTTCGCCTTTTACCTGCTGACGATGAGTGGCAACCTCGGGTTGATCGTTTCCCAGGACATACTCAGCTTTTACCTGTTCTTCGCCTTGATGAGTTTTTCATCCTATGTACTGATCATGCACAAACAGATCCCGCAAGCGCTGCGGGCAGGGCGGATCTACATATATTTCGTTGTGTTGGGCGAGGTGCTGTTGTTTGCCGGGGCGGTGATGGGAGCCTGGCAGGCGGGAACGCTCTACCTGGACGAATTCCCGGGCACGGCGCAGAGTAACATCGTCACCGGTCTGTTGATCGTCGGATTCGGCATCAAGGCCGGCGCTTTACCAGTACATGCCTGGTTGCCGCTCGCGCACTCGGTCGCACCAACTCCCGCCAGTGTGGTGCTGAGTGGCGCCATGATCCAGTCAGGCCTGCTGGGCTGGTTGCGTTTCCTGCCGCTGGGGCACGTAGCATTGCCCGAATGGAGTCTAGTGTGTATCACGGCCGGATTTGGCGCGGCAATTTATGGCGTGCTCGTGGGGCTTTCCCAGGACGAGCCGAAAGCCGTCCTGGCTTACTCGAGCATCAGTCAAATGGGCCTTATCACTGTCGGCACAGGAGTCGGCATGGCGGCACCGGAAATCTGGCCCCTCTGCCTGTCTGCCATCCTTGTTTATGCGTTCCATCATGCGTTCGCCAAGGGTGCGCTGTTCCTCGGCGTTGGCATTGCTGCCAGCACCGGTGGCGCGATGACCCGTCGCGGACCGATTGTTGCCGGCCTGCTGCTCCCGGCGTTCGCCCTTGCCGGCCTGCCGTTCACAAGCGGTGCGGTTGCCAAGAGCGGACTGACAGAATTGATCGGGCACCTGCCAGAACCCTGGTCCGTCCGGATGGCGACCCTCCTGTCACTCGTCGCGGTCGGTACGACATGCCTGATGGCGCGTCTCTTTTATCTCGTGTGGTTCCAGGAATCCGGCCATCCGCAAAAAACGAACGGCCTTTGGCCGCCATGGCTGGCCATGCTCAGCGTAGTGGCTTTCTCCATCTGGCTATGGCCCTCGGTCGACACGGCTACGTTGCTGACGACTTCTTTTGCCGGGTTGTGGCACGCTTTGTGGCCGGCGGCGGCAGGCGCAACCGGTGCCTGGGTGGCGTGGACGCTGGCCTGCAAGGGTCTTCTCAAGTTTCCTTATCGGATTCCTGTTGGCGATATCCTGGTTCCTGTGTCATGGCTTTCACGCAAGCTCGGCAGAAGCTGGTCCTGCATGACTGACCGATTCCGGCAACGTGCAAAAGACAGGGCATGGAACTTGCAACAGGCATTCAGCGGCCTGGCGAGGTTTCGTAGTCCATGGCAACTCGAAGTCCGGATGAGGCGCTGGGAGATCTGGGGCGTCATGTTTGTGACCTTGCTTGTACTCTTTTACGTCATGCTGGCGTTGGCTTGACGTCGGTCGGCTTCCTGAACATTGGTGTTCAGCGACGATTGACGAACCTTGTTCTTTTCAAGCTTGTCCTCTGAACAAGGTCTTCCCGGGTTTATAATTGTGCATAACTGCGATGCGGGCCTGGTTGATCCGTACAACGGTCCTATACGGAACAAGGGCACTTTCAGGATGCGCGAATGACACCGAAGAAACGAACAGGCATAGACACTCAAGACGCGATTGTCTCGATGGCCCGACGCCAGAGAGACGAGCGAGAAAAGGGTTACCGCGCGCAAGCGTTCAAATTGTATCCAAAGATATGTGCGCGTTGCGGGCGCGAGTTCAGTGGAGAACGACTGCGAGAGCTCACGGTCCATCACAAAGACCATAACCACGACAACAATCCATCCGATGGCAGTAACTGGGAATTGCTCTGTCTCTACTGTCACGACAATGAACACGCCAGGTATCAGGATGCTGACACGGGGAGTCGGGTCAAACCCGGTGAGAGCCAGGAGGCACCGGCTACCCACAGGCCGTTCGCCGATCTCGCGGCAGTATTGAAACCCAAGGACTAGGCGCACAACCAGCCAGTAATATCGATCCCGCTTGCAAGCGGCCGAAATGGCGGCCGAAATAGCAGCGGTCACGGGTTTGAACATTGCCGCCCGAAAGACTGCGTTCGCCGGTCCTTAGAGTCGATTATGACCAGTGGGTTTTGTTGATAAATTTATCGCGTATGGCGCTCATAGAGCTTTTTCGTAACGTCGGAAAAACTGAGGTTGTTTTGCCGCAATAAAACCAGCAGGTGAAAAACGAGATCGGCGGCTTCGCCAACGATTTCATCGCGAGATCCGCTTGTCCCGGCCAAAGCAACTTCCACTCCTTCTTCCCCGACTTTTTTTGCAATCTGCTGTATGCCCGATTCAACGAGTCGTCGTGTGTAGCTGTCGGCCGAGGCATTGCGAACCCGGTCATCAATGATGGTTTCGAGCTCGCCGATAAACCCGCTGCCTTCGCGTTCTATATTTTCGTCAAAGCAGCTATTTCGTTCGAGGTGGCAGGTTGGCCCAGTGGGAACGGCACTCACCAGGAGTGTGTCTTTGTCGCAATCGATCTCGATGAATCGCAACTCGAGCGTATTACCTGATGTCTCACCTTTGGTCCAAAGGCGCTGTCTCGATCGGCTAAAAAACGTTACCAGGCCACGCTGTTGTGTTATTGCCAGCGATTCGGCGTTCATGTAGCCAAGCATGAGTACACGGCCGGTAATTGCGTGCTGCACGATTGCCGGCACGAGGCCGCCGTCTTTGCTCCAGTCAATACCGTTGCGGTCATCCATCAAAGTCTTACCTCGATACCGGCGTTTCCCAGCCGCGCTTTCAAGTCCGGAATCCTTATGTCGTCGTCGTGAAAAACGCTTGCAGCGAGCGCAGCGGATACGCGCGTTTTTTCGAAAACCTCTGCAAAATCCTCTATCGACCCGGCGCCACCGGAAGCTACCAGCGGCACGTGGCAAACGTCCTGTATGACGCTCAACTGTTCAATGTCATAACCTTTACGAACGCCATCCTGGTTCATACAGTTCAGCACGACCTCACCCGCACCAAGATCCTGTGCCCTGGTAATCCAGTCAGCCGTCGTGTAGCTGGATCTCGTGCTCCGGCTGGCGTCCCCGGTATATTGATAAACTTGCCAGGTGCTATCCACGCGCAGGCTATCTACGCCCAGGACGACACACTGAGAGCCGAACCGTTTCGCCAGGGCCGAGATCAGCTCGGGCCTTTCCAGCGCGGGCGAATTGACAGAAATTTTGTCGGCACCCTTGCACAAGATTTCTTCTGCATCGGCTACGCTCCGGATTCCACCGGCGACACAAAACGGAATGTTGATGAGTTTCGCCACGCGGCTGACCCAGCTACGATCGACGGTGCGTCCATCGGGGCTTGCCGTGATGTCGTAAAACACGAGCTCATCAGCCCCCGACCGACTGTAATGTTCTGCCAGTTCGAGAATGTCGCCCACGATTCGGTGGTTACGAAACTTTACGCCTTTGACGACTTTGCCGTCCCTGACGTCCAGGCAGGGGATTATGCGGCGAGCAGGAATTTTCGTATCTCCCCGGCGGTGATGCTGCCATCCAGTAATGCGCGCCCACTGATCGCCGCACTTGCCCCGATCTTTTGTAGCGCCTCAAGGTCCTCGAGATTGCGAATGCCGCCGGATGCCTGCACACGAATGTCCGGATATCGCTCCAGCAATTCTTTGTACAAATTCACATTGGGTCCCGTGAGCGCGCCATCACGGCTAATGTCGGTGCACAGGATCCTTGGCATTTCGTTGGCTGAATATTGATCAATGCATTGCCATAAACTTTGTGTCGCCTGCCTGGACCAGCCGTGTGTCGTAACTCGCGGCGTGCCGTTTGCGTCCAGGTTCACGTCGAGTGCAAGCACAATCTTGTCGGCGCCATACCGCTCCAGCCACTCGCGGACCAACTGTGGCTCGCTGACAGCCAGGCTACCAATGACGATGCGACTGGCCCCGGCAAGAAGCCAGGATTCGAGCGCTGCTTCGGAGCGAATCCCGCCGCCAATCTGGACAGCCAGACCGCCGGCGTCGACGATTGCCCGGACGAGCACCTCGTTCTGTTGCTGGCCACGTCTTGCGCCGTCAAGGTCGACAATATGCAGCTCTTCACATCCAAGAGCCCGATAGTTTTGCGCGAGTGATACCGGGTCCTTGTCGTAGACCGTCTGCTGATCGAATTTTCCCTGGTAGAGCCGGACACATTTTCCGTCGCGCAGGTCGATGGCCGGAATCAGTTTCATGATCGAAGTTCCAGGAAGTTACGGAGAAATCGCGCACCGGCCTCCGCTGACCGTTCGGGATGAAATTGCGCCCCGAAAAAGTTCTCGTGGGCCATGACAGCCGTGAACGCATTCTCGTGATCAGCCGTGGCCAGGGCGTACTCTCCGGCCGCGAGTGCGAAACTGTGTGCAAAATAGAACCAGGAGTTGTCGGCAATGCCGGAAAACAATTCGTGCGGCACGACCTGGTTAACCCTGCACCAACCCATGTTGGGCACCGGTGTCCCTGGAGTCGCCGCCAGCTTGTTCACGGTTGCCGGCACAATGGCCAGGCATGATGTGTTGTCCTCCTCCGAAGATCGGGCCAACAGTTGCATGCCGAGACAAATCCCGAGCACGGGTTGTTTGAGATTTTTGATGACGCCGGACAGGCGGCTTTCATCGAGTCGTTGCATCGCGTCGGCGGCCGTACCCACGCCGGGGAGAATGACATGGCTCGCATTGGTGATCGTGGCTGCATCACGTGTCAGCGTACTCGAAACGTCTAACCTGTCGAAGGCATTACTCAGCGATGCGATGTTCGCACCACCACTGTCAATAATTGCGACGCTGGTTCGTGCCACGCTAGTCCAGTACGCCCTTTGTCGAAGGCAGTTCGTCGCTTTCCAGGCGAATGGCCTGGCGTAAAGCACGACCCACGGCCTTGAAACAGGCTTCGACCATGTGATGTGTATTGCTGCCCGTTACCGAAATGTGCAGCGTGGCGCCCATTGACTCTGCCAGTGACTGGAAAAAATGCGGTACCAGTTCGGTTGGCATCTGACCAACCACGTCGCGTGGAAATGTACCGTCGAACACAAAGTACGGTCTGCCGGAAATGTCGAGCGATACTCGTGCTTCGCTTTCGTCCATCGGTAACTGAAAGCCATAACGCGCGATTCCTCTCTTCTCGCCTAGCGCCGTTCGCAACGCTTTCCCTAATGTCAGGGCCGTGTCTTCCACGGTGTGGTGCTCGTCGACGGCCAGGTCGCCGTCGCACTGCACTTCGAGGCTGAATCCCCCGTGCTTGGATATCTGTTCCAGCATGTGGTCGAAAAAACCGATACCTGTATTCACGGCGACGGGTTGCGTGGAATCCAGGTTTACGGCGGCTCTAACGCGTGTTTCTCGCGTGGCCCTTTGTGCTTCCCCGGTACGTGCGCCGGTTGTCAATATGACCGCGATATCTTCCCACGAAAGCGGCTGTTCCCCGGCACCAAGCTGCAGTCCCCTCATCCCCAGCGCTGCGGCGAGCTGCAGATCGCTGTCGCGGTCGCCGATCACAGCACAGGATGCGGTGTCGAAATGGTGAGTGGACAAATACTTCGTCAGGAGCCCGCTTCTCGGCTTGCGACAATCGCAATTGTCGTCGGCGAAATGCGGGCAAATAAATTCCTCGTCAAACTGAATGCCCTGGGACGAAAAGAGCTCGAGTGCATATTCGTGGCAAGCCGAAAATTCTTCGTGGGGGAAGGACGGCGTGCCAAGGCCGTCCTGGTTACTCACCATCACAAATCGATAACCATGATCCCGCAGGTCGTGCAGCGCCGAAATAACACCCGGCATCAAGCGCACTTTGTGCAGCGCATCCACCTGCTCATCGGCCGGCTCTTCAATTAGCGTACCGTCACGATCGATAAAAAGAACTTTCAGCATCTCAGTTCACATCCCGAATCGTTTTCAGCAGTCGATCGTTGTCTGGTGCTGCCCCGATGGAGATACGTGCGCAGCGATCGAACACAGGTGAATCGTCAAACGTACGAATGGAGATACCCTCCTTGGCAAGGCGCGTGACGACGTTACCCAGATGCTTGAATCGCACGAACAAAAAATTGGCCTGGCTTGGCCAGACCTTGTCGACCGCGTCGCATTCTCCCAGTTCGACACGCAATCGCTCGCGCTCCGCAACCGTACGATCGATTGACGTCCGTGCCTGTGCCAGTCTTTCATCAGTCAGCGCCTGCTCCGCAATGGCAACAGCCGGAGATGACATCGCGTAAGGTGCCAGGATTCGATCCAGCAACGATATGAGTTCGGGTGATCCGACAAGTGCACCGCAGCGCGCCCCTGCGAGCGCCAGCCCCTTGGACAGCGTCCGCAGCACGACGAGATTCTCGTGTTCGGCTACCAGCGTTGCAAGGGAATCTGATTCACTGTACTCGATGTAGGCTTCGTCGATGACGACGACAGCTCGATCGGTCATCGCTTTCAGTATCAGCAATACCTGTTCACCAGGAATGGTGGTTCCGACGGGGTTATTCGGCGAGCAGAGAAAGATTATTTTTGTATTGTCGGTAACCGCAGCGAGCAGTGCTTCCGTATCCACGGAAAAGTCCCGATCAGCCAACAGCGGGACACTGGTTATCGAGGCGCCCTGTATGGTTGCATAGACCTGGTACATCTCGAAAGCGGGTGGCGTCAGCAGAACACTGTCCCTGCCGGCGGAACAAAAAGTTCGAATCAACAGGTCGATTCCCTCGCTGCTGCCGCGCGTGACGAGTATGTTTTCCTCGCCGACTCCATAGAAAGCCGCCAGCTTGCGGGTCAGTCGGACGGGCCGGGAGGCTGGATAGCGATTCAGTCCGTTCCGCAAACCGGAGTCGATGGAAAAAGGTGATTCATTGGCGTTAAGCCTGATCGCATCGATGGCAGGCTCGCCCGGCAGGTAGGATCGAAGCTCACGTATTTCCCTGCGTGCAAGCGTCGATATCGTCATTGGGCCTGCCTCAGTTCGGGCATGCTCTCGAGCCTCAGGCGCACGGATTCCGCATGGCCGCCAAGCCCTTCCAGTTCCGCCAGCTCGATGATGCTCGGCGCGAGTGATCGAAGACCCTCATCGCTGAGTTCCTGCACGGTCATCTGGCGCAGGAATTGATCAATGCCGAGGCCACTGAAGCTCTTCGCGCTGCCATAAGTCGGCAACACATGGTTGGTGCCACTACAGTAGTCACCTGCGGCCTCCGGCGCCCAGCTGCCGAGAAATACCGATCCGGCATTCCGGACGTTGTCGAGCACCGCGCGCGGGTCCTCAACAAGCAAGCTCAGGTGTTCGGGCGCATAGCGGTTGCTGATGGCAATGGCGCCTGCGATGTCTTCAGTCACGATGACATGGCTGCCGCGTAGCGCTGCGCGCGCTATGTCCTGTCGCGCCAACTGGCCCAACTGCGCTTCAGTCTCGCGAATCGCGGCATTCGCAAGTTCGCGACTATTCGTGACCAACAGTACCTGCGAGTCTTCGCCGTGCTCCGCCTGCGAGAGCAAGTCGGCGGCAACAAATGCCGGGTTTGCCGTTTCGTCCGCAATGATGAGCAATTCAGACGGGCCGGCGGGTAAATCGATTGAAGCGCCATAGGGGTCGCCAGCGACCAGGGTCTTGGCAGCGGTCACCCAGGCATTTCCGGGGCCGAATATCCTGTCGACCTTTGGCACCGTCTCAGTGCCGTACGCCATTGCCGCAATGGCCTGCGCTCCGCCAATCTTGAACACATGCTCTATGCCGCTGCGCTGTGCCGCAACCAGGGTCGCGGCATTGACCCGGCCGTCCGTGCCGGGGGGCGTACAAAGAATACGGACGGGGCAGCCCGCGACCGCAGCAGGCACGCCGAGCATGATCGCTGTCGAGGGCAAGGGTGCCGAGCCGGATGGTACATACAGACCCACCGCATCAATCGGGTGGCTGCGTCGCGAGCAACTGACGCCAGGGCTCACTGTCACGGAAACTTCATCGGGAACCTGGGCCTCGTGAAATCGCCTGACGTTCCTGATCGCTGTATCGATCGCCACGATGGCCGCCGGACGCAAGCTGGACTCCGCGAAAGCAAACTCCTCGCGGGTCACGCCAAGTGAGCTCAGTTCACACTTCTCAAAACGAGCGGCAAAGTCAAAAAGTGCGGCATCACCACGGTCACGAACTGCAGCGACAATGTCTGCAGCCTGCGCTTTTGTCTGCTGGTCGCTGCGAAGTGCGGGTCGGCATAGTACCGACGCCTTCTCATCGGCCGACAGTTCCGACCATGTCCTGATGTCAGTGAACATTGGCCTATACCATCATCTTTTCTAGCGGCAGGACCAGGAGTGAGCTTGCTCCTGCGCTCTTCAGGTTTTCCAGCGTTTCCCAGAACACGTATTCGCGGCAGACAGCGTGCACCGCCACCTTGTCACCCGCGCCTTCGAGTGGAACAACGGTGGGCGATTCGGATCCCGGCAGCAGCGCCACAATCTGTTCAAGCGCAGATCGGGGCGCGTGCAACATGACATATTTGCTTTCGCGAACCTGCAGGACGCCATCGAGTCGCTGCAATAGCCGGTTTATCCAGTCCTGTTTTTCGACAGGCAAGGGCGCACGCGTCTGGATAATGACGGCCTCGCTCTCCAGCACGGTCTGCACCTCGCGTAACTGGTTTGCAGCCAGGGTAGAGCCCGTGGAGACAAGGTCGCAGATGAAATCGGCCTTGCCGAGCCTGGGCATAATCTCGATTGCCCCGGAGAAAATGACCACGCTCGCGTCAACTTCATGCTGGGTAAGAAATTTGTTGAGAGTTGCAGGGTAGCTGGTCGCTATTCGGGCGCCCTGAAGGCTCATTGGGCCGTCGTAAGGTGCGTCTTCAGGTGCCGCAATCGCGAGTCGGCAGTGACCGAAGTCCAGCGCGAAAACCTGATCGAATTGTGCGCTCGCATCATTACCGTGCCGGTCGAGTCGTTTCTCCTCGATTACGTTCAGTCCGGCAATGCCCAGATCACAAACATCGTCACCGACCAGGGCAGGAATATCATCGTCTCGTACGAGCAGCAAATCGATTGGCATATTTTCGCCGAAGCAGAACAGCTGGTCTTTGCTTTTCGTAAATTTGAGGCCGCATTTTGCCAATAGATCAAGTGAGTGATCCGTCAGGCGGCCGGATTTTTGCAGCGCAATTTGAATGCGCTGCTCTGATGTTTTCATGGGGTTGTCCTCAGTGAGAAGCGCTTTTCTTGGAAGGTCGGTGCTTGTGGTTGCTTTTTTCGATGGCTGCCTGGTAGCCGCCATAGCCGTCAGTCAGGAAACGAGCGACACGGCCGATCGTCGTTACGCTGACGCCAGTCATATCGTGAATTCGGCGATAGGGCAGTTCTTTCCGTAACAGGCCAACCACCTGCCAGCGGTCAACCAGTGCCTGCAGCTCGGCTGGCGTGCAAAGGTCTTTGAGGAAATCACGAATCTCGGCCGTGCCTTGCAGGCTGTTTACCGCTTCGAATAAAGCATCTTCGCTGCGTTTGCGCTGGCCGGCTGTTTCGTCGCGGTTGGGTTTCACTATTCGGACTCTGGATCAGTTGTAACAATGTACTAGTACACTATTACATTGATGCAGACTACGCAAGGCCTGATTCACGGTAATCGGGAAAATAAGCCCGCACCGCCAGACATTCAGTTGGGGTCGTATTACCAGGGTGCGCTTTGAGCGACCCTCAATCGGGTGATTGGGAGCAAATATGCCAGGCCGACTAAGTCACGCCGACCAGGTTCCTATCTCGCGCCTGCCAGGTTCGCGTCCAGAAACTCTCTGAACAACACTGCCCATCTGTCGGCGGCCTGTTGCACGCTATTCCAGTCCGTCGCAGTGCCGTTGGTGGTTTGAAATACTGGTGTGGTCGCGCTGTCGGCTGCACGGGCGAGAACAGCGCCGGATTGAGAATCTTTCAGTTCCATCAGGAAGACCAGCGAACCCGGGGTCGCTATTTCGCGCACATCACGACGCATGCCGGGAATCTGCTCGCTGCTCGAGTGTCGCAGGTCGATCAGGGAAGCCTGGACAGCCATTGTGTCGGGCGCTGATTCCTGCACGATTTCGTACTCCGATAACTGGGACAGAAATGCGCTGCGGAAGATCTGCCTGATTCGCCGCATATCCTCAGGCGTCGACGGGGAATTTTGCGGGAAGAAAATTCCCATGTCCTCCGCGAGCAGGCGCCGATATTTGCTGAAATCCGCGCCAGTTGAAATTTGAGCCGATTCCACAGATGCATTCTTGTTAACACGAAAACTCTGCGTCTCAACGGTCGTGCAGGCCGACATGCCAACCGAGATAGCAAGTATCGCAAGCAGCATCCGCGCTGAGCTGGCGTTGATTCTATTCATACATAAATACCCGGCAGAACTTGTGGTAAATTTGGCAGTCTACCCGAACATTGGTTCCCGATATATTCGCGAATCGGTCTTAGAACGCATTATTGGTGTCCGGTCGAGCAGGAATCCGGTTGATGATACAAAAACTCATATATTTCGCCGTCATACTTACCTCACTCCTTATGTGGGATGGTGTCTGGGCGCAGTCTGCCGATTCAGGCAATGCCCGCGACCAGCAGATTTCAGAGGCGCGAAAGATGTTGCAGGCGGGGCGTGTTGAAATACTCCGTGCCGAGCTGCCACTGACCGAATCGGAGTCTGCAGAATTCTGGCCGGCCTATGACGCCTATATCGCCGACTTGAAGCCGGTTCGCGACCGGCATGCTGATCTGATTGGCCGCTACATGCGGTCCTACGATGCGGGTGCGATTTCCGACGAATTTGCCGAACAATTGGTCAACGATTACATTGCGATCAAAATGGCGACGCTGGAAATTCAGAAAAAGCATCTGCGCCAATTTCGGGATGCACTGCCACCGCTCAAGGCCGCCTTGTTTTATCAGTTGGAAAACAGGTTCGAGTCGGAGTTACAGTCGCAGCTCGCTGAAGTGATTCCTCAGATTTCGGTTCTCTAGAAATCGGTCCGCCGGTAATCTGACGGAGTTGATGGCTTCCGTGGTAACCGCAGGTACATCTATTTTTAGTCTTGGCGGCTTTTCGCTCGCCGCTACAATAACCAAGGATTTGGCAATGAAAATCAGAACGGCCTGGTTGGCCCTGATCACGATCGCAGCGACATCGGTTCAGGCACAGGAAATTAGCTGGCCACAGGAACTCGTCGCCGACGACGGCTCTGTCGTACTCATCTACCAGCCGCAGATAGAAACGTTCTCGGGTAACAACCTCGAGGGTCGATCAGCAGTATCTGTCAAGACTTCCGCTTCGAACAACGTTCCCGTATTCGGTGCGATCTGGTTCGAGGCCCGGATCGACACCGACCGCGATACGAGAACGGCGGTAATTCGCGATGTCGAAATCGCCGATGTCCGCTTCGCAGATGCCAGCGAAGATCAGATGCAGCGGCTTGCCGAATTTATCGAGACCGAGATCGAGGGGTCCAGTTTCACGATTTCGGTTGACCAGTTGCTTGCCGACCTCGATGGCGACCTTGAGAGTGCCGGTGAAGCAGGGCTCAAACATGAGCCACCGAAAATAGTGCTTTCGACGGAGCCCGCATTACTTGTTTCGATCGATGGCGATCCGGTAATGCAGGAAATCGAAGGGACGAAATATGAGCGCGTCGTCAATACGGCGTTTCTGATTGTCAGGGACAAGAAGGACTATTACCTCTACATTGGCAGCAATGCCTGGTACCAGTCGAAGGCGATCGCGGGCCCATGGGCATCCACAAAACGGGTTCCAGCAGACATTGCTAAACTCGTCGAGCCCGCCGATGGTGAGGACGTAATGACCGAAAACGTCCGGATAATCGTTGCAACCGAGCCGACTGAACTTATCGTATCGGACGGCGAGCCGTCCTGGGCACCGGTCGAGGGCATGAACCTTCTTTACATGGACAATACCGACAGCAACGCTTTCCTGGAGCTGTCGACCCAGAAATACTATGTATTGCTTTCCGGCCGCTGGTATCGCGGTGAAGGCATGCTCGGCGCATTGCAGTGGGCTCACGTGCCGAACGACGAGCTGCCCGAAGCATTCAGCGACGTCCCCGAGGATTCGGTCAACGGCAGCATTCTTAGCCAAGTGGCCGGTACGCCGCAGGCCCGTGAAGCGGTCCTGGACAATACGATTCCACAGACGGCAGCGATCAATCGCGACGATCATTCTTTCAGCGTTGACTATGACGGCACACCAGACTTTGCGCCAATCGAAGATATTCGTGTTGAGTATGCGCAAAACACCAGCGCGGCGGTGTTTCGTTACGGCAATCTTTATTACGCCTGCGACGATGGCGTCTGGTATGTCGCTAACAGTGCCACCGGTCCATGGAGCGTAGCAACTGAAATTCCGGATGCGATATACAAGATCCCTACATCGAATCCGCATCACAACGTTACTTACGTCAAGGTTTACGATGTAACGCCACAGGTGGTCTACGTCGGATACACCCCCGGCTATTTCGGCAGTTACTATTACAGCGGTGCCGTCATCTATGGCACCGGCTGGCACTATTCCCCGTGGTACGGACCGCATTACTACCCGCGTTACCCGACCTGGGGATTCCATGTGACCTATAACCCCTGGTACGGCTGGGGCGTCGGTGTTTCCTGGACCAACGGACCGTTCCGTTTCACGTTTTCGAGTCACGGCGCGTGGTGGGGTGTCGGCGGCTATCGACCGTATCCGCGCCCGGTGGTCTATGGCGGCTACCGCAAGACGAACATCAACATCAACGTCGATAACAGCATCAATATCGGCGGCGGCCGTAACCGGCCCGAAGCACGGCCGAATCTGTACAACAAGCCAGAGAAAGCGACGCGCGTCGCCCAGCGCCCGGAAGTGGCCGCCAGGCGCCAGGCGCAACCGGCGAACAACGTCCAGAATAACGTGCTAACGGATCGCGCCGGCAATGTCTATCGGCGTGACGACAACGGCAGCTGGAGCCAGCGCGACCAGGGGCAGTGGAAACCACCGCAAAACCTTGACCGCTCGTCGCCTCAAATACCTGCTTCCCGGCCGTCACAGCCAGTTGCGCAACGCCCGTCGGAGCGACCTTCGGCCAACCGACCTGCGCAGCAGCCGTCAGGCGCGCGGCCTTCGACCCGGCCCGCCCCAGGCGCTCGCCCGGCTCAGCCGGCTGTTCGGCCGCAGCTCGAACGCGACTTCAATGCGAGGCAGCAGGGCGCCCGGCGCACGCAGAGTTTTGAGCGGCAGAGCCCGCAGCGACGGCGTCCGAGATGATCCGGGTACCTCCTGGGGATCGCGAACTATGTCGGGATGAGACCCGAGTAAGCGGATAACGCCGCAAGGCTTACGAAGCCAAGGGTCGAGTAGCGGGCAGGCAGTCGCTCCCTGCTGCGAGCGCTCGACCACGATTTCCTTGCCGACAATGGATTCATATGTGCGCCTCTGGCGCACTTGTGTCTTACTTCGCCAGGACTTCGATGAGTGGTACGCCGACGGATCCCGACGGCGGCTTG
>JAHEFD010000039.1 GCA_024640345.1 Woeseiaceae bacterium
TCTGATAGCGTTTTTTACGTCGATTAGCCAGGTCACGCCACTGCGCATACAGCGTCGCGAATGCCTGCTCCTCTGCTTCGGGCTTTGGCTTCCGGCGCGGGGTTACATCGACAAAGATCTCAGCAAGCAGATCGTCGTCACGTAAAAATTCATCCATATCTGATTTTTTCATAACTTAGGTCTCAAAGAACCGGTTCTGTTGGTCGGTCGGTAAGCGCACCAAAAATATCGATGAATGCCCTCTTCGCTCGAGCCAGAAGCGAGTTTGTCGCCTCTATTCCAATATTCAATTGATCTGCAATTTCCTGGGCGGAATATCCTTCGATATACTTCCACTCCAGCACATCTCCATATTTTGGCGGCAGTCGATCAAGCGCAACTTTGATGAGCCGGGCCGTTTCAGCTCGTTCAATCCTGCGCGATGGCTCGTCACTTTCCGGCGCATGGAAAGACTCGACGGCAGCCTTGATGCCACTAAAATCTTCCGCGAGAACAATTCGCTCGCCCATGCGTTTCGATTTTCGCTGCCAATCCGTAATTTCATTCCTCACAATGGTGCACAACCAAGTGAAAAGCTGGGCCTCTCCTCTGTACGATTCGAGGTTCGTCAGTGCTTTCGAAAGTCCCTGAACAACCAGTTCCTGGGCGACCTGTTCATCATTGCCCAGTCGTGGCAATGCGAATCGGTACAGGCGGGCATAATTGTCATCAAAGAACTGGCGAAATGCTTTCTGATCACCTTGCAACAGCGTCTTGACCTGGCGTTTGTCGTCCAGATGAAGCACTACCGATTCGGCATTACGTTTCATTAATAGTTTGACGTTCCAAATTCGACAACTGGTCGCTACTTTAAGTCGAAGTCATTCGGTCAGCGGTTCTACACGATTTTTTCGGCTAATATTTGATTCAATTCAGCAAATTTGCAGTTCAGCAAGGACACCGGAAACGTTGTCATTACTCCGACTTCGACGTCAGAAGCCCTGTTTGAGTTCCAGCAGGAACTGTACACCACTGATGCCCTGGTCGCCGTCCAGTGGGAAGGCGAGGTCAATATGCGTCATTCGGCCGACTCCGGACCGGCTATTGCCTATCCGCAGGCCGAAACCGACATCCCTGAGAAGTTCGTTATTCCCGGAGCCAACTGCGCTGTCTCCCCAGACTCTTCCGGCATCAAAAAACACCGCTCCACCAACATGGAAAAGCCGGAAAGGATACCAATCGGTAAAGTAGCGCTGTTCGACCGAAAGCAATGCCCGCTTGTCTCCGGTCTGATAGCGCAACGGGTAACCTCGCAGGCCAGTGTCACCACCCAGCATTACCTGCGTATCGACATCAAGATTCTTTCCATAGGTGCCACTCAGATTCACGTACAACAGCCGCTTTTCTGACTGACGACGATAATATTTCGCGCTGGTAGTCCACAGGAGATTCTCCACGTCACCATTCGTCAATCGCAGGTTCATATCGCTTTCCAGCAATAGTGAATTTCCGTCCGAGTGGCCAAATCCGCGCTGCGCCTCTGCCGACAAAAGATAGGCATCCTCGCTTGAGCCGAAACCGGTACTGGCAAACCCGAGCTTCGCACTCAGCCGTGTTCCGAGAAACCGGTCCTCGGTGCGATTGATTTGATCATGATTACTCGTCTTCTCGAATTTATCCTGTAAATATTCGACGCCAATGAATGGGTATACATATTTTCTGTCTTCCGGAATGGCGATGTCTGCAAGGTCACTGGTCGTCGGTGAAAACTGATGTTCGTCGAACGCGAATCCCGCGATGTAACGGCGCGTACTTCCATTGAGCAGCCCCTTTGACCAGCCTCCGTAAGCCTCATAAGTACGGATTTGGTGGCGAAAATCGGCAACCGGCTCACCGAGATCATAGAGCGTGTCGATCCTGTCGTCGTCCAGCAGCGAGAAGCCGCCTGCGCCATGGGCATCGAGGGAATTGAAAGGCCGGTCTATATCCAGAATCCTGGTATGTCCGTCACTGTTGCTGGACAGCGCAGCATAAAGTCCAACCCAGCTGTTACCCAATTGCTTGTCATGAAAAACAAAACTCGTTGAGTCGCGGTCTATGTCAGATCGGTACGATGCTCCGATATTTATGCCGGTGCCCAAGAGATTTTGCTCCTTGATGCCAATGGCGCCCGTGTTTTGACCACCCGTCCGACCAAACGAAACAGACGGGCTAAGTGTCCACGTATCCGTCGTGGCCACACGGAGATCGACCCTACCATCCGCGTATTCCACCGGCTGAATCACCGCATCCTGCAGATACCGGTTGCTGCGAAGAATTCGTTCTGACTCTTCAAGGAGCTGGCGCGAATAACTATCGCCGGTTTCAAACAACAGCTGCTGTCGTATCACTGCCGGACGCGTCTTGATGTGCGCGCCGTTCGCTACCCGGTAGAGCCATGAATTCTCCTCCGGATTGTCCAGATCGAAAATGTTGCCGTTATCGATCAGGATTTCGCCGATCGTTGCTTCCCGCTCTTCGAGGACCAGTGGAGACAACCAGTCGACGTCGCCGGTATCGACAGTCGAGAATGCCGCGTCGGGCTCGCCGTAGGCACCCCCGCTAAAACAGAATATCAGCACGATGAAACTGCGGATTGGCAGCTGCCTGGCAGACCGCATGCCAGATCCGCCTGATTTGCTTCTTATCAATTGCCCAGCGCCCAAACTGTTTCTCCCGGTCTCATCCCTGGCAAATTCGCAGAGATTGCCAGTCCACGTCGCCAGGCAGTGCCCGCCACCGCCTGTATTTGTCGATTAGACGTTCCAGGTCAGCAAACTGGTCTCCGAAGGACTAAATTCTTTTTTGCCCGCCACGACCAGTTTCCCGGGAGCCAGCGTCTAAGTCCCAGCGATCGTTGCGAGAGTAAGGCCACCACTGGCCGCAAGGACAAATCAGGGACCCGCTGTATGTTTGACAAATTAACCACCCGACACTGCGCTCGGCACCGCCTGAGCGGTATTTTTTTCGTATTTTTCCCGATAGTCGTAGTCGGTTTTTCGCTGCGTGTAATACTTTCCATGCTCGCATGGAACGATGTAGACAACGGATTCGCGCTCCTTGGCTCGTTCTCCTGGGGATTCACCCAGGATCTTTTATACGCTTCATATGCAAGCGTGCCGGTTATCATATACCTGTCGATCACACCTAATCGTCTGTTTTTAAACAAATTTCATCGCATCGCAATGTGGCTCTTTTTCGCCTTTGTGTGGTGGACAGTCTTGTTTGGAGCCATCGCCGAGGTGATCTTCTGGGATGAATTTGGCGTCAGGTTCAACTTCATTGCCGTCGACTACCTCATTTACACAACCGAGGTCGTTGACAATATTTTTGAGTCCTACCCGGTTGGACCTATTCTTGCTGCAATTGGATTTGCAGCACTGGCACTGAACTGGCTGACATCCAGATTGACGGTTTACCAGGCATGGCAACGAGCCTCGACACCGTTCGAATCGAGAGCAAAGGCGGCTGCGCTTATCCTGTTGCTGCCCGTTGCAGCCACCTGGTTCGTCAGCCAGCACGATATGCCATCGTTTGAGAATCGTTACGTGCAGGAAATCGCGAAGAACGGCCAGTACTCGTTTTTCGCCGCCTTTCGCAACAATGAACTTCAATTTGACGAGTTCTATCAGACCGCCGATCCGGACGACATTACCGATCGCGTTCGGGGCCTGGTTGTCGAACCGGAGAGTGAATTCGAAGCGGGTTACCTGACACCCGTACGTCGTATAATTCGCAATAACGGATCGGAACTACGGCCCAATGTTATTCAGATTACTGTAGAGAGCCTGAGTGCAGCCTTCCTCGGCGCGAACGGGAACACTGAAAAATTGACACCAAACCTGGATCGGCTTGCGAGCGAGAGCCTGTTCTTTTCCAACTTCATGGCTACAGGCACGCGCACGGTCAGGGGCATGGAATCGCTGACCCTGTCCGTGCCGCCGACACCGGGTCGATCGATAGTGAAGCGGCCGGATAATGCCAATCTTTTCTCGATCGGTACGGTCTTTCGATCCAAGGGCTATAACACGTCCTTCTTCTATGGCGGACGCGGTTACTTCGACAACATGAATGCATTCTTCGGCGGAAACGGATTTTCCATACACGACCAGGCTTCAGCCGACGAAGATTCGATTGAGTTCACAAATGCATGGGGCGTGAGCGACGAGGACCTGTATGGCTGGGTGATTGACGAAGCCGACAGAATGTCCGCGAAAGATGAACCCTTCTACTACTTCGTCATGACAACATCCAACCACCGCCCCTATACCTATCCCGAAGGGCGAATTGACATACCCTCACACACCGGCCGATCCGGAGCCGTTAAGTACACCGATTACGCCATCGCAAAGTTCCTGGATGAGGCCAAAAGCAAGCCATGGTTTGAAAACACAGTATTCGTGATCGTCGCTGACCACTGCGCGAGCAGCGCGGGCAGAACTGAACTTCCGATCGAGAACTATCGAATTCCGCTTTTTGTATATGCCCCCGGATTGATAAAGCCGCAAAAGGTAGACACGCTGAGCAGCCAGATTGACTACGCGCCAACGCTTTTTCGATTGCTGAACTGGTCATACGAAAGCGAATTCTATGGAAAAGACATCTTATCGATGAACCCGGAAAACGGCCGGGCTTTGATTGGTACCTATCAAAGCCTGGGCCTCTTCAGCGGCGATTTGCTTACACTGCTGAAACCGGTCGGTGCAGTAGAAGCATTTCACTATGAGAAGCTCACGGGCCTCCAGTCCCCTACCAGGATTGATGACGCTCACCGACTCGACACTATCGCCTATTACCAAAGTGCTGCCGCACAATACGACGATTACCGTCTGAACGGCGCGGGGACCCGAACGCTCGCAGGCCTGTAATGATGTCCTGGCGACTGGCTGCGGCGCTGATAGTCGCTATCGTTGCGTTGCTGCAGCTGCATGCGCTCGATATCGCTATTTCCGATTACGCCTATGATTTTGATTCCAGCACCTGGCTGGTTGATCATACGAATGGCAAATGGCGATATCTTTTCTACGATGGACCTAAAGCGCTGCTGGTACTTTTCGCGCTGGTGTTAATCGCTCTAGCCGCAGGATCTTTGTCGCGGCTGTCGCGCTATATCAATCGCCGGGAAGCGATCTTTCTGTTTCTCTGCCTTGCCGTGGTTCCCGGCGTTATCGGTACGATCAAACACAATTCCGGCGTTAGCTGCCCGTACGCGATTCAGCGTTACGGTGGGGACGCCCCCGACTCCTTTGGAAGGCTTCACATCAACTATCACCAGGCTGGCGATTCCGTGGTCGGATGCTGGCCCTCGGGGCATGCCAGCGGAGGTTTTGCGTTGCTCGCTCTCGCCTTTCTTCCACGAACCCGACGGGTTCGAGTCACGCTGGCCGTCAGCATTCTTGTGGCTGGCGGCTTGATGGGTACCTACCAGGTACTCCGTGGCGCACACTTTACCAGCCACATCCTGGTAACGCTTTGTATGTCCTGGCTGTTGATCGGCGCGATTTCGTCTGTTTTTCCGCCAGGCGGTCATAGCCAAAAGCCCGGCGACGAATACACCGTATATTCACGGATATTGAATTGGCGCCGACCGGTTTAGGGTTGAGCCTCGTCTAACAGCCAGAAAAGGCCAAAATCGAAACGTCTCACACCAGAACAACTCTTTCAAAACGGCCAACAGGTCAAACGGGAGTTCAACATGGCAAAAACTGCAGGAACATCTCCACTGAAAGCAGGCAGACCGCCTCGAGATCGCGGCAGAATCGGCATCGCACTCGCGTTATTGATCATTGCCGGTGGCATGTACTACGCCTACTGGTCTCTCGTCGAACACCGGTTTACGGCTGTAACCGAGCATCAGCTATATCAGTCTGCAGAGATGCAACCTTCGAAACTGCTCCGAGTGGCAGAGAAACACGGAATCCGGTCAGTTATCGACCTGCGTTTGTCCGAGGACAACGCTGCACTGATTGAAGCCGAACAACTGGCCCTCGAAGGTTCCGGCGTGGAGTATTTCCACCTCCCAACCGGCCATGAGCCGAGCGAAAAAACGGTAATCGACTTTCTTAATATTGTTGGCGACCCCGAAAATCGCCCTGTATTGGTTCACTGCAGCCAGGGAACCGGTCGATCTGTTCTGTTTGGCGCCATCTATCGGATTGAATTCGAAAACTGGGACAACGAAGCCGCACGACGAAGCGTGGAGCCGCTGCACTGGCGGGGAAACTTCGGGCCGGATTCCGTCAAGGGTCAATATCTTATCTCATACGAACCACATCACCCGGCGCTTGTTTTCAATACGGATCCATAAGTGAAAAGAACAATGGGCTGGTTTCCCAGGCTTCGGTTTGCATTCACGGTAATCGCAATCATCGTCATCGTTGGTAGTGCCTTCCGATACGGTTTTCTTTTGCTGTTCAATGACGGCAGCAAATTGCCTACCAATACGTTGCTGCAGTCCTTTTACGTCGGCCTGAAATTTGACATCAGACTGGCTGTTCTCGTGGTTATCCCGTTTTTAGCGCTCGCGTGGATTCCGCTGCTGAACCCTTCCCGCTCACGACAGGCCAGCAATTTTTGGAGCATTCATTTTTCCACACTGGTTTGCCTGTTTGTCCTGATCCTGATGACTGATTTCGGACATTACGGTTACCTGCAGGACCGATTGAACGCATCGGCATTCCGGTTCATGAAGAATCCGCTGATTTCGATGCAAATGGTGTGGCAGACCTATTCTGTTATTCCGGCGATGGTGATATTGATCCTTGCAGGAGCCTCTACATTCCTTGGGCTGAGACGGTTGCTAATCACCTCGCCGCCGGCGACCCCGCGCCCAAGCCGCGCACAACGGCGAATAGCGATTGCAGCAGCCACCGTTATCCTGATCGCAGGACTCTATGGCAAATTTTCCTATTACCCGCTGCGCTGGAGCGACGCGTATTTTACAACGGCTTCGTTTCCGGCCAACCTGGCCATAAACCCTGTTTTGAATACGATCGATACCCTGGCAACTGCGGAAGTGAGTGTCGAGTCTCTCAATTACCTGCAGGAAAACTATGCGCAACTTGCCAGCTACCTGGGCGTCGAGGAACCGGATTCGAGCAATATCAACCTGTACCGGACTGTGACCCCGACGCCCTTAACATCGGCGACACCTAATGTTGTTGTCATCATGATGGAATCATTCGCAGCACACTTGACAGGTTTTTACGGAAACCCTTTGAAAGCCTCACCAGAGTTTGATCGCATTGCCGAAGATGGCCTGGTCTTCATGCGTTACTACACGCCGAGTGTCGGCACCGCCCATGGTGTTTACACGATGCTTACCGGAATTCCGGATGTAAGCCTCAACAGAACAGCCTCGCGAAATCCGCAAGCGGTCCGGCAGCACATCATTCTCAATGACTTCGACGGGTACGAGAAATTCTACTTTCTCGGAGGAAGTGCCAACTGGGCAAACATTCGTGCATTGCTTCAGTCCAACATCAATGGTCTTAAACTATACGAAGAAGGTGACTTTCCGAACTCCCCGCGAACCGATGTGTGGGGAATTTCCGATTTGCACCTTTTTGAGGAGGCAAACCGGGTTATTCGCGAGACGCGCAAGCCCTTTTTTGCGCTCATTCATCTGTCAGGAAATCACCGCCCGTATACGATTCCCGATGACAACCGCGGCTTTGAAACAGTCACAATAGATGAGCATTTTGCGCTGGAAAACGGATTCGATAAGGAAGATGGCTTCAACTCCTTTCGGTTCATGGATCACAGCCTGGGCTTTTTCATGAGACTGGCGCAAGAGGAGGCGTATTTTGCCAATACGATTTTCGTTCTTACCGCGGACAACGGCGAAATCGGAAAAGTCCCTGGCCCACTGCATCGGGAAGAAGAACCCAGGCTAAGCTATCACCATGCACCGCTCGTCATTTTCGGACCGCAGCTGTCCCTGAACGCGCAGCGAATCGACGCGCTCGCCACACAAATGGACTTGTTGCCAACCATCGCCGGCGCCGCCGGCATACCGGCGAAGAATGTTGCGCTTGGCAGAAACCTGCTCGACCCGGACAACAGCGACGGATACGCATTCATCCACCGTCGATGGGGCACTGGCAGCGAACTTGTCATCCTGAATGATGACTACATGTACACCAGTAAACGTGGCGTTCTGCCACCGGTGCTGGAAAGATATCAACAGGACGAAGATAAATGGCAGATGATCGCCGACGAAGCGGAGCGAGCCAAGGCAATGGAAACCCATGGCGAGAACTACTACCAGGCGGCGAAGTACCTCATGTTCGGGGAAAGGAAATGATGCCACGCCCGTACCGGGCCATTGCGTGGGTCGCCCTGGCCATTCTGGTCATGAGCCTGACGATCTGGTTCGTCTACTTCGGTGAATCCAGATTATCCGGCTAGCTCCTTAGGCACTTATCCCGCCATTCCCGCCGGATTCCGCCCTGAACCCCGGACCTGTTCCCGGAACATTGGGCCCTCTCCGATTTTTACCTCCCGTCCGATTCATCCTGTTACATTCGTTGGCAATCGATCCTGATACAATCTGCGCCCAGGCGAAACAAGTGCCGATGGACGTTAGTTCTTTCAATTGCCTGGCCCTGGGCATATGCCTTTATTCCGGAGTTAATACGTGCAACTGAATCTCACTGCAAATGAAGCTCGGGTTATCGGCTGCCTGATCGAGAAGTCCATCGTCACGCCTGAGCAATACCCGCTGACGCTTAACGCGTTGACAAATGCGTGTAATCAAAAATCCAGCCGTAACCCCGTGATGTCCCTGCGGCAGGGAGAGGTACAACACGTTGTTCGGGGACTGGAAGAGAAAAGCCTTACGCGAACGGATGAGAATTTTAAGAGTCGTAGCGAGAAGTACCGCCAGCGTTTCTGCAACACCCGGTTCAGCGACTATCAATTCGATGAGCCGCAACTTGCCATCGTGTGTCTGCTTTTACTACGTGGCCCACAGACGCCGGGAGAACTGCGTGCGCATAGCGGCCGACTGCATACTTTCCCGGATAACGCGGCTGTCATGGACAGCCTCACAACGTTGCTTGACTGGGAAAGCGGCCCACTGGTAGTCAAGCTTCCAAGGACGCCGGGGCGAAAGGACGCGGAATACATGCATCTTTTTTCCGGACCTGTCGCTATCGATGCGCGCACAGCTCAAAAACCAAGGGTGGAGTCACGAAATTCCGGCACACGTACAGACTCTATCGAGCTCGAGGAGCGCGTGACCAAACTGGAAGCGGAGCTTGCCCTCCTAAAAGAACGACTGACCAACCTGTAGTGCTTCGTTTCGGGGATTCCAGGGATGGCTGATCAGGATGCTGCGAATGTCAGCTTTGCTACCCGTGCGGCAGGTGTTTTCGGATACAGCCGCCGTGCAATGGAACTCGTCTGGACGACCAGTCCGCGGCTAACACTCGCACTCGCATTTCTGACGCTCATCGCGGGCGTGCTGCCGGCGGCAATCGCATACGTTGGCCAACTGATCGTCGATGGCGTGGTGACGGCAATGTCGCAGGATTCACCTGACACTCGACGGGTCATCTGGCTGATCGCTCTCGAGGCGATCATCGTCGTCGTCGTTGCTGCCAGCCAGCGTGGAATCTCCGCCAGCCAGTCGCTGTTGCGTGCGCTGCTTGGGCAGCGGGTGAACGTCATGATTCTCGAAAAGGCGCTGACGCTCCAGCTGTCGCATTTCGAAGATTCCGAGTTTTACGACAAGCTGACCCAGGCAAGGCGTGAAGCGTCGAGCCGCCCGCTAAGCCTGGTTAATCGAACATTTGGACTTGTGCAGAACGCGATATCGCTGTCCAGTTACGCGGTACTGCTATATGTCTTTTCCCCCTGGGCAGTACTTATCCTGATCCTCGCCGGGTTACCGTCATTTATTGCCGAGGCTAAATTTTCCGGTGATGCCTTCAGGTTATTTCGCTGGCGATCTCCGGATACCCGAATGCAGATTTATCTCGAATCTGTAATCGCCCGTGAGGACGGCGTAAAGGAAGTGAAGCTGTTTCAGCTGGGCCCAAGGCTCTTGCAGAGATACCGCGACATTTTTGACAAACTCTTTGTCGAAGACCGGCGACTTACCCTTCGACGAGACACCTGGGGCTTTATTCTCGGTCTCGTTTCGACAGCTGCTTTCTATGGCGCCTACGCATGGATTGTTGTCAGCACGATTAACGGCCAGATAACGCTGGGTGCGATGACGATGTACCTGGTGCTGTTCAGGCAGGGACAGTCAGCCGTGGCCGCGATATTGTCGTCGGTGAGCGGCATGTATGAAGACAATCTTTACCTGTCCAATCTCTACGAATACCTGGAACAACCCATTCCGGACCGTCAGGGCCGTGCGGTGGTTGGAACTGACCCTGCGCGCGGACTCGAGTTTGAGCACGTATCGTTTTCCTATCCAGGCTCGGACCGTAACGCCCTGAATGACATCAGCCTGCAAATCAGGCCTGGTCAAAGCCTGGCACTGGTCGGCGAAAACGGGTCTGGCAAAACTACCCTCATCAAGTTGCTAACCCGGCTGTATGAGCCGACAGAAGGTCGAATTTTTCTCGACGGCATAGAGCTGCATGACTGGGACGTGGATGCGTTGCGGCAACGTATCGGAGTCATATTTCAGGATTTTGGTCGCTACCAGTTTTCAGTTGGCGAAAACATTGGCGCCGGCGATGTCAGGTTTATCGATGACGCGGACCGGTGGAAAAAAGCAGCACAGACGGGCATGGCCTCACCATTCATTGAAGACATGCCGGAAGGTTACGAAACGCAGCTCGGTCGTTGGTTCAAGGGTGGACGCGAACTGTCCGGCGGGCAATGGCAAAAGATTGCTCTTTCTCGCGCATTCATGCGCTCGGATGCAGATATTCTCGTACTTGATGAGCCCACGGCAGCGATGGATGCTGCGTCCGAGGCCGCAATATTCGATCACTTTCGATCACAGAGTCACAACAAGATGACGATATTGATTTCTCACCGCTTTTCTACCGTTCGCGCCGCGGACCATATTATTGTTATTCACGATGGCGAGATTGTCGAACAGGGAAATCATGACAGCCTGCTGGCCGCAAACGGGCAGTACGCAAGCCTTTTCAGGATGCAGGCGAAAGGCTACCAGTAGGAATCTGCCGGGAAGACCGGATGCCCAAGCATTACCCGGATCTCGCACGGGCTTATGGTTATAATCGCGCTCCACTAATTCGATACCCGATCTCCAGGCCGTGTTAAACCTCCAGCAAATCAGCATTCGTCGCGGGCGAAAACTGCTCTTCGAGAATGTCACATTCCAGGCTCACGCCGGGCAGCGCATGGGCATAATCGGGGCCAATGGCTGTGGCAAGACATCGCTCTTCTCAATGCTCCTCGGCGAGCTGGAACCCGACGACGGCGAACTCGGCCTCGACCAGAACGACATATTTGCCCACGTTGCACAGGAAAGTCCTGATTCCGCGAGCTCTGCTGTCAATTACGTGATCGATGGCGACAGCGAATTACGACAGACCGAGGCGGCGATTGCGGCTGGAGAAGCAAGCCCCAGGCGGGACGACAAGAGCCTGCACGCGCTTTACGAAAAGATGGAGATCATCGACGGATTTACGGCAGAGGCACGGGCAGCGAAACTGCTCGACGGGCTGGGCTTTGCGGCAGATGACATCGGCAGGCCGGTGCGTGAATTCTCCGGTGGATGGCGAATGCGTCTCAATCTCGCCAGGGCGCTGATGTGCCGCTCGGACATCCTGTTGCTCGACGAGCCAACCAACCACCTCGACCTGCCGGCGATCCTTTGGCTCGAACGCTGGCTTAAACGCTACGAGGGAATACTGCTGGTGATATCGCACGATCGCGATTTCCTGGACGAAATATGCACGCGAATCGCGCACATAGAAAACAACCAGATGAGTCTGTTCACCGGAAATTACAGTCAGTTCGAATCGCAACGTGCGGAACAACTTGCACAGCAGCAGGCCATGTACACGCGACAGCAAAAAGACATCAAGCACATCCAGAGTTTCGTCGATCGATTTCGCTACAAGGCATCTAAAGCCCGCCAGGCACAAAGTCGGCTCAAAATGCTTGAGCGAATGGCGCTGATTGCCCCGGCGCATGTTGATTCGCCTTTTCGCTTTCATTTCGCTAAACCGAAAAAGCAACCGCAGCATTTGCTTGGCCTGACCGATGCAACGCTCGGCTACGCGGATAACGGGGAACGGCCGGTTCTGGACAATGTCACCCTGAACCTGATGGCCGGGGACCGCATTGGCCTGCTGGGCGTTAACGGTGCCGGCAAGTCCACGCTCGTCAAGGCCCTGGCGAGCGGCAGCACAATGCTGAGTGGCGACCGCGTACTGAGCAAGGACACGAATATAGGCTATTTCGCACAACATCAGCTGGACCTGCTAAGTCCCGACCAGAGCCCGCTGGATCATTTGCGCCTCTATGCGCCGGGTGACCGGGAATCAGACATGCGAAAATACCTGGGCCGGTTCAATTTCAGCGGCGAGCGGATTTTCGAGCCCGTCGCGCCGTTTTCGGGAGGTGAAAAAGCCCGCCTGGTACTGGCGCTGATGATCCGTCAGGAACCGAACCTGCTCCTGCTCGATGAGCCAACCAACCACCTCGACCTCGAAATGCGACAGGCATTAAGTGTCGCACTGATCGAATACACCGGTGCACTGGTCGTCATTTCTCATGATCGTCACCTTCTCCGCAGCGTTTGCGATGAACTGCTGATCGTCCACGATGGCATCGTCGATCGATTCTCACGCAGCCTGGATGAGTACCCGGCATGGCTGAAGGAGCAACAGGGAAACGAAAATGGTACGCAATCCGATGAGTCGGATACCGAGAAACAGAAACCCCAGGTAAACAAGAAACTGCTGCGTCAGCAGGAAGCCCAGCGCCGGCAGCGTCTTAAGCCATTGACGGACAAAGTTCGGGCGATCGACAAACAGCTCGATTCGAATCGTTCGGAGCTGGCGACGATTGAAGCAAGCCTTTCTGAAGACGCGCTCTACTCGGATCCGGATCGTACGCGCGATCTTGCCGATCTCGTCAAGAAACAGGGCTCATTGAAGTCCGCGATCGAAACACTCGAGTGGGAATGGATCGAAGCAAGCGAGGCTGTAGAAAAAGCGCGTTAGCGTCCAACTCTTGCGGACCTGGAACCAGTCTCCTTTTTGATGTCCGGATAACCACGAATCAACCTGGCTCGGAACGATCTTCCCTTCAGCTTCCCTTCTGACAGCTTCCTGAGCGCCGCTTTCGCCGCATCTTTGTGGACTGCGACATAGGAGCGATTATGAAATATATTGATTTTCCCGACCTGGTCTCCGGCAATTCCCTTTTCGCCGGTTAGCGCGCCAAGAATGTCGCCAGCCCGAATTTTCTGTTTCTTGCCGGCGTCGATGAGCAGGGTTGCCATCGCCGGGCTTATCGCCGACTGTTGCAACGTCGCCGTCGACGGAAGTGGTTCGCTTACAATTTCCTGCCGCAGATAATCCTGCAAAAGCGCCACTTTGTAGCTTTCCTTTTCACTAACCAGGGAATATGCAGCGCCGACGCCGCCGGCCCTTCCTGTCCGGCCAATTCTATGCAGGTGCACCTCGGGATCTCGCGCGATATGGTAGTTGATGACGGCATCCAGGGATTCAATATCAAGTCCGCGGGCGGCGACGTCGGTGGCGACCAGTACGCTCGAGCTCTTGTTGGCAAATCGCACCAAGGTCTCGTCCCGGTCCCGTTGCTCCAGGTCACCATGCAAAGCAAGCGCCGCAAACCCATGCGCCCGGAGATCGGTTGCAACCTCTTGCGCGTCGCGCTTCGTGTTGCAGAATACGACGGCAGCTTCGGGGCGAAACCTTAAAAGCAGCAGTCGTAAAGCCTTCAGCCGTTCCTGATCATCATTAACGTTAAAGAAACGCTGTTCTATGGTTTCGCTGTCATGCGTAGAGTCGACCCGCACCATCACCGGTTCGGTCATCACCTTGGTCGCGATGGACTCGATACTGTCGGGGTAAGTCGCACTGAACAGCATGGTCTGGCGAACCTTTGGCAGGCTCTCGACAATGGCTTCCAGCGTGTCCTGGAATCCCATATCGAGCATTCGATCTGCTTCATCGAGGACCAGCGCAGTCAGGCCGGCAACATTCAGTGTCTTCTTGCGAAGATGATCGTCCACGCGGCCCGGAGTACCGACAACAATATGCGCTCCGTGGTCGAGTGAATCCGCCTGGGCGCGGAAGGGCTTGCCACCACAGAGTGTCGATACCTTGACGTTCTGAACGGTTCTCGCCAGCCTGCGAATTTCTTCGGCCACCTGGTCGGCCAACTCCCGCGTTGGACAAAGAACCAGTGACTGGACCTTCAACTCGGAAGTGACGAGCTTCGACAGCAGGCCCAGGCCAAACGCAGCTGTCTTGCCGGACCCCGTCTTGCCCTGGGCAATAACATCCCTGCCTGCCAGGATAGGTGGCAGGCTCGCCTCCTGAATCGTGGTCATCGTTATGTAACCCAGGGAATCGAGGTTTCTCAAGAGATCCGCATGAAGGTCAAGAGAGGAGAATGAAGGTTGCTTTGACAAGGTCGCCCACGAGGTGTCGGTGAGAACAGGAAAAGAATGACCGGCAGCTTACACGGTAATTCAATCGTCCGCTGGCTCGGCCCTGGCGAAACATGCGTCAAACAGGCTCCTGAGCTTCGACTGGCCCAGGCTATTCATGTGCTCGATGTTTCGAATCGGCACTTGATCAATATCCGGATACCCGGCAATGGCCCTTTCCAGGCTTGCTTCGCGAAGAATATGCAACATGGGATAAGGCGAGCGGTTCGTGAAATTTTCCGCGTCATCCGGTTCCGTGCCGCCAAACTGGTAGGCCGGATGAAAACTGGCAATTTGAAAAACGCCTGCCAGTTTCATCTCAACCAGCAACCTGTCAGAGAAATCCAGGAACTGGTTATAGTCGTAGAAATCCTGAAGCACCTCAGGATGAATCAGCAGTGTCGTTTCGATCTGCGCGTTACTTCCGAGCAACTCCAGTTCCCGCTGCAGCGCCGCCAACAACTGCTCCTCCGTCGTCGCCTCAGATACCGTAAAGCGCACGCGATCCTGCATCAGCTCACGCTTTGCAAACGGGCAAAGATTCAACTCTATGACAACGGACTCAACCCATTTTCTCGTTGACTCTACAACCTCTTTGCTGCTCACCAACAATCCTGATTGTTTTATACGATGCGCCATCAAGACATCAGAGCGGCAGATAAATGACTGTGTTCGTAATAAGAATCATCACAAAAACAAGACAGGCAACCATCGGCCCCAGGTAGATCGACCCTGTCATACGGAAGAAGTAGCGATTGAAATATGGCAAAACGAACATCATCGGTATGACCGCGAATAGCAAGTTGACGTACAACCATCCATCCGTCCAGTAGACGGTGCCTGTCAATGCGAACACTGCGTACTGCACGACGACGATAAGCAGAAGCCCCAGCGAGTTAGCGACTCCGGCTAACAGCATGCTCTTCCACTCGACCGACCCGCCAAACCGCATGGCCCCGTTCACACGCAGTGAATTGGACAGGAAGAAAACGAAAAAGAAAGGCACATACATAACGAGAAGTACGAGCAGGGCCGGCTGGAAAACCCGTACACCCATGAACAGAAATCGATAGTCCACGTGAAAGAAGTAGTAGACGAAAAAAAGAACCAGGAAAAATGACGAAAACAAAACCACGGCGAGGACGAACGTTTTCCAGAGCGTAGCCAGGTTAGTTTCTGCGCCCCACATCTCCGGTGATACGCCATTGTTACGGCCGAAAAATCGATAGCTCAGCCAGAACAGCAGGAAGCCGACCGTGCCGTTCAACAATGCCCATAACATGACGGCATTATTCATTCGCTGTGGGAAAAACCAGGTTAGTTCGCGACTGGTCGCCGCCACGAAGAATTTTTGTGACAACTCCGCCAGGGGAATATAGGAAAAACAGGCTACAAGGGCGGCGGCGAGAAACGTACTCCAAAACAGGATCCGACCAACTCCTGCCGGCCTGGGCAGGGGCTTCGGAACCGGGCGAACAATAGCCCGGAACCAGGGAATTTCCAGGAACAACTGCCCCAGCGGGATAATAGCTGCAAGCGCCGCGATCAGCGCGACCATACCCAGGAGTTCCTTCCAGTACCATACCTGGTCGTTGCTCGAAATATCGCTGTCGATATCGAAGACTTCCTCGAAATATTCGATCTGATTGGAGGTTGCCTCGGTGATATACGGCTGAAACGGGTGCAGCACCCTTTCGTTGTGCACGATTCTCAGCGTCCTGTCAGCTTTGTCACCGTAGTACTTGCCAAGCTCGACTTCATTGACAGGCGATTGCGTTGGAGCAAGAGCGGAATTCACCAGGCGCAGCGCCTCCGGTGCAGTACGCATATCGCCCGACTGCAGTTCGTTTCGATAGGCGCCCTCATCGTAGTAGGCGTAACTCATACCGACATTGGATCGAACATCATCCAGGACATCATCGGTCAGCGTCAGCACATACCCGGAGACGAAAACAGAATCAAGCTTGCTTGGCTGCCCGGTCCGTTGCGCTTCCCTGCCGAAGTAATTAGCTCCGCGGATGGCCGCATTTCCGCCGGCAGAATGCCCCGTTGCACCAATTCGACTCTTGTCGATGTAATTGAGATTCGCCGAGCTGGCTGCATAATCCACTACTGCAAACATCCCGTAACCTTCTGTCGTCGCTGCACGCCGGGAAAGCGAAGCGCTCGAACTGCCCTGGGCATATGGATCGATCGCCGCAACGACGATTCCTCTCCGTGCCAATTCGAGCGAGATATTGGAAAGCGCCTCTTTGGATCGCTGAAAACCCGGGACGACGACAACGAAGGGCGCTGGCGATTCGCTCGTTGCCGTCCGCGGCCTGAACAGATCCGCAACCACCCACTGGCCGTTTTGCGTCGGAATCTTGATGTCCTCGATCCGCACGCGACCACCCGAACTTTGAATCCACGCGGCGAGGAAACTCGCAGAGAAAACGACAAGGAGCAAAGACAACAGGAGTTTCCGACCTGCCAATCCCGGCGATTTTCCGCTGTTAGCCAGAACTGGCTGGACCGCTTCCGTCACTCCGTCGTGCCAGCGTCGTTTGATACAGCTGCAAAGACGAGCGTGGTAATGAACAGCCCGACAAGCCTGCCCCGGTATGCGTGTTTTATTATGAACATCAATTATTCCCGCAAGCGAACCCTGCTAAACATACCACCCATCAGGGCAATCGTGTCGCTGGACGAGAATAATTCGCCTTCAGGGTTCGGTCCCGCGCAGATGGCCGCCGGAGTATAACGGCAACACCCAGAAGTGAACGCCGGCATTACCGAACGCGAGACGCGCATCATCTATGAATGTGTCGACCGCATCCTGGCAAATCTGGATCTGAAATTGCTGTCGTCTTTGCCGGCCACTGACCTGCTCGGCTGCGCTCAGGCCATCATGGCTGGTGCTGTGGCCAAAAACCGGAAAACTGGTGAATCCGGATGCACCTTCCCGGGCGAGCAACCAGTCGACAATAGTCTCATCGAGGTTCGGTGGCACATTCAATACGATGAGCGCCTCATCACAACGCTGTTCATTCATTATCTTGCCTCAACTGTTTCAAACCGGCGATAAAGTAGTGGCAGTACGATTAGCGTCAGCAGGGTAGCCGTAATAAGACCACCGATGACAACGATGGCGAGCGGGCGCTGAATTTCTGACCCGGGCCCTGACGCAAACAGTAAAGGCACGAGTCCGAACGCCGCGATACTCGCGGTCATCAGCACCGGACGGAGCCTGCGCCTTGCGCCTTCTATAACCAGTTCCGACATCGGCATGCCCCGCGCCCGCAGCTGATTGAAATATGAAACCAGGACAACACCGTTCAGTACCGCAATACCCAGCAGCGCGATAAAGCCGACGGATGCCGGTACGGACAGGTATTCGCCCGTCAGCCATAAGGCAAAGACTCCGCCTATCAGTGCGAACGGGATGTTCGACAGTACAAGCAACGCCTGGCGCACCGATCTGAAAGTTGAAAAAAGCAAAAGGAAGATCAGCCCGATCGAAACCGGCACGACGATCGCCAGGCGGGCCGCGGCGCGTTGCTGATTTTCAAACTGGCCACCCCACTCGACATAGTAACCGGGCGGGAGGTCAACATTCGAAGCCACCGTACTCCTTGCTTCATCAACGAAACCGACGAGGTCTCGCCCCGCCACATTGGTTCGAACCACCGTGAAGCGCTGACCCCGTTCGCGCCCTACGGCGACCACTCCTTCAACCCGGCGAATTTTTGCCAAGCTGCTGAGCGGCACTGTACTTCCGTCCTCCAGCGCAATAGGCAACGAAGAAAAAGCAGCCGGTGATCCGCTGACTTTTGAATCCGCTCTCATCAGAAGAGGGGTTCGGCGCGATCCCTCCTGCACGATTCCGAGAGACAGCCCTTCCAACTGGGTGCGCAACAGCCGTTGCAGACCTGCCACTTCCCAGCCAAATCGGCCAGCCGCAAGACGATCGATTTCGAGTTCGAAATACTGGACGCCCTGGTTTTGACTGGCGAACACGTCCTCACTGCCAGCGACGGTCCGAAGCTGAGTCGCTATCTCTGTTGCGTAGTGACTGAGCACCTCGAGGTCCGACCCAAACAGCTTGACCGCCACATCACCACGCACGCCGGTCAGCATTTCGGACACCCGCATTTCGATAGGTTGTGTGAAGCCATAGGCGATCCCTGGAAATTCATCCAGCACATTACGGATAGCCTCAATCAGCTCCTCCTTGGATCGCATTCGCCACTCGGCTTTCGGGCGCAATACCATGAATATATCGGTCTCGTTCAGCCCCATCGGGTCCATGCCGATTTCGTCAGATCCGACGCGTGCGACGATCCGCTGGACTTCCGGGACCCGCGCAAGAATAGCCTCCTGCACGCGCAGGTCCAGGTCCACCGATTTATCCAGCGTGATGGAAGGCAGTTTTTCAAGCTGGACGATTATGTCCCCCTCATCCATCGTCGGCATGAAGCTCTTGCCGATAAACAGGTAAACGATCACTGTTACGCCAAGGCCCGCAACCGCTGAAATCGTTACCCACTTCGTATGATCGAGACACCAGCGAAGCGTTGGAATATAAATTGACTGAATTTTCCTGGGTAACCAGGGCTCTTCGTGTGAAATCTTCGTCAGGAGAAACGAAGAAAGCACGGGGATCAGTGTCAGGGAAAGGAAGAGCGAACTGGCCAGCGCGAAGACAATCGTAAGCGCCACGGGTGTAAACAGCTTTCCCTCCAGCCCTTGGAGGGTCAACAAGGGAAAGAAAACGATAATGATGATGCCAATGCCGGAAGCAACCGGCACGGACACCTCGGAGACGGCGCGATAGATGATGTGAAGACGCGGCAGGCGCCGCTCCTTTTGCCATTCGGCCAGGTGGGTCGCAATATTTTCGACCACGACGACCGCGGCGTCGACCAGCATACCGATTGCGATCGCCAGGCCACCGAGGCTCATCAGGTTTGCCGACATGCCGAATTGCCGCATCAGTATGAAGGTGGCCAGTGCCGCCAGTGGCAGCACCAGGGCGACCGAAATCGCAGCCCGAAGGTCGCCCAGGAAAAGAACCAGCAGGATAATCACCAGCACGGTGGCCTCGGCAAGCGCTCGCGACACGGTACCAACAGCGCGATTAACGAGCTGGCCGCGATCATAAAATACGTCGACCGTAACCCCCTCCGGTAATGCGCTGGCTACGTCATCCAGCTTCGCCCGTACGCCATCAACCACGTCTCGCGCATTGGCGCCACGAAGCCCCAGCACCAGTCCCTGGACAGCTTCGCTTTCGCCATTCTGAGTCACAGCGCCATAGCGTGTGATGGCGCCAAGGCCAACTGTCGCCACGTCACCGACCCTGATTGGCGTGCCATTCTCGACCTTCACGACTATGGCGCGCACATCGTCCAGGGTTCGAATGCGGCCTTCGGAGCGAACCAGCAGTGATTCCTCCCCTTCATTCATTCGTCCCGCGCCGTCATTGCGATTGTTTTCAGACAATGCGTCACCCAGCATGAGTGGATCGACACCACGTGCCGCCATCCGCAGGGGATCCGGCATAACCTCAAAACTTCGCACATGGCCACCCAGCGAATTCACATCCGCAACACCAGGTACTGTTCTTAGCGCGGGCCTGATAATCCAGTCGAGCACGGTGCGCCGTTCGGTCAGGCTAAGGTTGCCTTCGACAGTAAACATGAACATCTCGCCGAGCGGCGTCGTCATCGGAGCAATCCCGCCCTCGATGTCTGCGGGGAGGTTATCCCAGACGGCGCCGAGGCGTTCGGCAACCTGCTGGCGGGCCCAGTAAATGTCGGTACCCTCGGCAAAGTCGACCGTAATATCCGTTAGTGCGTATTTGGCAACGGAACGAAGCATCACCTGCCTGGGGATACCAAGCAGCTCCAGCTCGATTGGCGCGGTAATCTGGTTTTCGACTTCCTCGGGCGTCATGCCCGGGGCTTTGACGATGATCTTTACCTGGGTTGGTGACACGTCCGGAAACGCGTCTATCGGCAATTGCATGAATGCGTTGTAGCCGAACCCGGCGAGAACGACCGCCAGCAGGGCGACCAGCACTCGTTGCGTAAGAGCAAACTGAACCAGCTGTAACATCAGGAATCCGACTCACGCTGGGCAGACCACAGCGCCTTCAGCGCCGACACACCCCCGACAGCGATAGCACTGTCAGCGTCGATCTCGGCTCTGATGTAGATGAAGTCGGCGTCCTCGCCGACAACCATTGCGGGCCTGGCATCGAAACCGCCGGCAGTCCGAACAAAAAGGAAGTGGCTATCGCCACTCCTGGTCATCGCCGCAGAAGGTACAACCCAGACGGGTTCTTCCGATACTTCCATGTGATCCGAAACGATCCGCGTGGACACGAACTGTCCGGGCTTCAAGGCATGCCCGGCTTCAACCAGGTTCGCCCTGACCATGATTGCCTGCGTAGCCGGATCAACAGATCGGCCAATCGTTGTGACCACCGCAGGCAACGCAACCTGGCTGCCAACCACTTCAACCTTCATTCCAGGGCGAATAGCGGAGAGCCTTTCCTGCGGGACATTGATCTCGAGCCACAGCGAGGACAGGTCGGCAAGTCGGTAAATTGGTGACATGGCACCGAGCCGTTCGCCGGTTTTAGCCATCTGATCCAGGATGACACCATCGAAAGGCGCGCGTATCTCGAGCACCTGGAGAAGGTTCTGGCGGGTTTCGAGGGCATGGATTTCAGACTCGGTCAGCCCGACAATCTGCAGCAGTTGCCGGTGCTCATTGAAGCTGGTCGCGGCTATTCTTGATCGGGTCGTTGTTTCCTGCAGGCGACGTCCCGATATGATGCCCTCGTTATTGAGTTGCTTGTCGCGATCAAATTCATTTTGCGCGAGCATATTCGCGTTGAGTGCATCGAGAAATTCACGTTGCAGTGCGAGAAATTCGGAGCTCTGCAATCTCGCAATCACCTGCCCCTCTACAACCTCCTCGCCGACCGCCACGTTCAGTCCTGCAAGCAAACCGGAATGCGGCGCACTGACGACAGTGTCGCCCATTGGCGGTATCACGACCCGCGCGGTCGCTTCAATTGATGCAACCTCGTACGCCACATTCGGCGACGCAGTCATAATTCCGAGGTTCCTTATTTCGGCCGGCGTGATTGCGATTTCTTCGGCATATGGCGTTCCCGGTGCCAATAGCGCGATGAATCCGGTAACCAGGATGTTTCTTACAATCATGGAATTTTTCCTACGGCTTGGTTATAGAGTGCGGTTTGTTTCTTTTCGTTGATCATCAGTCGACCCAGCTGGCGCTTGGCGGCGATTGCCGTAGCTTGCATCTTGAGAAGATCGATAAGCTCGAGCTCTCCTTTCTCGTACGCGCTCTCGCCCATTGCCTGGTGGCGCCCTGCCAGCTCCATGCGCTCTGAGGCGGCCTCCAGGTTTTGCCGTACCACGTCGAGACTATGCGCAGCCTCGTGCAGCGCCAGCGTAAGTTCCCGAACTTGCTGTTCTCGCGCGGCCCGGGCTTCTGCTGCCACGCGCGCCGCCGCACTGGTTTCCACGTTTCGATGCGACGACCCGCCAAAAGGAACGTTTACGGTGATGCCAATGCTGTCATCAAAGCCAGGGCCGAATGCGGGGCGCTCGCTTCGTGGTCCGACCGTGAGACTTGTTCCGGACTTGAACGTCTTTTCGGCGACTTCGAATCCGGCCTCGGCGCTGCTGACTGCCGCGTTGGCGAATGCCAGTGCAGGATGGCCAGGCTGCACCTCGTGCTCCTCACTGAGTGTTTCGCCCAGGAATCGGGGGCGCCGCTCGAGTCCCGTCACCGAGCGAAACGCCCGCTCGGCATCAAGCAATTCCGCTGTTGCCTCGATTAGCACGGTCTGCGCTTCCAGGTGCGATGACTGGGCCAGCAGTACATCACTCAACGAGACATCGCCGAGCTCGTATCGCCTCTCGACGGATCCAGTCAGACGAGAGGCCGTGTCCAGCGCTTCCTCGGCCAGTTCATGTTCATTTTCCGCGAGCGCTATTTCCCATAAAGTCATTCTCAGGAGCCCGGCAACCTCCCAGCGCAATGCAAGAGCAGCGGCATCGGATTCCACGGACAGTGCATCGCCCAGCCTCTGGACTGCACTTCGCCCACCCCGGCTCCAAAGTGGCAGGTGAATGCCGGCCTCCTGCTCGGTCAGGCCGTTATCCGGACCCCAGCGATCAGTCTGATAGCGGAACATCAGCGAAGGTCGATCAGCGAGCCAGCTCTGGCCACGATCAGTCCAGGCATCGGCCTGCCCGGATCGTGCTCCCAGTTCGATGCTGGCCGGATAGATCGCGAACGCCGCGTCAACGGCCGCAGACAGGGTGAGGGATTCGTCGACCGGCAGCGCGGGATGTTCGTGACTGGGTCGTTCGGCACTCTGAGACGATGCTGTCAAAAAGATCAAGAGGCCCGTGATGACAACTCCGACTCTCCGCCGGACCACCCAAAGTGGCAGATCAGCCATTGCCGGCCCTTTTGCGTCCCGTGAGCATGGCCTTGACCAGGTTTTCGCGATGCGCGTAAGTCGAGAACAACACGCCGGCGACATGCACGGCAACAGACAGCAGCGTCAGGTTTGCCAGGACCTCATGAATTTCCTCCCACAGCTCCTCGCGTTCAGCGTTCTGGACGACCCACGCAGCGAGCGGCCCGGCACCGTCTTCCAGTGCATATAACATGACTCCCGAAAAAACGGTCCCGGCCAGGAATACGAGCAAAACGACGATCATGGCGCCGCCGGCAGGATTATGCCCGAGATAACGCCGGGCCTGGTTGCGAACGAGGCTGGCGAGATAGCCGAACGTTTCGGACGGCGACCGGACAAATTCCGCAAAGCGGGCGTGCGGGGAGCCCATAAACCCCCAGAGCACGCGAAAGCAGACGACAAAGCCAATCACATACCCGGCCCAGACGTGCAGGGTCATGAATTCATCCTCCGTGAAATAGGCTGTAAAAAACGAAATCACGAGTGTCCAGTGCCCGATTCGAACTACCGGGTCCCACACCTTTACCGTTTCAGTGGAAATGCTCATTTTCGGTCTCACGAAATCCCTGGTGGTCTCCAGTTTCGTGACCGATCGTTCCTGATACAATCCGCCATCCGACCTACTCTGCCAAAATCACAAGGAAACCACCGTATATGTCGGATGACGTAGGTAATAATCGCTCCACCCTTGCCGCGATTGTCCTGTTCGGCATTGTTGTCGTGCTGATTGGCTGGGATCTGTATGTCGACTACGGTGAGGGGGCGAGTATCTGGCACCTGTCGGTCGAGTCTTTCATTTTTCTGGTCGCGGTGAGCGGCATTGGACTGATGTGGCGGCAGCTCGACAGGACCCGTTCCGACCTTGTCGAAGCGCTGGTCGAAGCAGAGCAATGGAAAAAGGAAAGCAGCGAACTGATCCAGGGTCTGGGCGTGGCGATCGACCGCCAGTTCGAGCGCTGGAATCTTAGCGAAGCGGAAGCGGAGGTCGGACTGTTTCTCCTGAAGGGTCTTAGCCTCAAGGAAATCGCAACCATCAGGCAGACGAGCGAACGAACTGTCCGGGAACAGGCACGCGCGCTTTATCGAAAATCCGGCCTGTCCGGACGACCCTCTCTATCCGCCTTTTTCCTGGAAGACCTGTTGCTCCCGCACACGCAACGCATCGAGTGACACCCTGGCCAGTCTCAAAAGACCAGGCACCCCCTTGCGTCCTTTAGTCCACACTAAGAATACGGAGACGCTGAGCACGCGAGCAGGAAAGCGCTGCCGCGGAAAGCGGATGGAACCAGCCAGTCCGGAGCGAGTTTCGATTTCGCAATAACATCCCGGCCCGATCAGGCCGCCGCAAAAAGCCATTCGTCATCCGAACCTTCGTTGACGCCCTCCTGCACCTCGACCAGGACGAAGACGCAAAACGATCAGTCGAAAAACTGCTTGAAGATCGACCGGAATTCACGCCTGGTTTCGCCCGGAAGAAACCTTTCTCTCTAAAAGACCCGGAGCAATTGCGAATCTACATGGATGGATTGGCTCTTGCCGGAATTCCCGAATGAAGGCTGCGCCGACGTTCGGCGTTCAGGACACTCAACAGAAAGTGACGGGCCGGCGAAAGCAATAATCCTGTTCGGGACTATCGCTCGCAACCGGCCTCATCGCAGAAACCAAACCTCGTTAGTTTGAGAATCAGTCCGGTTTTCTGTACTTGTGGACGAAGGTCGTCGTTTTGCCGGACAGGCCGGTATCAAACCAGACGTTCATCAGATCATCATCCGGATTCATGTAAAGCTCCGGCGCATCGGCTGCAAATTCGAAACCGACACCGGTGATATCGGCTTTGGCGGTTTCCGGTGGCGTACGGTGCCAACCTGCGCTTTGTGCACGGCTCGATCCTGGAGCAGCAACATGTTCAATCACAATAAGTGTGCCGCCCGGCTTCAGCACTCGCGAAAACTCGGAAAACAGACCCGCAGACCTGGCAGGAAATTTTTCTCCGGAGTCTTCCGCGTAGTGCATGTGGTGATAAAGGTATGACAGCATCACTGTGTCAACACTGTTGTCCTCAAGCGGTAACGCTGATCCGGAGGCAACCGGCAAAAGCTCGATGTTGCCAAATGGCTTGAACTGCGCGGTCATTGCTTCCTTGTTGGCATCAAATCTTTCACCCGCGTTCTGGTGCGCATACACCTTGCCATTATTCCCGACAACCGGGCTGAACAACTCCGACCAGTAGCCACCGCCCGCACCGTAATCAAGCACGACATCGCCGTCGCCAAGCGCAATGAAGGAAAGCATTTCTGCCGGCTTTCTCGAACTGTCTCGCTCGCGGTTTTCGTCTGCACGATTTGCATTTTCGACAGACTCCGCAATCGTCGCGCCTGCGGCAATGCCGCTATGAGCCGCGACAACGAGAACCATCGTTGCTACAGCTGTCTGCATGAATACTCTCATCTTCCCCTCCTTAACCTGGTAGACCCGTTATCGGGCAAGTGTTCCGGGCACGGTGGCCACGATAGTGGGACCAACTAATCGAGCATTTGTTCTTTTTACGCCCGGGTAAGGCTGATTCTAACCGGAAACACCCGTTCCGCGTCGACCGATTCCCGCGTCCGGATCCTTAACTGACCCGCGATGCGGAAGCCCGATTCACAGATTGACGGCATGAATCTAGGACAAGTCGTCGACGGCGCGGTGCGCCTCCTCAATGGCGGACTCTGTCATCGCATTCGATGCGGCATCGGTCGAGGCAATGCTGATGTTACCGAATGGCCGGCTTCCGGAGACCCAGTTACGCTTCTCTTCGGGCCAGGTGTTCGGCTCGAAAGCGATCCGGTCAGTTTCCGGGTCGTGGCCATAGGCATAACCATGCGGCCACCTGTTCACCGTGATGGCGGCGATGTCGCGAGCGGCATCGAATCCGCCCGGTGCGAGTATGCGAGAAAGCTGGTCGCGCACGTTGCGTTCGAAAGTCTCAAATGACGTCGCAAGCAGGTCGCGCTTGCCGGCAGTGAACTGCGCGCGTGCACTCTTGTTGCCCGGCTCACCGGGAACCCGCGTCAGGTGTAAAACGATGGGTTCGTCGGGGGACCGTGCACATTGATATGTGCCGATGCTGACCGGGTAATCGAGCATTACGCG
>JAHEFD010000126.1 GCA_024640345.1 Woeseiaceae bacterium
ATGGACAACTACTTGAGGGCGTTCGATCTGGAAGACGGAAAGACGCTTTGGGAAGCACGTCTGCCGGCGGGTGGCCAGGCAACGCCAATGACCTATTTCCTGCAAGAAACCGGCAAGCAATATGTAGTCATCGCCGCCGGTGGCCATGGAAGAATCGGAACGACACCCGGCGATTACCTCATTGCCTACGCGCTGGGTAACTGACAGCCTGCAACAAACGCGAGTATGTCGGGCCGCGACTGGCAAGCGCTTATTCTGCGCTGGCGAAATCCTTTACCCCAGATAGTACAATCCGGTCCGCGACTGATCGTTGCTTAGTGTTCTCCGATCTGTCACAGAGCTTGAATCTACATTCCAGAACCAGCATAAGATTATGAAAAATAAGATTTATATTGCGCCAATGATGGATTGGACGGACCGTCATTGTCGCTATTTCATGCGACTTTTGAGTCCTTCTGCCTTTCTCTATACGGAGATGGTTACGGCTGCTGCGTTGACGCACGGCGATTCGAAGAAACTCCTCCAGTTCGACCCAAGCGAGCATCCGGTTGCACTACAAATTGGGGGCAGCGATCCAAAGATGATGGCGGACGCCGCGCAGCTCGGTGCGGATGAAGGCTACGATGAGATCAACATCAACGTTGGCTGCCCCAGCGACAGGGTTCAAAGCGGTCAGTTCGGTGCCTGCCTGATGGCTCAGCCTGAACTGGTCGCTGAATGTGTTCGAGCGATGAATAGCGTTGTCGATATTCCGGTGACGATCAAGACGCGCATAGGGATTGATGATCTTGATAACTACGATTTCCTGCGAAGATTTATCGATGCCAACGTTGACGCGGGCTGTAATACTTTCATCGTGCATGCGCGCAAAGCAATTCTCGCCGGCCTCAGCCCGAAGGAGAATCGCACGGTTCCGCCGCTTGACTATGATCGCGTTTACCGCTTGAAGGCAGACCTTCCGGAGCTCACCATCATTCTGAATGGCGGTTTGACTACGGTCGATGATTGCCGTCTGCACCTTCAGCATGTCGATGGTGTGATGATCGGCAGGCAGGCCTACCATCAGCCGTGGTTTCTCACCGAACTGGAGCAAGCATTTGGCAGTGGTAGTGCGCCGCCGGATCGTCACGATATCGTTGAACGAATGCTGCCTTATGTCGAGCGAGAAATTGCCGCAGGCGCGGCACTCAAACACATCACTCGGCACATGCTCGGCTTGTTCGCTGGCCAGCCCGGAGCACGGGGGTGGCGGCGATATCTGAGTGAGAATGCACACAAGGTCGGTGGTGGAATCGACGTACTCGAAACAGCGCTGGCCAAATTGCCACAGGCAGCCTGAATTTAATCGCCCACTGCGGCGGGCTCCTATACAATGCCTGCTGCAACATACGAAGACGGAGATAATTGACAGAGATGAGCGCCAAACCTGCCCGCAGCAAACCAACGATGGCAGAGCTTGCCGATATTCATGATCTTTATGAAAGGTCGGTACAGAACGTCGAACATGAAGTTGAGTTCATGCAAACAACGTTCAAGGAAATTCGTGGTCGTACGGCATACCTGTTTCGTGAAGATTTCTGCGGTACCGCCAGCGCAGCCTGCGAGTGGGTGAAGCAGGGAGACGAATTCCAGGCATTTGGTATCGACATCGAGCCATCAGTGCTCGAGTGGGGCATGGAAAACAGGGTGAGTCGTTTGCCGGAAGCAGACCAGGCACGGGTACAGCTTATCGAGTCGGATGTCAGGACGGTGGAAACACCTCCTGTCGATCTCCTGGCGGCATTCAATTTCAGCTATTTCATTTTCAACTCGCGGGACGTTCTTCGCTCGTATTTCAAGGATGCATACAATGCCCTGAAAGATGACGGCCTGTTTTTTATCGATCTGTTTGGCGGCCCGGAAGCGCAGGAAGAAACGAAAGAAAAGACCAAACACAAGGGGTTCACCTACGTCTGGCATCAGGCCGAGTTTCATCCGGTTACCAATTACATCCGTTGCCATATTCATTTCAGGTTTCCGGATGGCTCAAGGATCAAGAAGGCCTTTACGTACGAATGGCGACTTTGGTCGGCGCCGGAATTACGCGAAATCCTCGAGGAGGCCGGGTTCAGGAAGGCTACTCTCTACTGGGAAGGTGAGGACGAGGATGGCGACGGCAACGGAGAATTCACGCCTGATGAGAGGGGTGAGGCGGATCTGGCGTGGATAGCGTATATTGTTGCCGAAAAGTAGGTAAGAATATTCCACCATTTTAATGGTTTGCCGTATAAACACATAATGCACATTACCTGCGTTGATAAGACATAATGTAAGATTAACAAGGGCTTAAGTGCTTATGTGTCCGTCGGCTCAGCCGGCGGGCGTCGGGTTGATTCTATGGATGTAACTGGGTAACTACGGGATGGCTAAAGACCTCGAAGTCGCAATTCTGTTTGCTGATGTCGTTGGTAGCACCCAGCTTTACGACAAGTTCGGTGACACCAAGGCCAGCGAGACCGTGGCACGGTGCCTCGACATCATGAAAGATGCCACGTATCAGTTCAATGGCACTGTCATCAAGACGATTGGCGATGAGGTAATGGCAACCTTTCCGACGGTTGATGATGCGATGGGAGCGGCCACCCAGATGCAGGGTCGCATCAGTGGCAGTAATGACGAGATAAGCGTATCAATTCGCATTGGCTGTCATTTCGGACCTGTCGTGCAGGAGCAAAACGATATTTTTGGTGCTGCCGTCCACACGGCTAACCGCATGACCTCCCAGGCGAAATCCAAACAGATCATTATTTCCGGCGCCACTGTTGAACGTATGAGTGCGGACTGGAAGGCGCAGACAAGACAGATTGACGTAGCAACCGTTCGCGGTCGAATTGACGAAGTCGCGTTGTTCGAGTTGCTCTGGCAACCCGACGAAGCGACCAGCATGCTGCCCACCATCGATTGGGAAAGCAAAACAAAGGGCCCGACCCGCATCAGGCTGACGTTCAGGGACAGCGTCGTTGTCGTTGATGAAAATCGTAAGGGCATCAACATGGGACGTGCTGACGACAACGATCTCGTCGTCAAAGGTAACCTCATTTCCCGGATTCACGCGCGTGTCGAAATGCGGCGTGGCAAGTTCATCCTGATCGATCAAAGTACCAACGGCACGTTCCTGGAGAACGCGCAGGGTGAGGAGACTTTTGTCCGCCGGGACAGTTCGGAACTGAGCGGAGAAGGGCTGATCGGGCTCGGCAGAGTCGCCAAACCAGGAACGCCGCTGGCTATTCACTATTCCTGCGAAGAGTAGAATCGCGGCGAGATGCAGCTGTTACGGTCGAGTGCCGTACCGCATTCATTGAGATTCAACTGGCTTTCCGCAATTCCTCGACGACTTTTGCATGTTCTTTACGAAGCGCTTCGGGTAGTCGGTCACCGTAGCTTTCCAGGTATTCACCAACCGAGTCCATTTCTTTCTGCCAGGCTTCGATATTCACGCTAAGCAGTTCCTTCATAGTCTCGAACGAGATATCCAGGCCGCTCGTGTCAATTTCTGCGGGATTAGGCAGGTATCCGATCGGTGTTTTATGGCCATGGGCGCGTTCTTCGCAGCGTTCGATTATCCAGCGTATGACGCGCAGGTTCTCGCCAAATCCTGGCCACAGGAATTTGCCGCTTTCGTCCTGGCGAAACCAGTTGACGTGGAAGATCTGTGGCAGCCGCTCGGAGCGATCGGAAAAAGAGAGCCAGTGGCTCCAGTAGTCTGCAAAGTTGTATCCACAGAACGGTTTCATTGCCATCGGGTCCCGGCGTACGACACCCACTTCACCGACATTGGCGGCGGTTGTTTCTGACGCAACGCTCGCGCCGACGAGTACGCCGTGGTTCCAGTCTTTCGCCTCGTAAACGAGCGGAGCAAGCTCCCGGCGACGACCGCCAAAGACAATTGCAGAAATTGGCACGCCCTCGGGTGCGTCCGCCAGCGCGGAATAGGACGGGTTGTTCCGGGCTGAAACCGTGAATCGGGAGTTCGGGTGCGCGGCAGGACCACTACTTGGGTCGTAGTCATTGCCACGCCAGTCAGTCGCAGGCGTTCCGGATTTCTTATCTTCCCACCAGGGCTCGTTGTCCTCAGTTGTCGCGACATTAGTGAAGATCGTACTGCGATGGATCATGTCGTAGGCGTTCTTGTTGGTCTTTTCGTTTGTGCCAGGTACAACGCCGAAGTAGCCGGCCTCCGGGTTGATCGCACGAAGTTTGCCGGCCTCGTCCATGTGGAGCCAGGCGATATCGTCGCCCAGCGTCCAAATGCGCCAGCCTTTGTGAGACTCGGGCGGTATGAGCATTGCCAGGTTGGTTTTGCCACAAGCCGATGGAAAAGCGCAGGCGACGTAGTGGACTTCGCCGTGGGGATTTTCTACGCCGACAATCAGCATATGCTCGGCAAGCCATCCTTCGGACCGCGCCTGGTAACTCGCAATGCGCAACGCGTGGCATTTCTTGCCGAGCAATGCGTTTCCGCCATAGCCCGAGCCGATGCTCTTGATCGAGAGCTCTTCCGGAAAATGCATAATGAATCGGCGCTCCGGATCGAGATCCCCGGTTGAATGCAGGCCCTTGACAAAAGTTCCTTCTTTTTCAATGCGTTGCAGGGCGCTTTTCCCCATTCTGGTCATCAGGCGCATGTTCGCCACAACATAGGCGCTGTCAGTGATCTCAACGCCGAGTCGGGCATAAGGCGATTCGATCGGACCCATGCAATAGGGGATGACATACATCGTGCGGCCCTTCATCGCTCCGGCAAAAAGGGCATCAATCTTTTCGTGCGCCGCGTTCGGCGCCATCCAGTTGTTATTGGGCCCGGCATCTTCCTCGGAGGTGGTACAAACGAACGTAAGGTGCTCGACGCGGGCGACGTCAGACGGGTCTGACAAATGCAGGTGGCATCCCGGAAATGATTCCTGGTTGAGCGGCTTCAGGACGCCTGAATCGCACATTTCGGCAATCACTCGATCGTATTCGGTATCGCTGCCGTCACACCAGTAAATGCTGTCAGGTTTCGTCAACCCGGCTACTGAATCTACCCATTCCTGGAGCGTGGAGAGCGTCGTCGTCATCTTTATTCTCTTGTTTTGATTAAGTGATTTGAGGTGCCGCGGGCGGCCCGTTTCAGGGGGCGCAATTATACCTGCCGACGACCGATGTGCACCCCCAATGTCGGTTTTTACTGCGATTTCGCTTCTCTTTGGACCGATCGTGGCCCCCGCTTCGGGACTTTGGGCCGCCTTGCGCCAGTCCGGACAAATTGACCATCTGCCCAAGCCCTTGATTTTAACGAAATTGCCGTGTGACCGGCTTCACAGTTCCCCTGTGAGAGGCGTCCCAAATCCGACACAAAAACGGGGCTGATTATGGCAACTCCCCAGTGTTTCCGGGACATTGAGGGACGTCGTCAGTGCCGGCAGCTCGTCTGTGCACGGGCGAAAAACTTGAATGTGCGCATGAACTGGAGGCGCAGAGAGAAGCGGGTGATTTTCAAAGACCGGAAATATGTGGAACGACCGATTGCCAGGCTGCAGGCGCAGCTAGTGTTGGCATCGATCATTTTTGCCTGCAGTAACGCAACCTGGGCCACCGGTACTCTCGCCGGTACCGTCATCGACAATGTCGCGGTGGTCAATTTCGACATCGGCGGCGTCAATAACACGCAAAACTCGAATACGGTAACGATGACAGTTCTTGAACGGCTGGACGTCACCGTCACCCTGCAGAGCCCACAGGTCCTGGTATCAGCAAACCAGGCCAATCGGTCACTGCTTTTCACCGTAACCAACACCGGTAACGGCGATGACGAATTCGAGCTTTTTATCGACAGCGCATTAGCCGGAGACGATTTCGATCCGCTTCCGGCAAATCCGTCGATCTACTACGACACCGATACCAGCGGCGACTTCACCGTCGGCGATGTGGCATACGTGTTAGCGGGGAACAACCCGCAACTGGCCGCCGATGAGTCGGTCGACATTCTTCTGGTCAATGACATGCCACCGGCATTAACTGACGGGTGGCTCGGCCGTAGCCAGCTGACGGCAACGTCGACGACCGGCACAGGGCTGCCCGGAGAAACACTGGCCGGGCTGGGCGACGGTGGTCTGGATGCCGTTCTCGGTAGCAGCGGCGGAACGACCTCAGTTTTCGGCGAGTACCTGGTTTCCGACGTTAGCGTAAATGTGCAGAAGTCGGTGCTTGTCAGCGATCCGTTTGGCGGCACCGAGCCCACCACCGGCGCAACCCTCACCTACACCATTACTGTTGAGGTAACGAATGGAGGAACCGCGACGGCGAGCGTGTTCTCCGATCCGGTTCCTCAATTTAGTACTTACGTTGCCAACAGCCTTTCGCTGAACGGCGCAAACCTCACAGATGTCATCGACGCAGACGCGGGCGAGCTCGATTTGAGCGGTCCGCCTGCCGTTGTGGTGCGTCTGGGAGATCTCACGCTGGTCGATGGCATCCAAACCATCGAATTCCAGGTAACGATTGATTGATCACATAACCACGTTTGATTTTAGAGCGATATCAAAGGAAACGACATGAAGACACTAACGAAACTGGCATTGATTGCGACGACTTTTTTTGCGGTGAACGCGCTTGCACAAGAGCCGGGACACCTGAATGTCCGAACTGTAGTGCAGAAAGAAGAAGTCACCATCAGTGATTCGGGTGAAACGAAGAGAAACCTGGTTCCCGCCGATACGGTAGTGCCCGGTGATGACGTCGTTTACACGATCACCTTCACCAATATCAGCGAGCAGTCAGCAGAAAACATCGTGATTACCAATCCAATCGCGGAAAGCCTGACTTATGTACAGGGCTCTGCTTTCGGCCCGGGAGCGGTCATCGAGTTTTCCGTCGATAACGGCAAAAGCTTCGCTCCACCGGAAAAATTGCTGGTCGCGACCGATGGAGAAACGCGGCCCGCACGTGCTGAAGACTTCACCCATGTTCGCTGGACGATGCAAAACGAACTCGAAGCCGGCGCGCAGGGTATGGCGCGTTTCAAGGCGCGACTGAATTGATTTATCGATCGCACAGACGATCTGTTTGAACGGGGAAAAGGCAAGGAGGCTTTG
>JAHEFD010000007.1:0-8678 GCA_024640345.1 Woeseiaceae bacterium
CAAGAAAAAGGGCGCCCGCTGGGCGCCCTTTTTCTTGACTGGTGGTGATGGGTGGAATTGAACCACCGACCTGCGGGTTATGAGTCCACCGCTCTAACCATCTGAGCTACATCACCATATTCGTGTATCGCCAGGGACATAATCACGACAACAGCACTTCTGCGTAGTTCGTGCCCCGGGCGATTCGGGGTGGCAAATTGTCCGGTTGCAGACCAGCCCTGTCAACCCACGAAACGGGCTATTCGAGGCCGAATACGTACATGGTGCTGCCTCCGGTCAGGACCACGCGCTGCTTCCCATCGACAGCAAATGACATCGGGTTGGTCCGCACCGCCCCGCCGGTCTGAAAATCCCAGAGCGCCTCACCAGAGCTGGCATCCAGTGCAAATACGTTGCCTTCGTTGCTACCACCGAAAACCAGTCCGCCAGCCGTCGCCATGACGCCGGCCCAGGGGGGCGAATGCAGCATGAATTCCCATTGTTGCTTGCCGGTGAGCACATCCAGCGCCCGGATCGCCCCGGCCGCATCATCGCCCGAAAGCGCCTGTTCGCCACCGCCGAGGAACGGCATGCCCTCTTCGTATTCAACATCGGCCTTGTAGTACACCGAGCCCATCAGCCGGGTTGCCACGAAAAACTGTTCAGTTTGCGGATTGTAGGAGGGACTGAACCAGTTCGTAGCGCCCTGCAAACTCGGCCAAACCAGGTTCCCCTCGTAAGTCGGATCCATTCCGGGCAGCAGGATCGGTCGCCCGGCCTCGTCAAGGCCCGACGCCCAGGTTTGCTTCGAGTATTCATTGCCGTGCAGAAACTCGCCCGTTTCCCGATCGAGCAGATAGAAAAATGCATTTCGATTGGCGAGTGCCACGATCTTTCTATTCTTGCCATCAAATTCAGCATCGACCAGCACCGGAATCTGGTTTGCGTCCCAGTCGTGCGTATCGTGGGGCGTGAACTGGAAATACCATCTCAACTCGCCGCTGTTAGGGTCCAGCGCAATCAACGAACAAGAGTAAAGATTATCGCCGGGTCTGACATCGCCATTCCAGTCCGGCGCAGGATTTCCAACGGTCCAGTAAAGGAGATCAAGGTCCGGATCGTAGGACCCCGTCAGCCATGTCGAGCCGCCTCCCGTCTGCCAGGCCTCACCTTGCCAGGTTTCGCTGCCCGGCTCTCCCGGCGCGGGGATCGTGTTGAATCGCCACAACCGCTCACCGGTCGCTGAATCGTAGGCATCCACGAACCCACGTACGCCCGCCTCGGCACCGCTGACTCCGACGATGATTTTGCCTTCGAGTGCGAGTGGTGCGAGCGTCAATGAGAATCCCGCCGCGTTGTCAGCAACCTCGACATCCCAACGGAGTGCGCCGGTCGCGGCATCGAGCGACACGAGATGCGCGTCCAGCGTGCCCACGTACACGGCATCACCGAGCAGCGCGACGCCGCGATTCACTTTCGGAAAACCGATGTTTAAAACTTCTTCGGGCATTTCGGGCGACCAGGTCCACAGGCGCTTGCCGGTTCGCGCATCGAGTGCCGTTACCGTGCTCGGCGGTTCGGTGATGTACATCGTACCGTCGGCAACCAGGGGCGTTGTCTCGACAAGCCCCGCCCCGGTGTAGGTGGATGGCTGCATCTGGTAAGCCCAGATTGTTTTCAGGTCGCTGGCGTTGCTCGTATTAATTTCCGCCAGGGGAGAAAATCGCTCTGAGTTATAGGTGCCGGAATAGGTGAGCCAGCTGTCCTTGTCTTTGCCAGCATTGACCAGCCTGTCGAAACTCACCTCTGCGTGGACCGGACCGATAACCAGGAAAGCGGTCAGTAAGGTTAGCTTTCTCATTTTTCGCTCCTGAGACTCATCAAATAGGAAACCAGGTCGTTCATGTCCCGCTCCGGCAGGGCCCCTCCGTATTCCGGCATGAGGCTGTGCGCAAAAATCTTCTCGAACTTGAGCAGATCCTTTTTGCGAAATGAATGCACCGTTCCGGCGACATCCCTGACCTGGATCGAAAAAGCGTCTTCGTTGACGCGTAGTCCCTCTACGCTGTCATCTTTGGTGCTCACCCTCACAGTCAGGTAATCCTGGTAGCCCATGGTTTGCGACTGTGCGGCCGCTGGCTCGACCAACGAGCTCCTGAGATAGGCCAAACCCCGTCGATCACCGACCTCCGTCAGCTCGGGCCCGATACCCGTTCCGTGACCGGCAATGATGTGGCAGGCAGGACAACCGGTCGCCTGGTAGAGAGAGGCTCCGCGCCCGGGGTCGCCGGGCATTTCTTCCGCTTCGAGTCGACCAAGGGTCCGCACGTAACCTGCGACTCTTGCGGTTTGCTCATCGTCGAGAGTCCAGATTGCGGGCATCCCCGTGCCCGGAATCCCGTCGCCGATTACGTCGATCAGGGCTTCATCGTCCGGCGCAAATCTTAACCGAGGGCGCGCGAGGTTAGAGCCTTCTCCACCGGCGCCATCGATACCGTGACAGCGCGCACAATGCACGCGAAACAGTCGTTCACCGTCAGCAAGATCTCCGTCCGACAACTCATCCAGCGGAGACTGCGCCAACAAAGGATCGGCAGGAAATACAAGAAATATGATGACTAGCGCGGATATTGGGACGTTCTTCATGACGATTACCCCTTCCAAAGCGTGCCAAATGCAGAGTCGAATCTAACAGAGCAAGCGTCTCACCGGAAGATTCGGTCACAAAACAGGCTGTGCCGAGCACCTTACGTATAATGTCCGGACCGAATAGACAGGTTACCTGCATGTTTGAGAATGCCCAAATCGAAATTCCGGAGTGCCGTCACGGTCATTCCGTTCAATCGAATTCAACAAATTGCAAAACAGTACTCAACTGGATCGAATTTTTCGTATTGCTGCATTGCAGTTCTTCCCAACTGGCTGACCACTTACGGGACTATATCCTGTACAAGGTAGAGTCCAGCCATCAGTCCTGGCACTAATATGAAAAAGCGCATTCGACATCTGTTTATGCTCGGCATCATCCTGGCAGCAGGTGCGTGTACGGAAAACCTGTCAACCAGCCGCCCGTACATCCTGACAACGGCGACGACCGGCGGAACGTACTACCCGGTCGGTGTCGCCATCGCGACTATTACAAAGTCACAGCTTTATTCGACCGAGGGCATCAGTCTTTCTGCCATCAGTTCCGCAGGCTCGCTCGAAAACATCAAGCTGATGCGGGACAACCAGGCCCAGTTTGCAATGCTCCAGGGCATATTTGCCGCCTGGGCCTGGAACGGTGACGGACCAATCGGGAAGCCGCAGCCCTGGCTCAGGAGCATTGGCGCGCTGTGGCAGAATACCGATCACTTTATCCTGCTCAAGGACCTAGCAGTCGATGGCACAATTTGGGACCTCGACAGACTGGATGGTCAGCGATTCGTACTGGGTGCGAGGAATTCGGGCGCCGAGAAAAGTGGTGACCACATACTGAAAAGCCTGGGCATCGATTACGAGAAAAAATTTACGCTCGCCTACATGGGATATGGTGCGACTGCCAATGCCATACAGGATGGCACGATTGTCGGCATGAACATCCCGGCGGGTCCGCCAGTGACAGGCATAACCCGTGCTTTTGCGATGGTAGGTGACGACCTGACATTACTAAGCTTCAGCGACGGCGATATTGAGAAGATCAATAAAACGTATCCGCTCTGGAGTCGTTACGTGATCAAGGCGAACACTTACCCGAATCAGCCAGAAGATATTCAGTCGATCGCTCATCCGAACATCCTGGCAGTTCGTGCCGATATCCCGGACGAGGTTGTCTACCAGGTAACTAAGACACTGTGGGAAAACCTGGCTGCGCTGCATGAAATACACAAAGCAACGCGGGAAGTAACGCTCGACAAGGCCCTGACAGGTGTTGGCGCGCCGCTTCATCCCGGTGCCGCTCGTTATTATCGCGAACAGGGCATGACGATTCCCGAGGCGCTGACACCCCCATGAGCAGGCCACTCCTGAAATGGGCCGCGGTCCTGTTTGCGCTATTTCACGTCTACAACAACCTGTTCACCGCAGTTTCTGAGTTGTGGTTCTCAGCAATTCATTTCGGTGGATTCGGCGCGCTTTGTGCGCTGAGCTTTCACCAGGCGGACAACCCGGATACCCGCATCACATTGCGGGAAATCGCGAACGCCCTGCTTGCTGTCCTGTCGATCGGCGTGGCGGCCTACCTTGTTCTATTCGAAGATGCGCTCTACGCGCGCGAATCCGAATTTGCAGCCGGTGACTATTTTTTCGCCAGCGCCTCGATCCTCCTTGCGATGGAATTTACCCGAAGGACCAGCGGCTGGTTCATGCCAACACTGATTGCCGTCAGTCTTTCCTACGTTCTGTTCCTTGGGAAATACGTTCCCGGTGTTTTTTCCTTCCCGGGACTTAGCGTAGAAACCGTTCTTTACCGCAGTTACTTCAGTGGCGATGGCATGTTCGGCATGGTGGCCAATATTTCATCCACTTTCGTTTTCATGTTTATTCTGTTCGGTGCTTTCCTCCTTAAATCGGGAGCCGGTGACTTCATTGTCGATGTTGCGCGAAGCTTCGCGGGTCGTTACCAGGGCGGTGCCGGGCACGTCGCCGTTATCGGCTCGGGCCTGATGGGGTCAGTGTCCGGATCGGCTGTTGCTACGACCGTATCCACGGGTGTCATTACCATTCCAATGATGACTCGTTCCGGCTTCACACCACGATTCGCTGCGGGAGTCGAAGCAGCCGCATCGACAGGTGGCCAGCTTATGCCCCCTGTAATGGGCGCCGGTGCGTTTGTAATGTCGAGTTACACGCAGATTCCTTATCTGCAGATCATCGCCGTTTCCGTTCTTCCGGCCATCCTTTACTTCCTGACGGTGTCATTTTTTGTTCGAATCGAAGCGCGACGTGTCGGCGTTTCGACAGACACAGACCCCGGTCAGCCTTCCGCATTTGAGGCCCTGAAAAAGGGGTGGCATTTCACCATTCCGCTGGCGGCCCTCGTCGCCTCCCTTGTCATGGGGTATACACCGGTCCGCTCCGCCACCGTGGCCACTTTTGCCGTAGTCGCTGTTTCCTGGCTCTCGGATACACCGATGACATTCAGCCGCTGTATCGATGCCATTCTCGACGCGCTTCGCATCATGGTTCCAACTGCCATTCTGCTGGTAGCGGTCGGCCTGGTCGTCAACGTCGTCACGACAACGGGCCTTGGCAACGCGTTTTCCGTCATGATTGTTGAGTGGGCCGATGGCAGCTTGCTGCTCACACTGGTGCTTGTGGCATTGGCCTCCCTGATTCTCGGCATGGGATTGCCGGTCACCGCTTCCTACATCGTGCTGGCGACGCTGGCCGCACCTGCCCTCTATGACCTGATGAGCCAGTCCGTCATGCTGGAGGCATTGAGCGCGCCTGACCTGCCATCGAACGTTCAGGCAATCGTAAACCTGTTCGGCGGCGATCCTCTTCGCACATTCGTCGAGATGCCGCCCGAAATGCGACAGATTGTGCGTGGAGAATTGCTCGACCCGAGTCTCGTCACCAGCATGCTGCTCAGCGCTCACCTGATCATCTTCTGGCTCTCTCAGGACAGCAACATTACGCCGCCGGTCTGCCTCGTTGCGTTTACCGCGGCGGCGATTGCCGGCACACCGCCGATGCGAACGGGACTGACTGCATGGAAGATCGCCAAGGGCCTTTACCTGATACCAGCGCTTTTCGCCTTCACACCGCTGATCACCGGAAGCTGGCCAGAACGAATAAGCGTCTTCGTCTTCGCCTGTTTCGGCCTGTACGCGCTCGCGGGAATACTGCAGTGGCACCTTGAAACGAAACTGAATGCCGTCACCGGCACAGCATTACTGGTTAGCGCCACGTGTCTTTTATGGACGCCGCTCGGAATAGCTTTCCACATCGCTGGCGCAGGCATGCTGATCGGGGTGATTTTCTTCCAGAGACGTTCCGTCAGACATTAAACCGGAAGTGCATTACATCGCCTTCTTTGACGATGTACTCCTTACCTTCGAGACGTAATCGGCCGGCCTCCTTTGCCCCGTGTTCGCCATTGCCTTTCACGAAATCATCGTAGGCTATTACCTCGGCTCGAATGAAACCTTTTTCAAAGTCGGTATGAATTTCGGCTGCTGCCCTGGGCGCGGTTGCACCTACTTTGGTCGTCCAGGCACGGACTTCTTTCACGCCAGCCGTAAAGTAGGTTTGCAAACCCAGCAACTTGTAGCCGCAGCGAATGACGCGATTCAATCCCGGTTCGTCCTGCCCGAGATCGGCCAGGAATACAGCCTTGTCGTCGTCGTCGAGCAACGCGATTTCAGATTCAATCGCCGCACAAATTGCGACCACTTCGGCGCCCTCCTCCTCCGCCAGTTTCCTGACGGCATCGAGGTGCGGGTTATTTTCGAAACCGCTCTCGTCAACGTTCGCAACATACATCACCGGCTTCTGTGTTATCAGGTGCAAATCGCGAATACGCGCGAGATCGTTGTCATCAAGTCCAAGCGAGCGCAACGGCAGCCCCTGATCCAGGTGATTGCTGATCCGTTTCAACAGGTCGCGCAAGACAATGGCTTCCTTCTCGTTTGTCTTGGCGTTTTTTTCAGCTTTGTATAGCTGCTTCTCGACGGACTCGAGATCCGCAAGTGCGAGTTCGGTGTTTATCGTTTCGATATCACCGACGGGATCGATGGCACCGGACACATGGGTAACATCGTCGTCCTCGAAACAGCGAACCACGTGTGCGATGGCATTCGTTTCTCGAATATTGGCAAGAAACTGATTCCCCAGGCCCTCGCCCTTCGAGGCACCCTTGACAAGACCGGCGATATCGACAAATTCCATTGTCGTCGGAATGGTCTTTTGCGGATTCACGATGCCGGCCAACACGGCCAGGCGCGGATCAGGCACAGCTACCACACCGACATTCGGTTCAATTGTGCAGAACGGATAATTTTCCGCCGGGATTTCGGCTGCCGTCAGCGCATTGAACAGCGTGGATTTGCCAACGTTCGGGAGCCCGACGATGCCACATTTAATTGCCATAGATTTATTCTTTTGTATGTAGTTTTTTCATTGCCGCGTTAAGGCCATTTTCCGCGAGTAACGGGATGACATCTGCAGCCTGATCAATATTTCTCAGAATGTCAGCCTCGACGTCACTCGACGCTTTTTTGAGAACGTAACTGGTGACCTGGTCTTTCTGGCCCGGGTGTCCAACACCAAGGCGCAAACGCATAAAATCGGCGCCACAATGCCGGATAACGTCACGCATCCCGTTGTGCCCGCCATGACCACCGCCAAGCTTGAGCCGAACCGTTCCGGGTTCGAGGTCAATCTCGTCGTGTGCAACCAACAGATGACCTGCCGACAACCTGTAATAGTCGAGCAGTGCACGAATTGGTCCGCCACTCAGGTTCATATAACTCTGCGGCTTGGCCAGCCATATTTCATCACCGCGAACGCTTATCTTGCAGGTCTCTGCATCAAATCGCTTTTCGTACTTGAAGGAAACGCCCGCGCGTCTTGCCAGCTCGTCCACGAACCAGAAACCGGCGTTGTGCAGCGTTCGCTCATAGCGTTCTTCGGGATTGCCGAGTCCGGCAATAATTGAGAGATGCGTTGTCATAGCGACACTATGGTAGCTCTTTAGCCAGTATCAATAAAAAGGCCCAATCCGCCCTTGATCGAAAAGTCGCCTGCCGATTGTCGCGGATCAGGCTTTAGCAGCGCCGCAAAAAAATACCCGCAACAGTGCGCGGGTATATTCTGCGGAGCTGGCCGCCGGCAACTTGTCCGGCCGGCGACCTTTTCCGATACAGTTGACCCGGATCAATCCTCGTCCGAATCGCCTTCGGCATCGCGGTCGATAGTCGGTACTGCTGGAGCCGCGCCTTCCTCGCCGGCCTCTTCCTCATCTTCCTCGATCGGCGCTGCCTTGATGACATGAATGGCGACAATCGGGTGATCGTGCTCCGGACCTTGCGCGAGCTCGGGAATTTCGACGCCTGACGGCAACTTGATATCCGAGATATGCAGCATGTCGTCGAGCGCGAGTTCGGCGATATCCACCTCGAAATACTCAGGCAGATCTTTCGGCAGACAGCTAACTTCAACATCAGACATCAGTTGCGAAACGGATCCGCCGCCTTGCTTCACGCCGACTGCGATGTCTGCATTAATGTAATGAATCGGCACGTTCATGCGAATCTTCTCGCCAGCTACGATGCGCTGAAAATCCATGTGCATGATTCTGTTTTTCGCCGGATGACGCTGTACATCCTTGATGATCGCGGCCTGGCTTTTGTCGCCGACCTTGATGTTCAGGATGCTGGAAAAAAATGACTCGTGTGACAGTTGCTGGACTACACGATTGTGGTCGAATGCCAGCATTCTGGGTTTACGGCCACCACCATAGATGATTGCAGGAACCTTGTTTTCATGACGCAGGCGGCGGCTCGCACCCTTCCCCTGGTCTTCACGAAGTTCCGCAATCAGATCGAAATCTTCTTTCATTGGATCTCTCCCGAGACTTTCAATAACTGATTGTTTTTGAGGCCTTTTTTGGCCCCATAAAAAATCCCGGTCGCGACCAACCGGGCATGGGGCGCGAATAGTAGCCCAAAGGCCGGAATCCCGCAATGCACCGCATGCCGGGCGGCGGGCGGTTACCT
>JAHEFD010000007.1:8778-76177 GCA_024640345.1 Woeseiaceae bacterium
TGAGGCCTTTTTTGGCCCCATAAAAAATCCCGGTCGCGACCAACCGGGCATGGGGCGCGAATAGTAGCCCAAAGGCCGGAATCCCGCAATGCACCGCATGCCGGGCGGCGGGCGGTTACCTATACTCAGCAGAGGTGAATTCGATGAGAACCATGACGTGGCCCGTACATTGACGATCTTGCGGATTATCTGCGGGGCACTGGTGTTTGCCAGCGGCCTCATGGGGCTGGGTATTCTTGGCTGGGAACCGCCGATTGCCGGGCCCGAGGCCCGGCCGTTTCAGATTGCCATGCACAATGCCGGATACTTTGTGCCGATAATGACGGCCGTGTTTCTCGTTAGCGGACTGAGCTTCATCCTGGATCGCTACGTGGCGCTGGCGGCCATCATGTTGTTTCCGGTTTCGCTGAATATCCTCTTGTTCCACACAGTCCTGGAAGCGGGCCAAATTCCCGTGGCGGTATTATTCTTCGCAATCAACTGCTTCATGCTGTGGTATCGCCGGGAGGCCTACGCAGCGCTCCTAAAATCTCGTATCCAGAATCTGCCGTGAGTAGCCTGACTGCCGGGCGACTCATTCCCCCTGCGGACGGGTAACCTGACGAGGTGCTTAACTCTTTTTCCGCGTGAACGGCAGCAGGTCTAGGGCGCCAGGCCCAGCTCGCTCAGGCCCTGGGAAAACAGGATATCAACAGGAATATCGGCCTCTGTCAGCCGCGCGAGATCCGCGTCCAGCACTGCATCGATAACGCCTTTCTCGTTCGTCAGGGTGGATGCGCCTTCGTAGTCTCCATTGCCCTGCAAAGTTAACAGAAGGTTGGATAGCGATGACATCGCATTCTCCATCTTGTCGAAGTCGACGCGATACGTACCCCTTTCGGGGTCGCGAACGAAAGCACCTTGTTCAGCGAAGAAGTTAAAGCGGACCATATTCGCTTTGCCGTGAGCGTCGCTTGCACCGAATCGAATCGACCGGAATATGCCAGCCATAAAGGTTACGTAGTTGTCGCGCAGGTCAATATCGCCAAGTTCACCGGCTTCGTTGAGCTTCGTAATCATGTACAGACCGAGGATGTCTGCCTTTCCTTCCTCCATGCTCGATGCAACATCAAGCAGTGCTTCACGAACAGTACCCTTGCCGTTAACCGTCTTCTTGACGCCAAGACCGTGGGCAACTTCATGAAACATGGTATTGGCGAAAAATGCATCGAAAGTCACATGGTCACTTTGCGATTCGTCGATGAGCAAACCGGAAATTGGCGTCATGATCTTTTCGAACTTCGCCTGCATCGCATTTTTCAACTGCAGACGACGGGTCCCTTTTTGCAATTGCACTTCTTCGTCGTTTGGCAGGTTAATGGCGATTGTTTTCGCGCCGGCATTGCTATGCCCTGCGTAATAAATAACGTCGTAAGCGTTCAAGTCCGAATCAGTACCGGGTGATTCAGATTTATAGAGCGGATCAACCGGCAGCCCGCGCTGCAGTTCCGGCAGGAACGCCGCAAACTTTTCGAGTTGCTCGCTCCATTCCTGGTCCTTGATCAGGACATAGGCCTCATAGGCTGCCCTGTAACCGAAAAGGCGATCTTCATAGGTTTCGATCGCTCCGATAACGAGATCAACATCATTCGACTTGACGTCCATCCACGCGAAGTCGCTCGCCTGGTAGTCATCCGTAACCAGCGCATCTGCACGCAGGCGCAGGTAGCCAGCAAATTCCACGTCATCTGCGAGATCAGCCGCCTGCCTCAGGAGGTCCGCCGCCCGGCCAAGTTCCGTAGCGAACTCAGCGTGATAAGGCACGACGATCAGTTTTCCCGCGTCGTCTCGCCTGATAAACGAATAAAGGCCGGTCTTGCCCGGCAGGTCCGCCGCTTCAAACTCTTCCTTGCTCATGTCGGCGGGATAGAACTGCGCGCCCAGGGGCTTCTCTCCAACACCGGGCATAAACGGAATGTCGCCTGCCAACCTGTCCCACGGACCATAGTTCATCTCGGCAAAGCGCCGGACCTCATCCACACCAATAGATGCGAGCCATGCCTGGTAGTCATCGCCGTATGCCTGGCGCCAGAACAGGTCGTCCATGATCTGGGACGCCTCGATGAGCAGGACAAGCATGCTTCGCTGCCCATCGCTTAATCCGCTCAAATCCGCAATCAACGGAACTTCGGTATAGATACCAGAGCGCGGGGCGGCGATTCCTGAATCCTGATCAGCGGATGCTTCCATCGTCGCTGGCGGTGTAGCCGACACGCCTTGCTCGGCTGATCTGTTGCAAGCGCTCAAAATAACGCAAGCGATGACGATGTAAATTGGAAATTGTTTATGCACCGGTATTTTCCTGGGGTTGAGGTTGCGTGGCGAATATTGTATGGCCAGGTGAATGATCGAAAATCTGAGCAGGATCGGGGCTGGACTGACCGATCGTAACAATCATTATCGCTGCCTTCCGATTCAAGTCGCGCCGGGTCCTGCTGCGCACAGACTGGTCATCACGAATATTCTCCAAAGAGACAGGCGGCGACGAATCCAGATTAGCGTCGACTGTGTTTCAGTCGCCGGATGATACCTTAGTCGACGTAGAGGGAGCTCACTGACTCTTCGTCTGAAATACGCCGCATCGTTTCGGCAAGCAACTCAGCGGTCGATAACTGGCGAATCTTGCTACATGCTTTCGCGGCCTCCCCCAGCGGTATCGTGTCAGTGACGACCATCTCGTCAAGATCCGAATCGGTAATTCTTGATACCGCAGGGCCGGACAACACGGGATGCGTGATGTAAGCATCGACGGAGGCCGCGCCATGTGCTTTCAACGCACTCGCGGCATGACACAATGTGCCGGCGGTATCGACCATGTCGTCGATCATGACGCAATTCTTGCCCGCGACCTCACCGATAATATTCATCACTTCGGACTGATTGGCTTTGGAACGACGCTTGTCGATGATGACAAGATCCGAATCGCCAAGTCGCTTGGCCAGTGCACGCGCGCGTACGACGCCGCCGACATCGGGTGATACGACGACCATGTTTTCGTATTTCTGCTTCCAGACATCGCCCAGGAGCAGAGGCGACGCGTAGACGTTGTCTACCGCTATATCGAAAAAGCCCTGTATCTGGTCTGCATGCAGATCCACGGTTAGCACGCGATCGACGCCGGCCACACCGATCATCTTGGCGACCAGCTTGGCCGTTATCGGTACCCGGGAAGAACGGGGCCGTCGATCCTGGCGAGCAAACCCGAAATAAGGGATCACCGCCGTGATTCTCGCCGCCGATGCCCGTCTTGCGGCATCCACCATCACCAGCAATTCCATCAGGTTTTCGGAGGTCGGCGGGCACGTTGGCTGGATGATGAAAGTTTCCCGACCACGTATGTTTTCGAGAATTTCCACATTAATCTCGCCGTCGCTGAACCGGCCGACATGGGCCTTCGCGAGCGGTATGAGAAGAACCCGGGAAATGTCCTGCGCAAGTTCCGGATGCGCGTTCCCCGAAAAGATCGCCATTGTTGACGGTTCCACCGCTTATCTCCCCAACATTTTGTAGTTATTTTCTACTTATTCTGCGTGCTTGATTCAGCGCCGACAGGCGATATGGCTGGGGTGGCAGGATTCGAACCTGCGCATGACGGGATCAAAACCCGTTGCCTTACCACTTGGCTACACCCCATCAGACCCGGCTTCCCGGGCGCAATTGTGATCTGCACGATGTGGCGTGTCAAACGAGGCCCCAGGCTTACCTGAATGTCCAGTTGTCGATCACCAGCCGCACTTTGATATCGTTATTTAATGCAGTCAGGCGTCGCGGCATGGACTGACCACCACCGTCGGCGTACTGCGAGATCGTCACCTGCCAGTTTCTCTGCAAAAGCCGGCTGAGCCGCCCTGCTTCATCGAAGCTGGCCTCCGATGCTGTCGACGGATCCGGAATTCCCAGGGTCCAGTAAGGCAAACTGGATACCGGGATGGTCCAGCCATAGCGCTCGCGGAGCTCGGCTTCCGCATCAACAAGTTCTGTAACGACCCCGTCCTTATCGGTAAGCGTCAGCTCGCTCCGGTCTCCGTTAATGAAGATGGTCCCAACGCCCAGTGGACCGCTTATCCGGGCGCGGAAGACAATCCCGTCCTGCCTCCACCACAGTTTTCCGTTGAATCCTTCCTCGCCTGCGCTCACGCCGATACGCCCGGCGAACTCCCATTCGTCGGTATCACCGAGTACGGCTTTTCGGGTTTCCCAGTCGTCGATCTGCGGCAGCAGACTGCCGCCACTGGACACGCAACCAGCCAGCCCGACGATGAGCATCAGAAAACCGAGATTAAGGACCCGGGAAAGCAATCAGGCTCCGCTGTCAGGGCGTTTCCGGAAAATGCTGCTCTTGCAGTTTTCTCAGAATTTCGCTGTCCGGAAACAAGACCATTGCGTCGTTCAGGGCCAATTCGGCCTCGTCATTCTTCTCGAGCGACAGCAGCACGACGACGATATGCCCGGCAACTTCAGGGTCCCTGAGGGTTTCGTAGGCACGTTCGAGGTGCTCCAGCGCCTCCTCGCTTTTACCCTGCCTGTACATCACCCATCCCCAGCTGTCGATGATGGCTGCGCTGTCGGGCTCCATGCCCAGCGCCTTCTTGATGAGCTTTTCTGCCTCATCGTACCGGTCCGTCATGTCCGCCAGCGTATAGCCCAGTGCATTGAGCGACATCGAACTCTCCGGCCAGCGCTCGACCGCGCGGCGATATTGCTTGACGGCATCGTCGATGCGTCCCATTTTCAGGAGCAGCGCGGCACGGCCCAGCTGGATTCCCTCATCGTCGGGGCGATAGGCCACAACCTGGTCGAACAACTCCAGCGCTTCATCGTGCCGGTCGATACTGGCCAGCAGATGTGCCCTCGAGCGCAGCATGTCAACAGCGAAGTTCGGGTTTATTTCCGCGAAGTCGCTCAGATGCTCAAGCGCTTTTTCAGGTTTGCCCTGCTGCGCGATGATGCCTGCCGCCCTGCTCTGTGACAGCACGGCGTTGGAGCCGCTCGTTACCTGCGAATAATACTCAACCGCCTCTTTCAGTTCGCCGCGCGAATCGGCAATTCGACCCAGGTAGTAAAGCGCGTCCATCTGGTAATTGCCGCTGGCCAGGAGGTCTTCAAAATCTGCTTTGGCGACATCCAGATATTCGAGGCGAAAATTGATGATCGCCATGAGTCGCAGCGCATCGGTACGATACGGCTGCTCGAGCAGGATCTGATTGACCTGGCTCAGGGCATCGTCGTCGCGACCCGCCGAAACCAGCATGATGGCCAGTTCCAGCCGGGCTTCCGGGTCGGGATCGGGATCGTCACCGACCAGGCGGGCTGTGTAGTCGATCGCGCCCTCCTCGTCGCCGGCTAGCAGGAGGGAGCGCGCATAGAGCAGGTGGGGCTTGACCCATTCCGGATCTATCTTGATGGCTTCTTTAGCCCGCTCCCCTGCCGTCTCCATGTCGCCGGCCTGAAGTGCCATGACTGCCACGGAATAATGCGCGAACACTGATTTTTTATACGGTCTGGCCAATTGCCGCATGAGTTCGTAGCCGTTGGTCGGATCTTCGCGCGACAACACAGGGATCAGCGCCATCAGCCGCTCGTCCACCGGAGAATCACCCTTTTCGAGCAATTTTTCGAAACTCTTCCGCGATTCACGAATTTCGCCGGCCCGAAGGTAGAGCTGCGCAATGTAAAGCAGCGCCTCGTCATCTTCCGGGGCCAGCCGAGACCAGCGACGAGCCGCGCTGATTGCATCTTTGTTGAATCCGTAGGTAAACGCGATGCGGGTCGCCTGGCGAGCCACTTCCGGATCCTCGCTCAGCTCCGCGGCCCGACGGTATTCAGATGAGGCAACCTGGTATTCGTGCTGATTTAATGCCGTTTCTGCGGCAAGCACATGGCTTGCCACTTCCTCGGATTCTTCGTCAGCCTTCGAAATTCCGGGTATGCAGAGGGCCGCCAGCCACCCAACCAGGGTAAGTGTTTGCAGGATGCGGCCGGTCGATTTCGCCAAAGTAGTGTTACTCAACATTCCAAATGATCGGATATTTGCCATACGTGATGAACACAGACAAGGAACTGAGCCATCAGTTCGCTTATCATACGCGTTGATTGTCACCCTGGATCCGATAAACCAAGATGCCGCTCCACATTCTCGGGCTGAACCATAACACGGCACCTGTCGAAATACGCGAGCAGGTCGTGTACACGGGCGCTGAAATTGACAGCGCGCTGGCTGCTGTCACGAACATTCCGGGCGTGGCCGAGGCCGTGGTTTTGTCGACCTGCAACAGAACCGAGTTTTATGTCGAATCGACGGACGATGGCTTGATCCTGCTAAATAACTGGCTCAGAGACGACCAGAAGCTGACTGAAGAAGCCTGCGCCGCCTTGTTCACCCTGAACAGCGAGGATGCGATCCGCCACCTGTTTCGAGTGGCCTGTGGACTCGATTCGATGGTCCTGGGCGAACCGCAGATTCTCGGGCAGCTCAAAGACGCGTATCGCCATTCTGAAGAGGCGGGTGCGGTCGGCTCGCAGCTAAGTCGACTCTTTCATCATACGTTCTCCGTGGCCAAGAAAGTCCGTACGGACACAGAAATCGGTTCGAGTCCGGTGTCCGTTGCCTATGCGGCGGTTAACCTGGCGAACCAGTTCTTCGCCGGCTTTTCGAAGCACACGGCATTGCTGATCGGTGCCGGTGTGACCATGGAACTCGTCGCAAAACATCTCTACCGGAAAGACATCGGCCGCCTTTTCGTCGCAAACAGGAACTTTGAGCGAGCCCATGACCTCGCCAGCCAGTTTGACGGCTTCGCCCTGCCACTGTCTGAGCTCGAGGGCACACTACCCGAGGCAGATATTCTCATAAGCTCCACAGCAAGCTCTGAAATTATCGTATCGGTCGAACAGATGAAGGCTGCAATCAAGGCGCGGAAGCGCAAGCCGGTCTTCGCCGTTGATATCGCCGTACCACGAGACCTTGATCCGGCAATCAGCAAACTGGACGATGTCTATCTCTATACGATTGATGATCTCGACAAAGTCATTGTCGAAGGACAGAATAATCGCGAGGCTGCGGCGGTAGATGCGAACCGTATTCTCGACGATGAAACCACACGCTACCTGGGCATCGAACGCAGCAAAGAGGTCGCGCCAATCATTACGGCGCTACGGGATCACGGCGACGAGATTCGCGAACAGGTGCTGGAAAAAGCCCGACGCAGGCTTGCCAAAGGGGCAGATGCCGATGAGGTGCTCGATTACGTGACCTCGGCACTGATAAAGAAACTCCTGCATCATCCAAGCGTGCGCTTGCGTGAGGCCGGCGAAAGATCTGACCGGCAGTTCGTGGAAGCCATAACCGAATTGTTTGGTCTGAACCGGAACGACTGAACATGAAAGAATCCATTCGCTACAAACTGGAAGCGACCAGGGATCGCTTTGAGGAGATCGCCGGACTTCTGGCAGATCCGGACGTCATCGGGGATCAGAACCAGTTCCGGGATTTGTCGAAAGAGTATTCCCGACTGGAGTCCGTCGTCACCCTCTTCAGCAAGTATGAGTCGATCACAAGCGACATCGCAGGCGCAGAAGAAATGGCTGCCGACAGCGATGAAGAGATCCGACAGATGGGCCAGGAAGAGCTCTCCACGCTCGGGGAGGCCCGTGAATCGCTTGAGGCAGACCTGCAGAAAGCATTGATACCGCCGGATCCCCACGATGACAGCAATATCTTTCTCGAAATTCGTGCCGGCACTGGCGGTGACGAGGCCGCAATTTTTGCCGGCGATCTTTTCCGCATGTATTCGAAATACGCAGAAAGCCGGCGGTGGCCGATCGAAATAATCAGTGCTCGCGAAGGCGAACACGGCGGCTATAAAGAAATCGTCAGCCGAATTGCCGGAAACAACATTTACGGCCGACTGAAGTTCGAATCCGGTGCACATCGTGTCCAGCGCGTGCCGGCGACGGAGTCGCAGGGACGTATCCATACTTCGGCGTGCACTGTTGCGGTGCTACCCGAGCCCGACGAGGTTGAGGCGATAGAAATCAATGCCGGCGATCTTCGGGTTGACACCTACCGTGCATCCGGAGCCGGTGGCCAGCATGTGAACAAGACGGACTCGGCGGTTCGACTGACCCATCTGCCTACCGGCATCGTCGTCGAATGCCAGGATGAACGATCACAGCATAAAAACCGTGCCCGGGCGATGTCGCTGTTGCAGGCAAAACTCCTCGACGCGGAGATTGCCGCTCAGGAGAGGGAGCAGGCGCAGAATCGAAAGTCGCAGGTTGGCTCCGGCGACCGTTCCGAGCGAATTCGCACCTACAACTATCCGCAGGGCCGGGTGACAGACCACAGGATCAATCTCACGCTCTACAAATTGTCAGAAGTCCTGGAAGGCGACCTCGACCAGGTTGTCGACCCGCTGATCAATGAATACCAGGCAGATCAATTAGCCGCATTAGGTGCATAATCGGCTACACTCGGAAAACAATAAAAAAGCTACTCTCCTGAAAAAATGGGAAAACAACACTTAAAAAGAACAACAACAAAACGAGGGGAAGACAATGAACTTATATGCCATTTTGCGCCGTAGCGGTTTTCAGGACGGCACCATCCTGGAGGCTGCCGCCGCACGGTCAACAGAAGTTGGCAATAGCATGCCGAATGACATTCGCTGGATCCGTTCGTATGTACTCGGCGAAGATGGCGGGTCACTTGGCACCGTCTGTATTTACCAGGCCAGCAGCGAAGATGCCATCCGCAAGCATGCGGCAGCAGCAGACCTGCCGATAACTGAAATTATTCCAATTGCCGACACCGTGATTGTCCGACCGGACCCCTGATTCCATGCCAATGTCAGCGTCGCGGATGCGGCGCTGACATGCCTCTTACATCTGCTTGCGAAGGTGATTCAATACGTCCGCGCGGGTAATCAATCCGAGGAACTCTTCGCCATCGACGACCGCAGCGCATGGCTGTACCGACAGCATTGCCACGAGGTTATTGATGCTGGTCTCCTTGTCGAGCCGGATAAACGCCGTCAGCATTGCTTCTTCGACCGCGGAGTTCATTAACTCGGGTTTTCCAAAAGCGTATTGAATGATCGCGTCTTCGGTCACGATGCCGACCAGCTTTCCTTCGTCCATGACGGGCAGCTGAGAAAAACCGGCGTTGCGCAAACGGTTGTGTGCAGTCGTCAGGATATCCGTCGGGCCGACCGTGATAGTGGCCCGTTCCCCGTGCGGTCGCCCGATCAGATCCCGGAGATCCCCATACTCTTCCCTGGTGATAAATCCCTGGTCTTCCATCCAGAAATCGTTGAACAGCTTTGACAGGTATTTGTTGCCCGTGTCGCAGGCAAACGTAACCACTCGCTTGGGTTCAGTCTGCTCACGGCAATATCGAAGTGCCGCGCTTAGCAATGTGCCCGAGGACGAGCCCGCGAGAATACCTTCCTTGCGCAGGAGTTCTCGCGCAGTGCTAAACGACTCATCGTCCGGGATGCTGTAGGCCTTCCCCGCCCCGGTGAAATCGGCAATCGAGGGAATGAAATCCTCACCTATTCCTTCAACCAGCCAGGAGGAGCTGTCACCGAAAGAGCCCTTGTTTACGTAGTCCGCAACGACTGACCCTACCGGGTCTGCGATAACCAGCTCTGTTTTCGGAGAGTGCTTCTGTAAATATTTGCTGATGCCGCTGACGGTACCGCTTGAGCCGACACCGACGACAATAGCATCGACATTGCCATCGAGCTGCTTGAAGATTTCCGGTGCCGTCGAATTTTCGTGTGCCAGCGGATTATCCGGGTTGCCAAACTGGTTGATGAAATAGGCGCCCCTTTCCTCGGCGAGGCGTTTCCCCATATCCTGGTAATACTCGGGGTGGCCACGGGCCACATCGGACCGTGTCAATACGACTTCTGCTCCCATGGCGCGCAGATTGAAGATCTTTTCCTGGCTCATCTTGTCCGGCAAAACAAGAATCAGTTGATATCCTTTCTGTGCTGCAACCAGCGCCAGGCCAAGTCCGGTATTACCGGCGGTCGCTTCAACCAGTGTATCGCCAGGTTTGATGTCGCCGCGCTTCTCAGCCTCGTCAATCATTGAAATGCCGATGCGGTCCTTGATTGAACCGCCCGGGTTCATCAATTCCAGCTTCAGAAACAGCCGGCACGGCCCGGTATCCATCGCCGAAAGTTCGAGCATCGGCGTCTCACCGACCATATCCAGTACATTTGAGTAAACTTGCATAATGAAGACCGCACCAACAGGAATGCGGTCATATTACGCGATGGACAGACACCTTTGAACGGATTTTTGAGAATCGATACGGCGTTGCAAGGTGCAACGGAGTCTCTGCGCGAGGTCAGCGAAAGTCCCCGCCTCGATGCGGAACTGCTGCTCGCCAAAGCGCTCGATGTATCGAGAAGCTACCTGTTTGCGCACGCGGATGAAGAGATGGACGCGATTGCTGTTGAGCGGTTTCAGTTCACCATCGATCAGCGGGTCGACGGCACTCCGCTCGCCTACATCACCGGGGAAAAGGAATTCTGGTCGATGACGTTGATGGTCAGTCCCGCAACACTGGTACCACGGCCGGACACGGAGATCCTGGTCGAGCAGACCCTGATGAAGATCCCGAGGGATGCTGAGCTCAGGGTGCTCGATATGGGCACCGGCAGTGGTGCCGTCGCGCTGGCAATCGGCAAAGAACGCCCATTGTGCGAAATCGTTGCGACGGACATCAGCGAAGATGCATTGGGAATCGCCCGATTGAACGCGCGCGAAAATGCCATCCCGAATATCGAATTCATGCTGGGTAGTTGGACAGAGCCGGTACGGGCACGAACATTTGACGTTATCGTGAGCAATCCACCGTACGTGGCCAGCGGCGATAAGGCGCTCGAACTTCTGAAACATGAACCGATCACCGCGCTTGAATCAGGCGAAGACGGACTCGATTCAATACGGGAAATTGCCGCAGAAGCCGGCGCAATCCTGTCACGCGGTGGTTACCTGCTGCTCGAGCATGGTGCCGCCCAGCACGAGGCAGTCGCGGAAATACTTTCAGCCAGCGGGTGGACGGAAATCGTTGTCGCAAAAGACCTCAGCGGTCTGCCACGGGTGACGATAGCGGGCAAGACTCCAGGCGCGACGGACAGCTCAGGCTGACTACAGGCTTAACGCCCGATTGTCGGGCGCCAAAGCCGGTTCGCTTTGCGTGATACTTCATGATTTGTGGTCGAACGCAAGACACCGGATAATTACAGACTGCTACGAACAGGGGGTGGCATTTTGCGCAAACATTTACGGATTATCCTTTTGGGCTGTCTGATTGTGCCACTTACAGGTTGCTCCCGGTCTGACAGCGTGGCAACGGTGGAGCCGGACAGCGACACCATTGGTGACCACGTTACGTTTTATGGTACGGGCAAGGTCGCCCGCTACCAGCAGCACATGGACTCCTCGCTGGAGTACCTCGGGCCGCTTTTTTTCGCTGAAATTTTTATCGCTGCCGGCGGCGAAGTTACTGATGCCAGCGTGCTGTTCCCTCCCCCTGTCAACGAGCGACGGCAACTGGAGTACCGTTATTCGGAATCCGATGAAATCGGGGATGTCATGTACCTGAGCGGCTCTGCGACGACGGATGAGGAACTGGAGCAGAAGTTTCCCTCTGGCGCGTTTAAGTTCACTTTTAGCACGCCTGGCGGGGACGTAGTCGACAGCGTCGTCAGTTTCGAGGGCGGTGCCTTTCCCGTTCAGCCGGTCATAATATTCGAGCAGGGTGGACAGCGAATCCCCTTCGACAAGGTCGATTCCGACCTGGATCTCACAATCACCTGGCCCCCGTTCGAAGAAGGGCGTGTCGACGAAAACGGCATACTCGATGATTTGATATTTGTCGCTATTGATAGCTGCACGGTCGAAGACATGGTACACAGCGGCCGGCCATTCGAGAAAGACGATCACCTGACGTATGCGGCCAGGGACTATGTTGTCCGCGCCGGAACGCTGGCCCCGGGACAGACCTACAGCATGTACGTCGAACACGCGTTGCTGCCAAACACTCAAAAGGATTACGGCATGCCAGCGTTCGCGACATTTGCCGCGTCGACGTACATGGATTTCCAGACGACTGGCGAGACCGACCCATCGTACTGCAATTGAAATTTGAGATTGAACGCCCAGCCGTGCTCTCCCGAACCGGGCGCAACATCGGGTTCCGACTTAATGCGGTCGCTCAGATCTCTTCAATATAGGTAACCCGACGAAGGCCGAGTTTTCGAAGATACCAATCGCCCGGGTTTGTCCTCGTCCCGTCCAGCAGTGAGCCCAGGTAGCTCGGCTTGATCTTCAGGTATCGTGCAGCCGGCCTTAAACCACCTTGTTCCTTCACTACCTCTTTGATCTTCCGACGAATCAGGGCCTGTTCTTTCCTGGTTGGCGGTTTTATTACTGAATATCTCATTGTTTTCCTCTTTAAACTGAATTGCCCATGCGCTCAGTTACGTTACGACAGCGGCTGCACACATAATGGGGACCGACTGGAAGAATCCAACATCGGTCCCGAAAGCGGACAGCGAATCAATACTATGCCGTGCCGTTTACAACAACCATAAGTGCACACCGCAGTCAGCATCTGGAAATTGTGGGAAATACAGTATTGGAAACATGAAGGCGGACAGGTCCGGAGTGACCGATCCTGGCGAGATGTAGGGCTCCAATGCCATTGTCATCAGATTGATTGTCCTGGCGATCGAAATTAGCCGGAATACCAACGCCCTACGTGCTGAAACGCGCCAGGTATGCGCAATCTGCGAATACGCTCATTGAAGACGAACTTTCGACGGAACGCCTTTGGCATGCGGTGACCAGTTGGGGTCCCGGACAGGAATTTCCTGCATTTTCCAGCCGAAATGGGGTTTCACGATGGCATATCGCGATTGAGCCCTTATACTCCCGCATTCGACTAACCACAGAGAAACGAAGTGATCACTATAGAGACCAACCACGGCAACATCGTCGTAGAACTATTCGAAGAAACCGCACCGATTTCCTGCGAAAACTTTCGCCAATATGCTGCCGACGGCTTTTTCGAAGACACCATCTTTCACCGCATCATTCCGAACTTCATGATTCAGGGCGGTGGATTCACCAGGGACATGGCGCAAAAAGCGACTCGTGCACAGATCAAGAACGAGGCCGATAACGGTGAAAAGAATGTTCGGGGAACGCTTGCAATGGCGAGAACGGCCGTGGTTGACAGCGCGTCATCACAGTTTTTTATCAACCTGAAAGACAATGACTTCCTGAATCATGGTGGCCGCGATTTCGGCTATGCCGTTTTCGCTAAGGTCAGCGAAGGTATGGATGTCGTTGATGCGATTTCAGCGGTCCCCACGACAACCAAGGCCGGCCACCAGGATGTGCCTGTTGAGCCCGTGATAATCACCTCGGTTCGTATCGACGCCTAGGTCCGTGAGTCGTAACATTCGTCAAATTGCACTTTCCCAGGTCGGGGACGTTGGCCAGGCGCGAATCGGCTCGTCAACCGCTTTGATCATCGGTCTCGGGGGGATCGGATGTGCAAGCGCAAGTTACCTCGCCTCCGCTGGCGTCGGACAACTGCTGCTTTGCGATTTCGACACGGTGGATGAAACCAACCTAGGCAGGCAGATACTTTACGGTCCCGCCGATGTAGGACAACTGAAGGCTGTTCGTGCCGCATCGCGACTGGCGGCGATAAACCCGGACGTGCGACTGACGGAAATTCCGGATCGGCTAAGCGATGATGCATTAGCCGAGGCCGTGAACCAGGCGGATATCGTGCTGGACGGCTGCGACAACTTCGCAACCCGGTTTCAGGTCAATGAGGCAGTCGTATCGCAAGGCCGGGTGTTGGTTTCAGGAGCTGCGATCCGTTTCGAGGGCCAGCTCGCGGTATTCGGTCCGGATTACGCCGACGCACCGTGTTACCGCTGCCTCTATGCAGAAGCAGACGAATCTCTGGACAGTTGTGCGGGCAATGGTGTCCTGGCCCCGGTTCCTGGCGTTATCGGGACCGCGATGGCCGTTGAAGCGCTGAAGGTACTGGCAGGTATTGAAGCTGAAACGGGCAAACTGAATCTTTATGATGCTCTCTCGACTCGCTGGCAAAAAGTTGCCATCAAAAAACGCGGCAACTGTCCAACCTGCGGCAAGCACTAGTTTTTCGAGGCGTAATAAACAGACCCAATAGCAAGAACTGCCGCGACCAGGTAAATAGCAATTGCGGCCAGAAGTACGCTGCCGAACTGATCCGGTTTAACTAACGTCGCCGCCAGAGCCGGACCGGCAACACTGCCGCAAGAGGTAAAGAACCCGCCTACAACCACGACGCTGCCGCCCGGATCGATCCGAGCTTCGATGGCGTAGAAATAGGCGAGGCCGATCGCCCAGGCGATACCCAGTGCAAACACCGCGAGAACATACGAGATAGTTCCATCCGGCACGAGCAACAGGAGATGGGCAATCACCGACAGAACGATGGCCGATAGCACCGGACGCAACTGGCCGAACCGATCTCCAATCCAGACGACCAGGAGGGCCGCGGGCACACCAAGAAGCGATGCGATTCCAAGCGCCTCGCCAATTTCGTAACTCGACAGTCCGAAACCGATGCCGATTCTTTCCGAATAAGTGTACTGCATGAAATTTGCGGATTCGTAAAAACCGATGCCCAGCATCGCCATGATCGCAGCCGGCCTGAGCAACATCCGTACTTCGATGGCTGGTTCCTCCGTTGTCGCGCCTCTATGCAGTACCGAATCCCGGAGCATGAGCGACAGGGCAGCGAAAGCCGCCAACAACAGGTACATACCAACAACACCAATGTCTGGCAGCACATAGGGCAATCCGTACAAGCTGATCGCGCTTAGCCCGAATTGCAGCACCATGAATACACCGTAGCCCCTTTCCGGATTCTCGGTTGAAGCAAGCGAGGCCACGACCGCCGCGTACGCTACAGCCCCACCGAAGCCGGAAACCAGGCGCAAAACGACGAAGAGCCAAACAGGCATGTGCCCCACGAGCGCTGATGCGGCATCAAAACTTCCGAGCACGATCAAGCCTGCAACGGCGAGCATCCTGGGATCGAGGTGGCGAATTCGGAGACCAGCAGATATCGCACCAAGCGCTGCTCCGGTAAAGCCTGCCGCAGCAAGCCAGCCCGCCTCGGCTTCCGTAAAGCCAGTGTGATCAATAAGCGCCCCGATCATCGTCGGGAGAATGAGGATCGGCATGATCGCGACCGAACCAAGGATAGACAGACGAATGTCTCGAACTAATTCACTCCCCATCATCGGCGCGATCCTTGTTGACAACGCTTACATGCTACCCCGCATAATGGCCGCTGTACCAATTGCAGCGGAGAAACGATGAGCAAGGTGACATTCGCCGCCACGCAGATGGCATGCGTTGAGGACAGCGGCACCAATATCGACCGTGCCGAGGCACAGGTGCGCGAAGCTGCATCTCGCGGTGCGCAGGTTATTCTTCTGCAGGAGCTGTTCGAGACACCGTACTTCTGCAAGGATGTCGACAGCAGGTACTTAGACCTCGCACACGCCGGAGAACAGAACGACCTGGTCGGACGGTTTCAGGGCGTTGCCAGGGAATTGTCGGTTGTCTTGCCGATCAGTTTTTTCGAACGGGTAAACAACACTTTTTTCAACACGATTGGCATCGTTGATGCCGATGGCGAACTGCTCGGCACCTACCGGAAATCGCATATCCCGGACAGCCCCGGCTACCAGGAAAAATTCTACTTTAGTCCAGGTGACACGGGATTTCGTGTGTGGCAAACACGCTACGCTAAAATTGGCGTTGCGATTTGCTGGGACCAGTGGTTTCCCGAGGCCGCTCGCTGTATGGCGTTACAGGGAGCCGAGGTGCTGCTTTATCCCACGGCCATCGGCTCCGAACCTGGATACCCTGAGATCGACTCCTGCGGACACTGGCAACGTGCAATGCAGGGCCATGCCGCATCCAATTGTGTACCGGTTATCGCCTCTAATCGCATTGGACTGGAAAAGGGAGCATCCTGCGACGTCACTTTTTATGGCAGCTCCTTCATTACGGACCATACCGGCGCAAAGCTCGTCGAATGTGATCGCGAAACCCAGGGCATCATCACCGCAGAGCTTGACCTTGAGATGATGCGACGTGAGCGAGCCGCCTGGGGACTATTTCGGGACAGACGACCTGATTTGTACGGCGGCATCCTGGGCCTTGCAGGTGAAGGATCTTGAAAGCCGTCAGGGAGGCGTTTCCGACAGCGCGCAGTCGAGGTTTCCACATGCCAGCCGAGTGGGAGCGTCATGAACGCTGCTGGATGGCCTGGCCATGTCGCGATGATTTCTGGGCCGAAAATCTGGTCGCGACCCAGCAAAACTTCGCACGAATCGCGAATGCAATCAGTGAATTCGAACCCGTGATGATGCTCTGTCCGCCTCACGATTATCTGAATGCCAGAAATATGTGCGGCGAAAAAGTCGAAGTATTACCGCTGGAGCTGGATGACTCCTGGATGCGCGATATCGGTCCGAATTTCGTCGTAAACGAAAAAGGCAAACTGGCCGCCTCCTTGTTTCACTTCAACTCCTGGGGAAAAAAGCATGTGCCCTGGGGAAAGGATGCCGCGGTCGGACATCGCATTGCCGAGTACCTGGAGATACCGACCTTTACATCGACGATCTACATGGAAGGTGGGGGCATCAACGTCGACGGCGAAGGGAGCGTGCTTGCGTCGCTGCAGAATGTCCTGAATGACAACCGAAACCCCGGACTCGAAAAAGAGGAAGCCGAGATCATCCTGTGCGACGCGCTCGGTGCAGAGAAAATACTGTGGGTGCCCGGCGATCCTGAAGATACGGAAACGGATGGACATATCGACGGCATTGCGTGCTTCCTGGCGCCGGGAAAAGTACTGGTCGAGATTTGCCCTGCAAAAGGAACGAAGCGGTACGACAACATGCAAATGAACCTGGCTGCGCTCAGGGAACAAACAGATGCTGCCGGTCGCGAGCTCGATATCGTTATCATAGAAGAAGCTTACGAGGCGAATCGGCGAAGTGAAATCTTCGCGTCCTCTTATATTAATTTTTATGTTGCAAATGGTGGTGTCGTGATGCCGGGTTTTGGCATCGATCGGGACCAAGACGCACGCAGGCTGTTGACGGAATTATTTCCCGATCGAGAAATCGCCCAGATTGACATTGCAGATATCGCTTTGGGGGGAGGCGGGATTCACTGCATTACGCAGCAACAACCTGCCGTATAATTATTTAGGCAGGTATCGAACGTTCGGTGGCCACGCCTGGCCAGGCAGAGCACTCGCGCACATTACGACGGCAATCGCGCAAACATTTAGCCCTGTTTTGATGGTCTCGTTCCTATGTATTGAAAATACTCGAACTAGCGACAGGCAGGTGGAAGCCATTTATCAACTAGAGTGGCATCGCCGGTGCAAGCCCAGGTAACACTGCCAAGCGCATCGGTTGGCGTCATTGTCATTACCGCGTTTAGTATCTTCGTATTCACTTCGGATCCGCCATAGGTTACCTGGATCAATCCGGCGCCAGTCACTTCGATCTGCGAAACGTACCGGCCCCTGATATTTGTCGGTGCCGAAAGTCCTGCAACGGTATTACTGCCGGGAAATGCACCCTGGTCCTGGAAGTATTCCGTCACTGATGCTTTCGCGCCTGACGCCAGGGTAAGTCCACTGGCAACCTGCGTTCGAACCGTGTAGTCGAGATACATTGGAACAGCGATCGCCGCAAGAATTCCGATGATCGCAACAACGATCATTAACTCGATCAGCGTGAAACCGCTCTGAAACTTTTTCATTACTCAGCCCTTTGGCACTCAAAATTCGTTGAATTGTCTATATAAAAGCGAATCTCGTGCCAGAAATGCCTTAATAAGCATAACTGATTGATTAATAAGCTAGTTTATCCACTTTTCAGTCAGCCTTATATGGCAGCAGGCAATGCAACCGTTGCCGAAAAGCGACTATCGGTCGAAAAGTGACAGATCTCGTCACCCCGGTCTTTGCGCCGGTTCACAAAACGGGAAACCGCTTTACATAACCTTATTAACGGCTGAATTTGTCACCGAAGAAATCGCCTTCGTTCCAGGTTGGTCGTACGCTGTCCTCTGCCACGGCGTAACCTATCCTGACATTGGCCCGGGCAAAGCGTAACGCGGATGGCCAGTCGATCGGCCGAGTCATGTCGTCGCTGGGTTGATGGTAGTACGTCTGCAAAAAACCACGCCAGATAGGCTCGCCATCGATGTTCGGATCCGAGGAAGTAAACCCGGGTACCAGGAAAACTGATGGAACACCCTGCTTGACGAATGAATACTGGTCACTGCGAATAAAAATAACTTCCTCGGGCATCGGGTCCGGTGACAGATCAAAATCTTCTGCTGAAATTGCTTCGTCGATGACGTTCTGTAATGAAGAGTGTTCGGCCCCGAACGCGATGATGTCGGCAACAGGATAGAGAAGAAGCGGCATGTCGAGATTTACGTTCGCAATGATGGAGTCGCTCGACACTGTCGGGTAATGCGCGTAGTAATCAGAACCGACTAATCCTCGCTCCTCGCCGGTCAGCGCGATAAAAATAATCGACCGTTTCGGCGGCTCCGGCATGGATGCAAAAGCCCGCGCAGTTTCGATCAGAATCGCCGAACCCATCGCGTTGTCATACATGCCGTTGTAGATGTCATCGCCATTTTTCGGCACACCGGTACCCACGTGATCCAGATGAGCGGTAAATACAACATACTCAGCCGACAGCTCCGGATCGCTGCCACGCAGAATACCGATGATGTTCGGACTCGTTATCGATTCATGCTCCGTTTTCCGAGCCAGCGTCACCTCAGTTCCCAACGGGGTCGACAACGGGCGACCGGCGTCAGCTGCATCGAGCGCGTCTTCAAAACTGATCGGAGCTCGGCTGAACAACTCTTCAGCAGGCGGTACATTGATCGTCGCCGAACCCTGTAATTCCGGAAAGTAGTTCGCGGCATCACCGGAAAGGTTGATCCAGGACATGCCCTGCCTGACGCCCGCGTTTTCAGATATTCGTTCCCAGGAGTATCGACTCTGATCGGTTCTTGAGCGAAGGCCTATTACACCCACTGCACCGCGAGCAACGGCTTCTTCTGCCTTCGTAATACCCGAGGAATAGAATGCGCGTTCGTTGTGCGGGAAAGTGTCCGGAGCGCCACCGAACATTGCGATAATTTTTCCTGCTACGTCGACACCATCGTAGTCCGTATAGTTCATGTCAGGTGCGTGAATGCCGAAACCGACGAACACAACCTCCGCCGTGATACTGGTTTCGTCTCGTACGACATCGCCGCCCATGACGAAATCTTCTTTCCATCGCTGGCTTTTTTCCTGGCCATCCTGGTGAAAAACGACTGATGCCGATTCGGTATCAATTTTGCGCGCGAGCATCGGAACGGCCTGGAACCAGCTGCCGTCTTCGCCACCTGGCAGAAGCCCGATTTCCTCGAAATGTTTTGCTACATAGGCTGCCGCTTCATCATATTCGGGCGAACCTGTCATGCGACCGCGTAACGCATCGTCGGCAAGATATCTCAGATGAGCCTCGATCCTCTCCCGGTCGATGACAGAAAGCCCCTGATCAAGACCGGCCGCAGGCGTTTCTGATCGGCCAGCAACCGGATTCGCTGTTTCAGGCTGTTGGTCTTTCGAACAGCCTGCCACGACCAGCAGTCCAACCAGCAGGTACAGGATAATATTTTTCAATTTGTTCACCACGTAGTCGACGAGGCGACGGATCATAACAAGCCAGATACCGTCGCTGCCAAACGATTTAGAATAAGCTTCAGGCAGCGTCGGCCTTGGCGGGGTCATATCCCAGGTTCGGTGCCAGCCAGCGCTCGACCTCGGCAACGGTCATGCCCTGTCTTTCCGCATAGGATTCCACCTGGTCACGGGCAATCTTGCCGACAGAAAAATAGCGGGATTCCGGATGAGAGAAGTAAAAGCCACTCACCGCAGCGGTCGGGAACATCGCGTAGGAATCGGTTAACTGCAGACCGATGGAATTCTCGACATCGAGCAATTTCCACAGCTTCCCTTTCTCGATGTGGTCCGGACACGCGGGATACCCCGGTGCCGGTCGAATTCCGCGATACTTCTCGGCGATCAGATCATTATTGCTGAGCTTCTCGTTCGGCTGGTAACCCCAGAACTCCGTCCTTGTCCGCGCGTGCATGTACTCTGCCAGAGCTTCGGCCAGCCGGTCAGCCAGCGCTTTCAACACAATGCTGCTGTAATCATCGTGTTGCGCCTCGAACCTCTGAACATGCTCATCGATGCCAATTCCTGCCGTAACGGCAAAACAACCGATGTAATCATTCACGCGGCTCTCGGCAGGCGCGACGTAATCGGCGAGACAATGGTGAAACTGTCCGGCAGGTTTACTGCGTTGCTGCCTTAAATGACAGAGACGGGCAAGCTCCTGGCCGCGAGTATCATCGGTGAAAATTCGAATGTCGTCGTAATCGACCGAACCGGCGTGGAAAAAGCCCAATGTTGCACGCGCCTGTAACCATTTTTCGCTGATTATCTTATCCAGCATGATAGACGCATCGCTAAACAGCGTGCGAGCTGCATCTCCGACGATTTTGTCGCTGAGAATCGCGGGGTACTTGCCATGAAATTCCCAGGCATTGAAAAATGGCATCCAGTCGATGTAGTCCTTGAGCACGGCCAGGTCGACATCCTCGAATACACGCGTACCTGTGAACGTCGGCGCCGGGGGCGAATAGGAATGCCAGTCCGGCTGGAATCGATTATCCCGGGCCCGCTGCAACGTCAGTTGCGGAGCCAGGCGCGTGTTCCCGGCGGCATGTCGCTCTCGTCGCTTTGCATTCTCCTCGCGTGTTTTCGATACCAGTGCGGCCCTTGTGTCGTCTTCCGTAAGCGCCTGTGCAACACCGACAGAACGGGAAGCGTCCTTCACGTAAATAACGGGACCTTCGTATTTGGGCTCGATCTTCACGGCCGTGTGTGCCGGCGACGTAGTTGCTCCGCCGATGAGCAGTGGCAATTCAAAACCCAACCGCTGCATTTCGCTCGCAACGTATACCATCTCGTCAAGTGAAGGCGTAATCAGCCCAGACAGCCCGATGATCTGCGCATTCTCCCGACGAGCGGCGTCAAGGATCTTTTCGCAGGAGACCATGACACCCAGATCGATCACCTCGAAGTTGTTGCATTGCAGAACGACGCCAACGATGTTCTTGCCTATATCGTGAACGTCGCCTTTCACCGTTGCCATGATGATTTTGCCGTTCGTCTCGATCGCACCACCCTTTTCTTCCTCAATAAACGGAACAAGATGACCGACCGCTTTTTTCATCACCCGAGCTGATTTAACGACCTGCGGCAAAAACATCTTTCCTTCGCCGAACAAGTCACCAACCACGTTCATTCCCGACATCAACGGACCTTCAATCACGTCCAGTGGTCGGGTAGCTGCCAGGCGTGCTTCCTCCGTGTCAGCGACGACAAATTCATCGATGCCATTGACCAGCGCGTGCTCGAGTCGCTTGTCGACCGGCTTCTCCCGCCAGCTTAAGTCCTTTCCTTTTCCTTTCTGACCAGCCGCCTGGCCTTTGTATTCTTCCGCTACATCCAGCAACCGTTCTGTCGCGTCGTCACGACGATTCAGGACAACGTCCTCAACGGCGTCCCGAAGCTTCTCAGGCAGGTCCTGATAGATCGCGAGCTGGCCTGCGTTAACGATGCCCATATCCATGCCGGCCTTTATCGCGTGATAGAGGAAAACCGAATGAATCGCTTCGCGAACAATGTTGTTGCCACGAAATGAAAAAGAAACATTGCTCACGCCGCCGCTGACCAATGCATGAGGCAACGTGTCCTTGATTCGCCTTGCAGCCTCGATGAAGTCCAGCCCGTAGCTGTTGTGCTCTTCGATGCCGGTCGCAATCGCAAAAATATTCGGATCAAAAATAATGTCAGCAGGATCGAATCCGACTTCTTCAGTCAGTATCCGGTAGCACCGCTGGCAAATCTCGACCTTGCGATCGACGTTATCCGCCTGCCCCTCTTCGTCAAACGCCATAACGACGACAGCGGCACCGTAGTCGCGGACCAGCCGTGCCTGGCGAATAAATTGTTCCTCTCCTTCTTTCAGGCTGATCGAGTTGACGACCCCCTTGCCTTGTACGCATTGGAGCCCCGCTTCTATAACCGACCACTTCGACGAATCGATCATGACGGGTACGCGAGCAACGTCAGGTTCCGAGGCAATAAGATTCAGATAGGTCACCATCGCCGCCTCGGAATCGAGCATGCCCTCATCCATGTTTACATCGACGATCTGTGCGCCATTCTCGACCTGTTGACGCGCAATCTGCACGGCGTCGGTATAGTTGTCAGCCTCGATCAACTTCCTGAAAATGGCTGAACCGGTGACGTTGCTGCGCTCGCCAACATTGACGAACAGGTCGCCCGGGCCGAGATTCACCGGTTCGAGCCCGGACAAACGGCAACGGATCTCAATCTCGGGAATCGCTCGTGGCACCTGGCCATCAATAACCGTCCGCAATGCACGAATGTGATCGGGCGTCGTTCCGCAACATCCACCGACAAGATTTACCAGGCCGCTTGCAACGAATTCGCCGACAATGCCGGCCATGTGTTCAGGCGTTTCGTCATACTCGCCGAACTCGTTTGGCAGACCGGCATTTGGATGGGCGCTGACACGAGTGTTCGCAACCCGGGAGAGCTCGGCCACATACGGGCGCATATCTTCCGCACCAAGCGCACAGTTCAACCCAATCATGAACGGATCTGCGTGCCTGACCGAATTCCAGAATGCCTCCGTTGTCTGCCCGGAAAGTGTTCTTCCTGACGCATCGGTAATGGTTCCCGATATCATTACCGGCAAAGTGACACCGGTCGCTTCGAAACTGCGTTTGATCGCAAAAATTGCCGCCTTCGCATTGAGCGTATCGAAAATCGTTTCAACCATCAGGAAGTCGACGCCTCCCTCGATCAGGGCGGTGGCAGCTTGTTCGTAAGTCCCGGCAAGTACGGCAAAAGTAATGTTCCGGTAGCCGGGATCATTGACGTCCGGTGATATCGATGCGGTTCGGTTAGCGGGGCCCAGAACACCTGCGACGAAACGGGGCGTACCGGTTTCTGCAGAATATTTGTCCGCTGCTTCACGAGCGATGCTGGCGGACGCGCTGTTGATCTCGGCTACCAGCGATTCCAGCCCATAGTCGCCCATCGATGGCGCATTCGCGTTGAATGTATTGGTCTCAATGATGTCGGCACCGGCCTCGAGAAACTGCCGATGAATATCCTGAATGACGTGCGGCCTGGTGATCGATAACAGGTCGTTGTTACCTTTGAGGTCCGATTGCCAGTCCTTGAATCGATCGCCACGATAGTCCGCCTCGCTGAGGCCCAGCCCCTGGATCATGGTACCCATCGCGCCATCCAGCAGGAGGATTCTTTCGTTCAGCGCTGAATTGAGCGCTTCTATTCTTTGTTCCCGTTCCATGATCATCCTTTAAGCCGCGGCCTGGTTTGGCCGCACACCAATCGCATGGCAAATCGCAAATGTAAGTTCGTGACGATTCAGTGTGTAGAAATGAAATTCCTCGATCCCCTGCCGCTTGAGTAGCGCGACCTGTTCGATCACCACGCTTGCGGCAATCAACATGCGGGTCTCCGGATCATCCTCGAGTCCATCGAAACGTTCCCGTAACCATTCGGGTACCGTCGCACCACACTGCTCTGCAAATCTCTGAAGTTGCGGAAAGCGCGTAATGGGCAAAATACCGGGGACGATTTCGGCCTCGATCTTCGCGGCGGCGCAAGCGTCCCGGAAGCGCAGATACTTGTCGATGTCGAAAAAGAACTGCGTGATTGCCCGCGATGCGCCTGCTTCGATTTTTCGCTTTAAATTATCAAGATCAGCTTTTGCACTGCTGGCTTCCGGATGCACCTCGGGATACGCAGCAACGGATATATCGAAGTCCGCAATCTCTCGTAGCCCGGCAACGAGATCTGACGCGTAAGCATAACCATCAGGGCGTGGCGTGTAGCGTGTTGTTCCCTTCGGTGGGTCACCGCGCAGAGCGACGAGATGACGAACGCCCATGTCCCAGTATTCCCGCGCGATATCGTCAATCTCTCCCCTGCTTGCGCCAATGCAGGTCAGGTGTGGCGCCGCGGTAAGGTCAGTTTCCCCCAGGATTCTTGCGACAGCCGCGTGTGTGCGTTCGCGTGTTGAACCATCGGCACCATAAGTCACCGAGACGAAACGCGGATTGAGGACAGCGAGATGCTCAATTGAATCCCACAATGTCTTTTCCATATTTTCCGTTGCCGGTGGAAAGAACTCGAAGGAAACGTTGATACGTTTGGTGGACATTTAATTACTAAGCCGCCGCAGTGCGATTGCCAACGGCCGTCGCGACAGACACTAGCCAGACAGGGTCTTTCTTCGGCGCAAACCGGGCCGGTGCAAGCCGAAGACCGGCGTCTTTGCTCCAGCTGGCCAGGGAGTCCTGGACGTCGGTGGACGCTCTTTTCAAGACCGATTCTAGAACAAACAGTCGTCCGCCCGGGCGCAACAGCCGCCGAGCTTCGACAAGTGCCCGTACCGGATCACGGGCATCTGCCAGTACATCGTCGATAATGATCGTATTGAATTCACTGTCTGCGAATGGCAAGCGATACATATCACCCTTTCTCAGACTGCAGTTCGGAATGCCTGCGAGCAACAGTTCGGCGCGAGCCAGTTGACGGGCATCGGCATCGATGTCCACGCCTACCGCACGATTTGCCCGGCTGGCTAACAGCTTGAGGATAGCGCCTCTTCCACAACCGACATCAAGGAGATCACCGATCGGGGCCGCGACCGTTAAATCGAGAATTGCCCTGTGCAGCGCGCGATGCGCAGAGTCATCAACATAGCCGTCACCAACTTCTCCAATTCGCTCGCCGCGGCCCTGGCGCAGGAGATTCCAGTCAGCCACGAAAACCGGGTCATCATCCGGTATCAATTGCAGCAACTGGTAAAGGGGTGCCGGCGCATCTTTTCGGCCGGGTACCCGGTAGAACACCCGCTTGCCGTCGCGGAACCTTACCAACAGGCCCGCGTCACAGAGCTGCTTAAGCTGCTGGGAGATCCTCGGCTGGCTCTGGCCGATCACACGGGTCAGCTCGGATACGCTGCACTCGCCCTGCAAACAAAGCGCGACCAGCCTGAGGCGCGTCGGGTCGCCCAAAGTCTTCAGGTGCAACAGCAGTGCTTTGCTCGCTTCATTCATAAATATATAAAGATCTTTTTATATTAAACGACGCAGATTCTAGCATTTTGCCTGCGGAGCAGGCAATGACACCCTTGTTCATTTAATGGAGGCGGCTTGTGCCGGTCAGGGCCTGGTCGGAAAAGACGCGGCCGACATCAATTGCGTCAAACGACCGCATGCGACCACAGTATTCACAGGTGACTTCGACGTTGCCGTTTTCGGCAAGCGCTGCACGGGTCTCGGACTCACCGAGAAATCGCAGCACCTCCTCGACCCGGGACTGCGTGCAACGACAATGAAAGCGGACCGGCCGGGCGTTGAACACCCTGACGTCGTCCTCGGCGAAGAGCTTGTGAAGCAGCATTGTAGTTGCACCGTCGACGAGATCGTCCGGTCGCAGCGTAGCAATCAGGAAGCCGAGGCGCCGCCAGTCGTCCTCGTTCATCGGCAGCTCTCCGGGCATCTGCTGCAGCACGATCCCGCCGCAATGCGAGGCACTCGTTGCGAGCGCCAGGTGACTCGGGATCTGTACCGACTGATCGAAGTAGTTTTCCAGGCTTGCGGCCAATGAATCGGGGCTGACATCGACGATACCCTGGTAAGGCCGCTCCATGGCACCGGCGTCAATCGTCACCGCGCAGCGTGCGCCGGTAACAAGCTCTGCGAAGGAAGTCGATTCCGCATTGACAGTCGAGATTGCCATACCACGCAGATCCAGGCTGTCGGTGCACTGCATAACCAACATGCTCAGCGGTCCGTCGCCGGAAAATTGCAGTGTTACGGACCCGTCAAACTTGAGGCTCTGCGCAAGCAGCGAGGTTGCCGAGGCCGCGTGACCCAGCACTTCGGCAACGGGCGCTGAATATTCGTGACCCTGCAACATCCGCTGCCAGGCGCTTTCGAGTTGCACCAGTGCGCCCCGTACCGGCAGACGATCGAACACGAAAGGAAGAATCGTATCCCGGTCTGCCATCAGCCGAGCTTTTCCTTGAGCAGCTTGTTAACCTGCCCGGGATTTGCCTTGCCGCCGGTTTCCTTCATGACCTGGCCGACGAAGAACCCAAGCAGCTTGTCCTTGCCGCCACGATAGTCGGCGGCCTGGCCGGGATTAGCCGCGATCACGGCATCCACAATCGCTTCGATTGCCGATGTATCAGTAATCTGCTTGAGACCCTTCGCTTCAATAATGTCGTCAGCACTGCCACCGTCAGACCACATCGCGTCGAACACTTCCTTGGCGATCTTTCCCGATATCGTGTTGTCATTGATGCGGTTGACGAGGCCTGCCAGCGCGTCGGCGTCGATCCTGCTTTCCTGGATCTCGAGACCTTCCTTGTTCAGCAGCGCCGACAAATCGCCAATGACCCAATTGGCGGCAACCTGGGGTTTCGCGTCGGTCGCCGCGGCAAGCTTTTCGAAGTAATCAGACAATGCCCGGCTGCCCGTCAGAATCTCGGCGTCCGCCGCCTTCAAATCGTATTGTTCAACGAATCGCGCCTGTTTCACGTCCGGCAGTTCCGGCAAAGTCTGCCTTACCGCCTCGACAAATGACTCATCGATTTCGACCGGCAGCAAGTCCGGGTCCGGGAAATAGCGATAGTCGTTTGCCTCTTCCTTCGATCGCATCGACCGCGTCTCGTCTTTATCGGAATCATAGAGACGCGTTTCCTGTACTACCTCGCCGCCATCTTCGATCAATTCGATCTGGCGCTCGATTTCAAAGTTGATCGCTTTCTCTACAAACCGAAACGAATTCAGGTTCTTCAACTCAGCACGCGTACCGAGTTTCGTTTGACCTCGTGGTCGCACCGATACGTTCGCGTCACAACGAAAAGATCCTTCCTGCATGTTGCCATCAGAGATTTCCAGGTAACGGACGATGGAATGAATCTTCTTCATGTAGGCAACGGCTTCTTTGGCAGACCTGAGATCCGGTTCCGACACGATTTCGAGAAGCGGTGTGCCTGCCCGATTCAGGTCGATTCCCGTGGAGTCGCCAAATCCCTCGTGCACCGACTTGCCCGCGTCCTCCTCGAGGTGCGCCCGGGTAATCCCGATGCGTTTTTCGTTGCCGTCATCGCCATGAATAAACAGCTCACCACCTTCGACGATTGGCAGCTCGTACTGGCTGATCTGGTAGCCTTTCGGCAGATCGGGATAGAAATAATTCTTGCGCGCAAATATCGATCGCGGCGCAATACTCGCGTTGACAGCCAGGCCAAATTTGGTCGCCATGCGCACAACTTCGGCATTCAGCACCGGCAGCACACCCGGGTATCCGAGGTCGACCAGGCACGCCTGGGAATTGGGGTCGGCCCCATAAGCTGTTGATGCACCAGAGAAAATTTTACTTTTCGTAGCAAGCTGGCAGTGAATTTCCAGGCCGATGACGACTTCCCAGTTTCCGCTCATGCGAAATCCTCCGGCCCCTCGGTATGCCAGTCGGTCAGCTGCTGATACTGGTGTGCGCAGGCCAGGATCGTTTCTTCCGCGAAATGTGGTCCAACGAGCTGTAAGCCGACAGGCAGACCATCGGCAAAGCCGCATGGTACGGAAATGCCCGGCAGACCGGCCAGGTTGGCCCCAATCGTATAGATGTCATTGAGATACATCGTTATCGGATCGTCGGTTTTTTCACCGATCGCGAATGCCGTCGTCGGCGCGGTTGGCCCGGCGATAACATCGACTTTCTCAAACGCATTCTTGAAGTCGCGACTGATCAGTTGCCTGACCTTTTGTGCTTTCAGGTAATACGCGTCGTAGTATCCGGCCGATAATACGTAGGTACCGGTCATGATCCGACGCTTCACTTCCGCACCGAAGCCTTCTCCGCGAGAACGGCAATAGAGATCGGACAGATCTTCAGGGTCACCACAGCGATGGCCAAAGCGAACCCCATCGAACCGCGAAAGATTCGATGAGCATTCAGCGGGTGCGACGACATAGTAGGTTGGTACGGAAAGCCCAATGCTTGGCAGGTCAATTTCGACGAGACTCGCACCGGCATCTTCGAGCGCGGCAAGTGACGCGCGCACCCGCTCTGCACAGCTTGCATCGAGACCCTCGTCGAAGTGCTGGCGAACGACCCCAATCTTCAGGCCCTTGACCGGCTTCGACAGACCAGCAACATAGTCCGGTACCGGATGATCAGCAGAGGTCGAGTCACGTTTGTCCAGACCAGCCATTACACCAAGCAACAATGCCGCGTCTTCAGCGGATCTCGTGATGACGCCTGCCTGGTCGAGGCTGGATGCAAATGCCACCATGCCATAGCGGGATACCCGACCGTATGTCGGCTTCAGGCCCACGATGCCCGTCAGTGCTGCCGGCTGGCGAATCGAGCCGCCTGTATCAGTCCCGGTAGCTGCCGGAACCAGGCGCGCGGCTACTGCTGCAGCCGAACCGCCGGAGGATCCACCGGGCGATAGTTTCGTGTTCCACGGATTGGTCACCGGCCCGTAGAAACTGGTTTCGTTGGACGAACCCATCGCGAATTCGTCCATGTTGGTCTTGCCGAGCATGACAGCACCGGCATCGGCCATGCGCTGGACGACCGTCGCGTCATAAGGCGAAACAAAGTCACCGAGAATCTTTGAACCGCAGGTCGTCAATACACCTTTCGTGCAGAAAAGGTCTTTATGCACAATCGGCAGACCGTTCAACGGACCGCCAGTGCCATTGGCTCTCGCCTTGTCTGCCAGGTCTGCCTGCAGAAGCGCCGACTCGGCGGTTACCGTGATGAATGCATTCAGTGTCGCGCCATGAGCCTCGATTCGGCCGAGAAGCGCTTCCGTCAATTCGCGGGATGAGAAATCGCCCCGGGAAAGCCCATCGTAAAGCCCCCGCAGAGTCTGCCGATGCAATGCGTCTCCCGCCGGGCTCCTGGTCACTCGATTACCTTCGGAACCAGGTAATAACCCTTCTCCGTGGAAGGGGCATTTTGCTGGACGAAATCGCGTTGATCGGGCTCGGTGACATCATCGGCGCGCAAACGCTGCGACATATGGAGGGGGTGCGCCATCGGCAGTACGTCGTCGGTCGAGACCGCCTGCAGCTGGTCGACGAAATCCACTATTCTGGACAGCTTTTTGACGACGTCGTCGACCTCTCCGTCCTCCAGTTCGAGGCGCGCGAGGGTGGCGACATGTTGGACCTGTTGTTTCGTTAATGACACGGGATTTTCCGGATTTGCTCGCCTGACCGGATGCTGGTCGGCCGAGGGCTGGCAATGATACACGGCGCCTTGTGCAATGTCGTGTCCATTGCTACATTGCACCGTTAACTTGCTTCGCGGACCTTTGGCCCCAAATGCTTAAGAACATTCTAGGTTATTTCTCGAACGATCTGTCGATCGATCTCGGTACTGCAAACACTCTCATATACTCCCGCGGCCATGGAATTGTGCTCGACGAGCCCTCGGTTGTAGCGATTCGGGAGGACAATGGCCGGGGTGGCCGGACGGTGGAAGCAGTTGGGGCAGAGGCCAAGAATATGCTCGGCCGAACGCCGGGTAATATCACGGCTATTCGTCCGCTCAAGGATGGTGTGATCGCCGACTTCACCGTCACCGAAAAAATGTTGCAGCATTTCATTCGAAAAGCCCATGGCACCCGCTATTTTCGACCGAGCCCCCGGGTCCTGATTTGTGTTCCCTACGGTTCGACGCAGGTCGAGAGACGCGCTATCAGGGAATCCGCAGAAGGTGCAGGTGCACGCAAGGTACACCTGATTCCCGAGCCGATGGCAGCTGCCATCGGTGCCGGCATGCCGGTACATGAGGCGCGCGGATCAATGGTGCTCGATATCGGCGGTGGCACATCCGAGGTCGCCGTTATCTCGTTGAACGGCATCGTGTACGCAGCATCGGTCAGGATTGGCGGTGACCGCTTTGACGAGGCAATTACCAATTATGTTCGCCGCAACTACGGCATCCTGATTGGCGAAGCAACCGCAGAGCGAATCAAGCATGAAATCGGTTCTGCATTTCCCGGGCAGGAAGTCCGCGAAATTTCGGTCAAGGGCCGCAACCTGTCGGAAGGTGTGCCGCGCAGCTTCACGCTGAACAGCAATGAAATCCTCGAAGCCCTGCAGGAACCGCTCCAGGGTATCGTTGGCGCCGTTAAGGAAGCGCTTGAACAGACTCCGCCGGAACTCGGCGCCGACGTCGCAGAGCGAGGAATCGTGCTGACCGGTGGTGGCGCGATGCTGCGTGATATCGACAAGTTGCTGATGGAAGAAACCGGATTGCCGGTCGTCATTGCTGATGATCCGCTGACTTGCGTTGCCAGAGGCGGTGGTCGCGTCATCGAGCTTATCGATGAGCATGGCCCGGCAGTCTTTGGCCTGGAATAACAAGAAAAGAGAATTGGTTACCAGCGTAGCCGGACCCATTATGCGAATATTCGACGCTGATGGCTTCCACGAATTCTAGCAGCCAATTCGGAACTTCATTTTCGCCCGCACTAGGCTTCCGCTTCCTGTTGCTGGCCGTGCTGAGCATCCTCCTGCTCGTTATCGATAACAGGGAAAATCATCTCGACGCCGTTCGTAAGGCGATAGGCGCGGCGGTTTACCCGTTGCGAATCGTTGTCGATGCGCCTGTTTCTGCGTGGCACTGGGCAAATGAAACGACAGCCAGCCGCAACCAGCTGCAGCTCGACAACAGTCGCCTGAATACTGAACGCCTGCTGACCCAGGCCAAATTGCAGCGATACGCTGCACTCGAGGCAGAGAACGCGAGACTGAGAGCAATGCTGGAAGCCCGGTCACGTGTCAGGGAGCAGGTCCGCGTTGCGGAAATTATGTCCGTCAGTTCTGATCCCTTCAGGCACACGCTGGTTATCGACAAGGGCACGCGCGACAAGGTCTATGAAGGACAGGCAGTCATTGATGCCGAGGGCATCATCGGCCAGATAATCGACGCGGGCGTATTGTCCTCACAAGCGATGCTGATCAGCGACCCGGGTCATGACCTGCCGGTTGAAGTCAATCGAAATGGCCTCCGCACCATTGCGAGGGGCACCGGGGAATTTGACCGCCTGGATCTGCCCTTCCTGCCCAATAATGCCGACATCGAACCGGGCGACCTGCTCGTCACATCCGGTCGTGGCGGCGCATTTCCGGCCGGGTACCCGGTTGGGATCGTGGAATCGGTCACTCGCATTCCGCAGGAACCATTCGCAGCAGTGACAGCCACGCCCGCTGCAGCGCTAAACCAGGCCCGGGAAGTCATGCTGATCTGGCCGTCTGACATCAATCAACAGGATGTCGAACCTGCCGCCGAAAGTGAGAACGATGCTGAGGCCGCGGCCGGTGACGGCACCGATGCGCAAGCGTCTGCAGACGCTGAACCCGGGGCACCGACTGACGAGGATGAAACGGATGAGTGACGTCCGGATTTCATCCCATACGCCGATCATCCTCAGTATCGTTGCTGCCTTGATGCTGTCGATCGCACCGATGCCCGACTGGGCAGATCCGTTTCGCCCAACGTGGGTCGCGCTGACACTTATATACTGGTCGATGACTTTTCCGAATCACTACAGCGTCGGCAGTGCCTGGGTTGTCGGCCTGGTACTGGATGTCGCGCAGGGAACGCTGCTCGGACAAAATGCGCTGGCACTTAGCCTCGCCATCTATGTCACCGTGAAGTTTCACTTGCAGTTGCGCCAGTTTCCGATGATGCAACTCTCGGCGACGGTTTTCGCCTTGCTTGCCCTTTATCAGTTCATCCTGTTCTGGATCAACGGCGTTGCCGGTGTCAACTCGCCCGCGGTTACTTACTGGGGTCCCGTGGTAACCGGCGCCTTGATTTGGCCATTACTCAACATCGTGTTCGTCGGCCTTCGGCGGCGAGCACGGTGACAACGACATGAGCCTGACCGCACGGATAAAAGATCATCATTCGGAAACGCGCCTGTTTGTTGCCCGGGTCATTCTCTCTTCAGTCATCGGCATCATTTTGCTGGGCACGGTCGTCGCTCGACTCATCCAGTTACAGATTTACGACCATGAATTGTTCGCCGAGCAGTCGCAGGGCAATCGCGTACGCACAGAAGCGGTACCACCGACACGCGGACTGATTTTCGATCGACGCGGCCGGGTGCTGGCTGAAAACCTCCCTGCCTACCAGCTCGAATTGATACCCGAACAGGTGCCGGATCTCGATGACACGCTTGCGCGCCTGGCCGGCATCGGCCTGATCAAGGAAGAAGACATCCCAAGGTTTAACGGGCTCAGCCGCAGTGGTCCGCGTTTCAAACCGATTACTCTTCGTTTCCGCCTCAGCGAAGACGAGATTGCCAATTTCGCGGTGCAGCGCCCGCGTTTTCCGGGCGTCGACCTGCAGCCGAGACTGGTCCGGCATTATCCTGATGGAGAACTGATCGCGCATGCCGTCGGCTACGTCGGCGCGCTGAGCACGGCCGACCTCGGCAGGCTGGACGCCGCGGCGTATTCCGGCACGTCGCACACGGGAAAAACCGGCGTGGAACACTTCAACGAAGAACTGCTGCACGGACACGTCGGTTTCCAGCAGGTTGTAACGAATGCGCTTGGTCGACAGGTGCCGGTAGAGACACGGGATTTTTCCGATGCGCTGCCAGCGAGTGAAAGTCCGAAGCCCGGCAACAATCTCTATCTCACCCTGGACCTCGATTTACAGCGAATCGCAACCCGGGCACTGGACGGCAAGCGCGGATCGATTGTCGCGATCGATCCGTCCAACGGCGAGATCCTTGCCCTGGTCAGCGCGCCGTCTTTTGATCCCAACGGATTTGCGACAGGAATGAGTCCCAGCGAATACAACGCACTGCAAAACGACGAGGGTCGCCCATTGTTTAATCGGGCTGTCAGGGGCACCTACCCGCCCGGCTCGACGATCAAGCCGATGCTGTCGCTGGCGGCACTTGAAGTGGGGGCAACCAATCTTACCCGGCGCTCTGTCTGTATCGGATGGTATAGCTTGCCTGGCAGTTCACACCGATACCGCGACTGGCGACCCGAAGGACATGGTGAAGTTGATCTGCACGATGCGATCTCGCAATCGTGCGACGTCTATTTTTACGAGATCAGTCGCGATATCGGCATAGATAACATGCACCTGTATCTCGACCAGTTTGGCCTGGGGAGACAATCCGGACTGGATATGGACGGTGAATCAGATGGCTTGAATCCGTCGCGCGAATGGAAGCGACAGGCATTTCGTGAACGCGCAGACCAGGTCTGGTTTCCCGGCGAAACGATTATCGCCTCGATCGGGCAGGGCTATATGCTGGCCACACCCATCCAGCTTGCCAATGCAGTTGCGGCACTCGGCGCCCGGGGCGATCGGTTCAAACCTCACCTCGTCGCCGCCTTCGAAGACCCGATCACCGGTCGGCGCACGCTCGTGGCGCCGGAGCGCTTGCCCCGGGTAAACATAGACAACGAGTTTTACTGGGACAACATCCTCGCCGCAATGCACGACGTCATGCAGAGCCCGACCGGCACAGCGCGGGCGGCAGGAGCGAACGCCAGGTACGAGATGGCGGGCAAGAGTGGCACGGCACAGGTATTTTCGATTGCGCAGGAAGAAGAGTATGACGAGGACGAGATCGCGGAGCGCTTGCGCGACCACGCCCTGTTCGTCTCCTTCGCGCCGCTGGAAAATCCCCGCATCGCGGTCGCCGTTGTGATCGAGAACGGATCGAGCGGCAGCCGGGTCGCAGCACCCGTAGCACGGGCGATCATGGACCAGTACCTGAATGGCACCGACGATGCGCTTTAGCGATACGCAGCGGCTGTTCACTGGCAAGTCTGCGCCAATAAGCGGCATCGGCAGTCTTCTTCAGCGTCTCTACCTCGATGGACCGTTGCTTGGCGGTCTGCTCCTGGTCTGCGCGCTCGGGCTCATCGTGCTCTATTCGGCTGTCGCGCAGAATATGGATCTATGGCTGCAGCAGTGTGTGCGACTGGCGGTTGCACTGGTTGCCATGATCATCGTCGCCCAGCTGCCACCGGACCTGATGCGTCGCTGGACACCATGGGGGTATCTCGCGGGCCTCTTTCTTTTGGTCCTGGTGCTCGTGACCGGTGATGTTGGCCAGGGTGCGCAGCGCTGGCTCGACGTTGGTATCCGGTTTCAGCCATCCGAGATCATGAAGCTCGGCGTTCCAATGATGGCCGCGTGGTACCTGCACGACCGGCAGCTACCGCCCAGGTTTGCAGACCTCCTGGTTATCGCCATTCTGATCGTCGTTCCCACCGTGCTGATCGCGAAACAGCCGGATCTCGGCACATCCCTGCTGGTTGCGATGGCCGGAGTGCTGGTTGTCGTCCTCGCAGGACTATCGATTCGCCTCATTCTGTTTCTCGGGCTGGCCTCAATTCCGGGCGCCTACGTGCTCTGGCAATTCATGCAGGACTACCAGAAGCAGCGCGTTCTCACGTTGCTGAATCCGGACTCGGACCCGCTTGGCGCGGGCTACAACATCATCCAGTCAAAAATTGCGATCGGCTCGGGCGGTTTGTTTGGCAAGGGCTGGACGAACGGCAGCCAGGCGCAGCTCGAATTCCTGCCGGAACGCGACACGGACTTCATTTTTGCCGTTATGGGGGAAGAACTTGGCCTGCTGGGCGTACTTAGCCTGCTCTGCCTCTATCTCTTTATCATTGGTCGTGGCCTTTTTATTGCCATCGAAGCCCGGGATACCTACTCAAGGCTGCTTGCCGGGAGTATTAGCCTCACATTTTTTGTCTATGTCTTTGTCAATACCGCAATGGTCACGGGTCTTGTACCTGTGGTCGGCGTCCCGTTACCGCTGGTGAGTTATGGTGGTACGTCGATGGTGACCCTCATGGCCGGTTTCGGTATTCTCATGTCGATTCATCGCCACAGAAAGTTGCTGCCTCACTAATGAAGCCGTCTATGAAAAACAAGTTGATCCCTGTAATCGTTCTGCTTTGCGCCTGCCAGGCTGTTCTGGCGCTCGACACAGATCGCCCGGAAGTAAAGAGGTTTGTCGACCTGATGGTTGAAAAGCATTCCTATGACCGGTCAAAACTGAATTCGGTATTGGCCCAGGCGGAATCGAAGGAATCGATCCTGGAAGCGATCGCCAGGCCCGCGGAACGAACGCTGGAGTGGCATGAATATCGCGACATCTTCATGACGCCTGAAAGAATCGCAGCCGGCGCCGCGTTCTGGACGGAACACCGCGATGAACTGCAACGCATCAGCGACGAAACGGGCGTTTCCATCGAGATACTGGTCGGGATCATTGGTGTTGAAACTTATTACGGCAGAATAACCGGCAACTACCGGGTTCTCGATGCACTGTCGACACTCGCATTCGATTATCCGCCACGTGCAAAATTTTTCCTCGGCGAGCTTGAGCACTTCCTGTTACTGGTCCGGGAAGAGGGAATGGAGGCAACCGATGCAACCGGCTCTTATGCGGGTGCCATGGGCCGGCCGCAATTCATGCCATCCAGTTATCGGGCCTATGCCGTAGATTCAACTGACGACGGAAAACGCGATATCTGGGATAACTGGAGTGACGTCATTGGCAGCGTAGCCAATTATTTTGTCCGGCACGGCTGGCAAAAAGACGGCGAAGTCGTCTCTGCGGCCAGCCTGGGCGCTCAATGGAGCGGTGAAACGCCAGAGAACAGTTTGAAAGCATCTGAAACAGTGACATCACTCAGTCACCAGGGGGTCATGTTTTCAACAAAACTCGCCGGTGACCAGGAGAGCCAGTTATTGACACTGGTCGGTGATGACGGCGAAGAATACTGGGTAGGGTTCCACAATTTTTTCGTAATCACCCGATACAACCGCAGCGTGATGTATGCGCTCGCCGTCCACCAGCTCGGCCAGGAAATAGCCGCGGAGGTAAAACGTGCTGAATCGTGAGCGACTACCTCTCCTCGCGCTCCTGGTTACAACGGCATCCATAGTTTCTGCCTGCGCATCACGCGGGCCTCAGGACGGACCACCACGCACAGTCAGCAATATTCCACGCGACCTGCCGGGTAACGCAACACCCAGGGAGGAGCCACGCAGCCGCTATGGCAATGGCCCGTATTACAAAGTCAGGGGCAAAACATACAAGGTCATGGACTCAAGCAGCGGCTACCAGGAACGCGGCGTCGCGTCGTGGTATGGAAAGAAATTCCACGGCCGCATGACGTCTAACCAGGAACCCTACGACATGTACGCGATGACGGCAGCGCACAAGACCCTGCCCCTGCCCACCTACGTTCGTGTACGTAATCTGAAAAACAACCGAAGCATCATCGTTCGCGTCAACGACCGCGGTCCATTTGTTGCCAATCGACTGATTGACCTGTCGTATTCTGCTGCGACCAAACTGGACATGATCAGGGACGGGACCGGACTGGTCGAGGTAACCGCAATAAGCTTCGACGAGCCCGCATCGCAGACAGTCGCAAACACCAGCGCCGTCAACACCGAAACCTCACCGGGTTCGAATATTTTCATCCAGGTCGGCGCATTTGGCGAAATCAATAATGCACGCAGAAGGTTTTCACTTTTACGGGCCAACGGCTTCCGGCAGGCGTTCGTTTACAAGGATGAAAGCCAGAACCCTGCATTGTTCCGGGTACGAGTCGGCCCGATCGCCGATGTGGACCAGTTCGACGAGATCGTCGAGCGGCTGGGCAAGATCGGCATCCATGAAACGCATCTCGTGACAGACTAGCCCTACCCGGGACCTGAGACTCCAATGTACAAGGGAATCGACAAACAAACGTCGTTACCCTCCAGCAAGCCGGTTCTGCCCCGCGCGGTCATCGCAACATTGTGTTTTCTCTGGTGCACGACGTCTGTTTCTGCTGACGATCGACCGTGGAACCGCTACGAAAATGACTATTTTGTTGCATACAGCAACGCCGAACCTGGCGACGCAGGAAAAATACTCGAGGCGCTCGAGTTGTTTCGGGCTGCCGCTTTCCAGATTCCCAGCTTTGTCATTCCGGAGGGGCGGCCAAAAACACGCGTCATCCTTCCTGCGACCCGTGAAGAATTCCTGACCTTTACTTCCTATGAAAGCGTGGCGGCATTTTCGACGATGCTGGCTGGCCAACCAACCATTGTCTTACCCGCGAACGAACCGGATCTCGATGTTCAGGCGGTGGTCGGTCACGAATTTGCGCACACGCTGTTGTTCAACGACGCCTTTACCTATCCATCGTGGTATGCGGAAGGGTTTTCCGGGATTGCGTCATCTGTTGTCATAGATCGAAAAAGAGAGACACTCACAATAAGTACCAGGCGTGACCTCGAGAAAAAATCGAAATCTCCCGCTCTCGACTGGAACAGCCTGCTCGACGAGTCGTTCAATGCTCACGCGCTGGGCGACATCAATCTGACGGCGAGCGCCTATGCCCAGGACTGGCTTCTCGTGCATTTCCTCACCCTGAATGAATCCCGCGATTTTGCATCGGAGCTGAACCAGTACTTTGCCAACGTCAACAATGGCATGCCCGGGCGGGCGGCGTTTACTGCTGCATTCGGAAAGTCCGCAGCTGAATTCGGGAAAGACGACTTGCCTGCTTACCTCGGCGAAATTTCAGAACGGGAATTTTCATTCGACCCGACGACACTGGATCTCGACTTTCAAATCCGGGTCGGCGTCAATGGCGAAATTCGCCCTGTCCTTACATTCATGAAAGATAATGCCGATATCCGTCATGGCCGGAATGCGCCGGCAACTCCCCTTGATTACCTTCAAGGCCGATGGGACTGGCTGAGATTGGCCGATCAGTGCTCCGAACCCATAAGCTTTCGCCTGAGAGAGGACGGCGTCCTGGTGCTGGAAGCGTATTACTCGGATGATGAAACAGATCCAGTCCCTGCATTGTTCAGTATCGACACTTCTGACGACGGGGCACTCGAGCTAAGCAATATCACGGCAGACGAATATCCGCAGATAAGAGTTGTATCAGACTACAGGGCAGTCATGAGAAGCCCTGATGTCATGTGCTTTGATGCGCAACCGGCGTCCAGAGACTGCCTGAGGGCCCTCCACAGGTGCGACCGCTAAAAAGATTCAGGTACCAACGAGTGAGCGGAATGAAATAGCAGCGTACAGATGTGCCTGCATTAACTTGCTGAATTCTGTTTCGACGCCACACCCCGTTTGCTGCGGGTCTTTCGACACTATTCCACTGATGTCTGTGACTGCTCCCGCATGTACTGAGCGAGATAATAGAAAGACGCGATGCCCTTGCCAGTGTTCCCTGAACCCTTCCAGCCGCCGAAAGGCTGATATCCGGGCCACGCTCCGGTTGTGGCGCCCTGTGGCCGGTTGGCATAGGTGACGCCTGCTTCAATGTTGTCGAAGAACCATTGAGTCTCTTCATCATCGCCGTAAAAACCCGCCGTCAGGCCAAGCATCGTGTCATTCGCAAGTGCCATTCCGGTTTCCTTGTCCGGAACGCGCGCGATCATAACTATCGGCACGAACATCTCACGCTGCCATAAAGGGTGATCGAGTGGCGCTTCGACGACCGTCGGTGCGCAATAAAATCCTTTCCCCATCTCACCCCCGGTAAGGATTTCTGCACCGGAAATGACCGTTGCTTTTCCATCCTTCAGCTGACCGACGAACGATTGATAGTTTGCGTAACCTTCGGCGTTACCAACCGGACCGATGTAGTTTTCCGCCAGCGTCGGGTCGCCAACCTTGATGCCATCAACAACCGATTTCAGTTTGCCTATCAGTTCGTCAGCAACGGCATCCTCGACATAGACCCGCGACAGGGCCGAACATTTCTGCCCGCTGAGTCCGCAGGAAGACCGCATGATCCCGAGGGCGGCACGATCCAGATCGCCATTCGCTGTCACGATGCAGGCATTCTTGCCGCCCATCTCGACAATCGCCGGTCTCGGGAATGCCCCAACGGCAGACTTTCTGCATATCTGCATACCAACATCGTAGGAGCCGGTAAACGTAACTCCTGATACGTCCGGGTGGTCGACCAATAATGGGCCGGCAGAATCGTCCGGATCAGCAAGGTAGTTGAACACACCCTGCGGGATACCGGCATCGCGAATACATTCAGCGAGCAGACGAACGGCCCATGGCGTATCCGGCGCTCCCTTCACAACAACGGTATTGCCGGTCACAAGGGCCGCAGCAACGGGTCCACCGGCCAGCGCGAACGGAAAATTGAACGGTGCAATGACTGCCCAGACACCATAAGGCTTCATGATGGATCGGTTGTGACTCGCAAAGTCCGGCAACGGATCGTCCGGCAACACGTGATCGAAACCCTGGTGCTTTTCAAAATCGTCGCAGTAGCAATAAAAGAAATCCGCGGTTTCCTGGACCTCGCCGAGTGCTTCCATCCGGTTCTTGCCAACTTCCAGCGCCACCGCTGCGCTAATATCGTATACCCGTTCCTCGATGAGCTGGCCGACCTTTCGCAACAACCGGTTGCGCTCCACCATGGGCGTCGCGCGCCAACCCGGGAATGCCGCCTTTGCGGCCGCAACCGCCGCTTTGACCTGGTCTTTTCCCGCGACCGGAAACTTTCCCAGAACCCAGTCCGTATTGATCGGGCTTACGTCTTCAATTTGTGAATCTCCCGGTGCGTCGGCACCGTCGATAAAGTGGCCGTAACGCTCGCCGAGATTACCGCGAACTTTTTCCAGTGCTGCATCGAATCGCTCGTGCAGCTCTGCTGGTGGGTTGAACATCGTTGAATAGGTCAGGCGAAAAGTCATGAATTCCGGTCTCGTGAGGGGAAGAGCCTTCTATACTATTCAAAGCTCATGCAATCGTCGATATTTGCCGATGGCGAGGATGCAGGCTACATGGTACAGCAGGCAGCGTAAAAACCTGGAATGCATTTGTGCAAAATCCCTGCTCGACGTACAAAGCCAACCTGTCGCTAGGTTTCGCCGAATGTCGCCAGAACGCCCCCGATCGTCGCAATCGCATCCCACAGGTTTTGCAGGCGAATGTTCTCATTCTCTGCATGCTGGTTATTATCGTGATTAGCGAGTGGCAAAATGATAATTGGAGCGGACAGGCGACTGCCAAACTCGACCAGTGGCAGGCTGCCACCCATCGATGGCGTAACAATGAGGTCCGGCCATATCGTGCGCAATAATTTTGTCAGTCGCAGCGATGTCGGGAGATCCAGCTCCGTTTTTAACGCTGAATAACCCGGGTCACTTATGTCGAGCTTTGCTACTTTCGGGTGACTGCGAAGAATTTCCGGTGTTGGATTCTCGTGGACGATATAAAAACCCTGTCCTGCAACATGAGCCTCGATCAGCTTGCGCACCTTTTCCGGCGACTGTCCGGGCACGAGTCGAAGATCCAGCGATACGGTGGCCGTCGATAAAATGATGTTCCGTCCTTTATCGCCCACACCACCGGCTACCAGTCCGCGCGCGTTTAACGCCGGCAGGGTTATCAGTTCTTCGAGACGCTTGCCATCACCTTCCGGCGTATTGATCGAAAGTTCATCCTGCAGTTGTTCTGTGATGTCAGGCATGGCTGCGATCGCGTCTCGCTCGAGTTCACTCAGCACCGCAACGTCATCATAGTAACCATCAATCAGGATTCGGCCTGACTCATCGCGCATGCTCGTCAGCAGATACGCGAGTTGCATGATCGGATTCGGCGCCCAGTTGCCGTAGTGCCCGGAATGCAATGGTCGGACCGGGCCATAAGTGGTTATATCCACCGTGGCATCACCCCTGACACCGAAGACGATCTGGGCCTGCCGTGACTGGTGCATCGGGCCATCGCAAAAAAGCATGAGATCGGCATCAAACAGCTCGCGGTTTTCATCGAGTATGCGACCGACGGTGGGAGAGCCCTGCTCCTCTTCCCCATCCAGCAACAGTTTCAGGTTGACCGACAGGACGATGCCATTTTCCTTCATCGCATCCAGTGCGTGTACCAACGCAATGATCGGCATCTTGTCGTCACCGGCCGATCGTCCGTACAACCGCCACTCCGGGTTGAAAGTGCCATTAACCTCGCTGATATCGACAACCCGGCCGTCGTCCTGCAATGGACCGTCGAGCAAGGTTGGCGTAAATGGCGGGCTCGCCCAGTTTTCCTCCTGCACCGGCTGACCATCGAAATGGGCATACATCATGACGGTTTCGGCTGCGCCGGGGCTAACCAGTTCCGCGTAGATATAGGGCGCGCCACCGGCCGTCAATCGTTTTGTCGTGAAGCCTCGTGCCACCAGGAGTTCAGTGATGTAGTCGGCATTGCGATCCATATCAGCCACGTTATCGGCGACGTTCGGCATGGAGAGAAGATCGACGAAATCTTCGACAATGGCAGTTTCATGCGCACGTCGATAATCATTGATGGCATCCACTACGTTGTTGACGCTGGTCTGCGCCGAGACGTTCACTGACGAAACGGCCAATCCGAAAATTGCGAACCAGCGATGAACGGTCTTCGATGTTCTTGTCTCACGCACCGGCATTTCCCCTGCTCAAGAATTCAGTCCCAGTGTATACGATTCAATCATGACCTTTTGCCCTGGCACTGCAACCATGTAGCCTGGCCGACAGGCTGGAATCAGCTTTTCTACGCAGATTTCCGGATCGTATTGCAATCATCGCGATATCGCCCGGTGTGGATCAGTTTCTCCGGACGCGCCTCCCCTGCTCTGCACATCGACAACCAGCTATTTCTGACCGGCCACTGGAGAATGCCATGCAATTCGCGGGGGTGGAGCACATTATCATCGTCGATACTCACGCGGCACTTCACGGTTTACAATTGGCACGAGCTAAGAAATAACGTCAATCGTAATCCAGCGGGGAGCAACCATGCGGATCGTATTTACAGGAATTGCCCTGGTATTTCTTTGTATCGGAAATGCTTTTACGCAAGAGCGTACCGGTGACGAGGCAATAGCGATATCTGCAACACCTCGCGACAGCGGCAGCCACGCTGCAGATCCACAGCCAGACATCGTCGCCGAACTCTTCGATGACCAGGGCGTGGTCGGGACGCTGGTAATTGCGACCAGTAATGGAAAGATTATTCACGTGCACAACCCTGACAGATCGAGAGTACAGTACTCACCTGCATCAACCTTCAAGATTCCGAATACATTAATTGCACTCGATGCCGTCGTGGTTGAATCGGCCGATTCCCAATTTAAATGGGACGGTGTGGAAAAAGGGAGAGCTGCGTGGAATCAGGATCAGACCCTGCAGTCTGCATTCAGAGTCTCCTGTGTCTGGTGTTACCAGGAAATCGCCAGAGCGGTTGGCGAGAACGGTTATGCTAGCGCACTGGCTGCAATGGACTACGGCAATCAATATCTCGGAAAACAGGTCGATCAATTCTGGCTAAATGGCGATCTGCGAATTTCCGCCGTCGAACAAATCGACTTCCTGCGAAAACTCTACAACTACTCGCTTCCTTATGAGCGCGACCATATCGACATCGTAAAGTCCATCATGCGTGACGATGAGCAGGCCGGCTATGCGCTGTTTTCGAAGTCGGGCTGGACTGGCCCTGCCCTTCACGTCGGATGGTACGTTGGATTCGTCGAAAAAGACGACGGGGCCTGGCTATTTGCAATGAATTTTTCGATGGATAGCGCCGAACAGGCCGGGCTGCGGAAAGCACTGACTATTCGATCGCTGGAAGCCCTGGGAATTTTGTAGCTTCGGCGGCCTGATGGCTGCCACGAACGCAATTTGCAGACGACCTCACTTTTTGCTCCATTGACGCTACAATACGCGCCTCCTGATCCCTAGCGCGTGAGCCAATGTCTTTAACAGCCCGTATATCACTGATTTACCTATCTTTTTTCCTGCTGCTCGCGTCAGCCACGGCCGCGGGCCAGGGCATGCCGATGCCGCAGCCACCGGTCATCGGCGCCAAGAGCTATCTTTTGATCGACGGCAACACTGGTGCGGAACTCGCGTCGCTGCAACCGGACGAACGACTGGCTCCGGCGAGCCTGACAAAGATGATGACGGCATACGCCGTTTTTCGGGCACTTAAAGAGGGACAGATCGCGCTGGACGACCAGGTAACGGTCAGTGAGAAAGCCTGGCGAACCCAGGGCTCCAGGATGTTCATCGAGGTCGGCACCAAAGTCAGCGTTGAAGAGCTGCTGCTCGGGATGATCGTGCAGTCAGGCAACGACGCAAGCGTCGCATTGGCCGAACACACGGCCGGAACGGAATCTGTGTTTGCCCAGGTGATGAACCAATACGCAGCGCAACTCGGCATGGCCGCCAGCAATTTCAAGAACGCGACGGGTCTGCCCGAGGACGATCACTATTCGTCGGCACGTGATATTGCGACGCTGGCACGTGCCATTATCAATGAGTTTCCCGAGTACTACGGCTGGTACTCCGTCAAGTCTTACAAATATAACGACATCGACCAACCGAATCGAAACACGCTGTTGTTTCGCGACGAAAGCGTGGATGGAATCAAGACCGGTCACACAGACGACGCCGGTTACTGCCTGGTTTCAGCCGCGAAACGAGATGGCATGCGCATTATTTCCGTCGTGCTCGGCACAGCCAGCGAAAAATCTCGAACCGACGGCAGCCAGGCGCTGCTCAACTTCGGTTTCCGGTTTTTCGAAACCCGGCTGCTTTACCGTGCAGGTGAAGCTGTAGCGCAGGCAAGAGTATGGAAGGCGCAGAACGAACTGACACCGATCGGGCTTCCCGAAGATTTGTACGTAACCATTCCAAGGGGATCATTTGACGACGTCGAGTCGGTTCTTAATATACCTGCCACCTTGCTCGGACCGGTTGCGCAGGGACAGCCGCTCGCCGAATTGCAGGTCAGCCTGAACGGCGACCAGCTGATCAACGCGCCCCTGCGTGCACTCGAGGACAATCCGGACGGCTCGTTCTGGCAACGCACGCGCGACGGAGTAAAACTCTGGTTCGAATAAATGAGCGACGAAAAAAAAGAATCGCTACTTGAATTTCCTTGCGAGTTTCCGATCAAAATGATGGGACGCGTTAGCGAAGATTTCCGGAATACCGCGGTCGTGCTCGTGGAAAAACATGCGGGAAAAATTGCCGAGCAATCAATCGCCGTCGCACCCAGTCGCAACGGCAACTTCCTGTCCGTTACGGTAACCATCGTTGCCGAAAGCCAGGAGCAGCTCGATAACATCTACCAGGATCTGACGGACCACGAAGATATTCTGGTCGCATTATGACCCCTGCCCTCCAATGATCATTCGTTCGCTCGGGATGCAGGACTATGAACCGCTGTGGAGAAACATGCAGCGATTCACAGACGAAAGAAACGCCAGCACACCTGATGAGATCTGGTACACGGAGCACCCGCCTGTTTTCACCCTTGGAATGAACGCGAGCCGCGATCATCTTATCGCGCCCGGAGACATTCCCGTAGTGCAGGTGGACCGTGGTGGCCAGGTGACCTATCACGGACCGGGCCAGCTGATGATCTATCCGCTCATCGACCTGAAACGCGCGAAACTCGGTGTCCGGGACCTCGTCACTGCGCTCGAAAAATGTGTCGTGAATCTCGTTGCCGAATTTGGCATTGCGGCCGTTGCAAGGAAAGATGCGCCGGGCGTTTACGTAGACGGCAGGAAGATTGCCAGCGTTGGGCTGCGCGTCAGGCGTGGAGCCAGTTATCACGGCATGGCACTCAATATCGACGTTGACCTGCAACCCTTTTCCCTGATTAATCCTTGTGGATTCACTGACCTGGAGGTCACAGACCTGAAGTCACTCGGCATCACCGCCAGCCGTGATGTCATTCAGTCCGGCATACAGAATCACTTGCTCGGGTGTTTGAATGTCGATGCCGGCGAGATCGTCAGCCCCGATTGATCTGCGCGAGTCTTTCAGGGCTTCCAACGTCCTCCCACAAACCGTCGTAGAGAAATCCGGCTAACTGCTCCCGCCGGGCCGCCTCAAAAAGCATCGGGGCGACAGAGAAGCGACCGCCCTTATTGCCATCAAAGAAAGACGGTCGATAGCGCGCAATACCGCTAAAAGTCAGGCAGGGGTTTTCGACAAATCGCAGCCGTCCATTGTGGAAATCGAAATCACCCTTCGATTTATGTGCCGGTGTCGGCACAAGTCCGAGCTCACCGAACACATCTTCTTCGAGCTCGTTCGTTGGCAAGGTCATGTCCGTGTAGATGTCGCCGTTTACCACCCAGAAAGGATCCGTGCCAAGCATCGGCAGCGCACGAACAATCCCGCCTCCTGTTTCGAGCACGTTGTCATATTCCGGACTGTAAACGACCTGCAAACCGAACTGCTCACCGGACCCGACATGCTCCACGATCTGCTCGCCGAGCCAGCCAAGGTTGATAACAACCGTGTGAACATTTGCAGACGCGAGCATTTTCAAATGACGATCAACAAGGCATTCACCGCGAACTTTAACCATCGCCTTGGGTGTCGAATCGGTAATCGGGCGTAAGCGCTCTCCGCGACCCGCTGCCAGAATCATTCCAAACATCAGCTTCGCTCGCGTAACGCCGGTAAAACGCGCTGCTTGATAAAATCTCCGAGGAAATGCAGGGCTTCATATCGTGGTGCGATATCTACGATATAACCAAGCGTTCTCGGCACGTCTTTCAAGTACCCGGACTTGCCGTCACGATGCAGCAGCCGGGCAAAAATACCGGCGGCTTTCAGGTGTCGTTGAACACCCGTCAGGCTGAACTCCCGCAAAAACTGGTCTCGCTCACGAAGGGCTGCGATAGCTGAGTATTCGTGAAAATAGAGCGCCCATTGGAGCACCTGTGCTACAGGCCACTTGATGTAGCAATCCTTGAGTAAAGACACAAGATCGTATGTTATCGGTCCCTCGACAGCATCCTGGAAATCAAGGATGCCGGGATTATTAAAATCGGTCACCATCAGGTTGCGGGAATGATAATCCCTGTGCACAAATACCTGCGGTTGATTCAGGGCGTTGTCGACCAATGCATCGCAACATTCCCGCCATTTCTTCTCTTCGTCGTCAGAAAAACTGATCTGAAGATGACGCTCGCAAAGCCAGTCATGAAATAGAGAAACTTCAAACCGCAACAGCGCATCGTCGTAGCGCGGCAACTCACCCTGGACTTCTCTGCCTTTTGTCTGCATGACCAGTAATGCGTCGATCGCGTCCATATAAAGTGGCGCTGCACGCTCGGGTTTCCGTTCGATGGCGGACAGGTACTGTAACGAACCGAGATCAGACAGCAGGAGGAAGCCACGCTCCAGGTCCGCCTTTAGTACCCGCGGGCTGTTCAGTCCCATCATTTCGAGATACTCGGAAATCTGCACGAATGGACGGCAGTCTTCCTGCGGGGGTGGGGCATCCATGACGATGCAGCTGACCTCCCCGCGCACGCGAAAATAGCGCCTGAAGCTGGCGTCGCTCGAGGCGGGCTCCGGCGTCACGCCCTCGAAACCCGGAAATTGCCTGACCCAGGCCGACAGCTCCTCGAGCCGATCATCACCGAGATTGTCCTGACCAGCGATGTCAGCTCTCCTTGTCCCGTTGAAGGGCGCCCTGAACTATGCGAAGGTAGCAAATTGCAATAACTGATAACATCACTTCTTCCTAACTTCCTGTCCCGATTAACTTTTAGCAAAGTTTACGCTGCGACTTGTCAAAATTAACCTCTTTAATTACCGGCTTCTCACTCCTGCTGGCGTTTTCGCCCGCGGTTGCCCAGCAGCGCCTGCAATGCCAGGCGCCCCCGGCCCCGGAAATTGCCGACGAATCCCTGCTCGCCGCATTCGGCTCGGGTGATCCGGACACAATTGAATTCCAGGCTGGCGAAGTGGAGGCCTCGTTTGGCGATGATCCCACCGTTTCAATGACGGGTGGCGTCCTCCTGCGCAGCGGAGATCGCCTTGCCGGTGCCGAGAGCGCAATTTATGACCCGGTGGCACGCGCCCTGCACCTGGACGGCGGCGTTCGCTATGAGGGTCCAAACTCGGCAGTTTCCAGCACCTCGGCCGAATTCGGCTACGACACGGGCCGTATTCGTTTTGAAGGTGCACAATTCCAGGTCGGCGACCGCAATGCACGCGGCTCTGCCGGCGTACTGGAAATCAACCAGGACGGGCAATTACAACTGGCTGACGTCGGCTACACGACCTGTCCACCGGAATCAGAAGACTGGATCATCCAGGCGCGGGATATCAATCTCGATACCAAAACAGGTGTCGGCACGGCGAGGGGAATGCGCCTTCGATTCAAAGGTGTACCGATCCTGTATTCGCCGTATCTCTCTTTCCCGATAACGGACGCCCGGAAATCCGGCGTGCTGGCCCCTGAGGTTGGCAGTGCCGGACGCAGCGGTAACGAAGTCAGCCTGCCCTACTACTGGAACATTGCGGAAAACTACGACGCCACGCTAACGCCGCGGCTGCTCACCGCCCGTGGACTGCAGATGGGTACCGAGTTTCGTTACCTCACAGAGGGCAGCTCCGGCATTGCCCAGGTTGAATACCTGCCGAATGATTCCGAATACAACGACAACCGCCACCTGATCGCTTTCGAGCATCAGATGCTGTTTGCCAATGGCTGGCGCAACAATATTGATTTCAGTGAGGTCTCCGACAACCAGTATTACGAGGATCTTGGCGGCAGCCTCAGTATCTCGAGCATCACGCATCTCAATCGCCGAATGTCCTTCGACTATTACGGCGACCATTGGTCCATGCTGGCAATGGTCCAGGACTACCAGACCATAGACCAGGCGATCGCCCCGTCAGACGAGCCCTACCGACGACTGCCGCAAATCCGAGTCGACGGCTTCTGGCCTGACGCGTTCCTGGGATTGAATGCCCGCTTCAATAGTGAGCTGGTACGCTTCGATCGCGACGTCGGCGTTACTGGCTGGCGGCTAAATGCCGTGCCGCAAATAGAAATACCAATTGAACGACCGGGCTGGTTCCTGAAACCCGGCGTAGCCCTTGATCATACCCGTTACGATCTCGACAACACCTTGCCCGGCATTGATCGGGAACCGAGCCGGACCTTGCCGATTGCCAGCATGGACCTCGGCGTCCAGTTCGAACGACTGATGAACTCGACGGATGGTCGTGTCCAGACCATAGAGCCTCGAATTCTCTATGTGCACGTTCCCTATCGCGACCAAACGGATTTGCCTGTCTTTGACACAATCCTGCCCGACCTGAACCTGGTGCAGCTCTATCGGAAGAACCGTTTTCTCGGCGTCGACCGCATTACCGACACAGATCAGCTCAGCATCGGCGTCACTTCGCGGATCATCGAGACCAGTACCGGCCGCGAGTTAATGTCGGCAACTATTGGCCAGGCGCGATATCTGAGCGCACAGGGCGTCACCATTCCTGGTCAGACGTTGAACCTCGCCGAGACCTCCGATTACATTGCCGAGCTGCGTTTTCCGCTCTTTGACAATGTGAATTTTGACGTCGGCCACCAGTGGAGCGGCAGCGGCACGACGCAGTCGGAAGCCCGTCTTCAGTATCGGCCCGAAACCAACCGTATCCTGAACCTCGCCTATCGCTTCCGTCGCGATTCTCTTGAGCAGGGAGACCTTTCCTGGTCATGGCCGCTGGCCCAGAGCTGGAATTTTGTTGGCCGCTACAATTACTCGTTCCGCGATGACAAGGCGCTGGAGCAGTTCTACGGCCTGGAGTTCGAGAGCTGCTGCTGGGGGCTCAGACTGGTCTCGAGACGCTATATATCCACCCGCGACGGAACCCTCGACTCATCTGTCGGTCTCCAGTTAGTACTAAAAGGCATGACAAGCGTCGGTACAGCAGCTGGCAAGCTCCTTGAACGGGGAATTCTTGGTTATTCGCGTGACCTGAACTAAGATCACCCCCTCCGACGCTGCGGGTGTCCCGAAGAATCTATATTTATGAATAAAATCAATATATTAACTATATCCGTGGCACTGAGCCTCGCAGCTCAGGCACCGCTCGCGCAGCAGTTATCCGACACCGGGCAGTTCCTGGATGGCGTTGCGGCGGTTGTCAACGAGGGTGTCGTTCTGACCAGCGAACTCAACCGCCAGCAGGATCTGATCATTCAGCGCGCGACAGAACAGGGCATGCAGCTTCCGCCAGCGCATATTTTGCGCGAGCAGGTTCTGGAGCGACTGATTCTTGAAGAAATCCAGATGCAGCGTGCGGACCGGATTGGCATCCAGATCTCCGACCAGATGCTGAACTCGGCCATCGCACAGATAGCCGAGAATGCCGGTGTGCCATTTGAGGAAATGCCGGCGATCATGGCAAAAGACGGTGTGGACTATGCCGAGTACCGGCGCGATATGCGCAGGCAAATGGTTCTCGAGCAGCTCCGGCGAATCGATGTTGTCAATCGCATTTTCGTATCGCCGCGTGAGATCGAACAGTGTGTTGCCGACCTTGAGGACAACGCCGTAGTGAATTCCCGTTACAACCTGTCACACATCTTCATATCGGTGACGGGTTCAGCAAGCGCCGAGGAATATGCCGAGGCAGAAGCCGAGGCAAACAGTATCTATTCGGAACTGAAAAACGGCGCTGATTTCGCGGAACTCGCGATTCGACACTCTGACGGCGACACCGCCCTCGAGGGCGGCAGTCTTGGCTGGCGGCCTGGCGATCAGCTCCCCAGTTTGTTTTTTGATGTTGTCGGCGATATGGAAGCCGGCGACGTATCAGAACCGATCAGAGCTGTCAGTGGTTACCACCTGGTCAAAGTGAATGAAATCCAGGGCGTTAACCAGATGAGCACCATCGACCAGGACATGGTTCGCCATATTCTTGTTAGTCCCGATCAGATCATTGACGAAGAAACTGCCAAGCAACAAATTGAAGGTGCCCGTGCACGTATTCTCGCCGGTGAAGACTTCGCCGAAGTTGCAAAGCTCGTCTCCGATGATCCTGGGTCGGCAAATTCCGGTGGCGAGATGGGCTGGACCAGCCCCGGCACCTTTGTTCCGGAGTTTGAGGAAGTGGCCAATAAACTCGAAATTGGCGTGCTGTCCGAGCCATTCCGCACTCGATTTGGCTGGCACATACTTGAAGTGATGGACCGCCGCGTCTACGACAACACCGAAGATCTCAAGGAAAGCAATTGCGTGCAGCGCGTACGCAACGGCAAGCTGAACAATGAGACCGAGCTGTGGGTACGGAGAATCCGCGACGAAGCTTACGTCGAAACGCGCATCTGATTTTGGAGCCGACCGGTGTCACCCGGTAAATCTATAAGCCCCCTCGTTATCACCGCCGGCGAGCCCGCAGGAATCGGACCGGAAATATGTCTCGAGCTTGCGGACACGCAATGGGCAGGTCAGCTGGTCGTGATTGCCAGTGCCGAAATGCTCGCACAGCGGGCCACGCTACTCGGCAAGTCGGTGCAAATCGATGAGTACCAGGTCGGCTCGTCGCCAGCAAAGGGCGCACTGACGGTCCTCGACGTACCGCTGAGAAACACTGCCATCTGTGGCCGACCGGATACCGCGAACGCACAATCCCTGCTGGACGGAATTTCGCGGGCAGTCGAGGGCTGCCTCGCGGGCGAGTTTTCCGGGCTGGTAACGGCACCGCTGCAGAAGAGCATCATCAATGATGCGGGGATCGGTTTTACCGGACACACAGAATTTCTCGCGGAACTGACCGATTCCCCTGACCCCGTCATGCTGCTGGTCGCAGACAAACTTCGTGTTGCGCTCGCCAGCACCCACTTGCCGCTGCGAGAGGTTCCCGGTTACCTGACAACCGATGGAATCAGCCGCGTACTCAGGGTCCTCTATGCCGATCTCAAGACGAAATTCCGGATTACGGATCCGGAGATCGTCGTCTGTGGTCTCAATCCGCACGCGGGCGAAGGTGGCCATCTCGGCACTGAGGACCAGGAAATCATTGCTCCGGCAATCGAGATCTGTGTCGCCGAGGGAATGAATGTTCGCGGACCATTGCCCGCGGACACGGCGTTCACTCCCGCTGCCGGGCACGCCGACGCAGTTCTCGCGATGTACCACGACCAGGGTCTGCCGGTCATAAAATATGCGGGCTTCGGCAACGCGGTCAACGTGACGCTGGGTCTGCCGATCATTCGCACATCGGTCGACCACGGCACCGCGCTCGACATTGCCGGCAACGGTAGCGCGGATTCCGGCAGCCTGATCGCGGCCGTCAGGCTTGCCGCCGAACTCGCCGGCCAATGACTCACCGACCGCGAAAGCGATTCGGGCAGCACTTCCTCACAGCACCGGACATTATCGAACAGATCGTAGCTGCCGTCTCACCCCGCGAAGGCGAAACAATAGTTGAAATTGGGCCCGGGCAGGCCGCCATTACCGCACCACTTGCGAGGCTTGCCTCAGAATTGCACGCGATAGAATTCGACCGTGACCTGGTCGCCGAACTGAAGAACAGGTACTCGGAATGCAGCAATGTCACTATTCACGAGGCCGATGCACTGACGTTTGATTTTTCATCTCTTGGTGAAAATCTCAGGATTGTCGGCAACCTGCCATATAACATTTCGACTCCCCTGCTTTTTCACCTGCTCGAATATAAATCCTTTATTGCCGATGCTCACTTCATGCTGCAAAAAGAAGTGGTCGACCGCATGTGCGCGTCGCCGGGCAACAAGAATTTCGGTCGCCTGACTATAATGCTGGGTTGCCAGATGCAAGTGGTGCCGCTATTCGAAGTGCCACCGTCCGCATTCTCGCCGCCACCAAAAGTTAAGTCTGCCGTCGTCAGGATGAAGCCAATCCCGGCTCCCGGGGTCGATATTCGCGATACGGATATGCTGGCGACTATTGTTAAGTCTGCTTTTTCAAAGCGCCGCAAGACCTTACGGAACGCTTTGGAGGGTGTGGTGGAAGCCGGCGACCTGATGGCGGTCGATATCGATCCCGGCCTGCGGCCTGAGCAGGTGCCGATTGACGCCTGGGTGGCGCTCGCCAATCATGTTTCGACGAATCAATCGACGAAGAACTGATGTAGAATATGCTCCGAAAGGAACTCATCGGGGACGCATCTGATTATGAACAATAAAAATTACGAAATCAGAATCAACGTTGCCACGCAGTACGTTGACGCTCAATCTGAACCGGACATAGATCGTTACGTGTTCGCCTACACCATTACCATTGAAAACCGGAGCCAGAGGCCGGCCCAGCTGTTGAGTCGGCACTGGGTGATCACCGACGCCAACGGCAAAGTTCAGGAAGTATCCGGGGACGGTGTCGTAGGCGAGCAACCGAAACTGGGGCCTGGCGAAACTTACCGCTACTCAAGCGGCGCGGTGCTGGAAACACCGGTCGGCGCAATGCAGGGACGGTATCGCATGCAGGCTGAAGACGGCATCGATTTCTATGCGCCTATTCCGCCGTTTACGCTCGCGGTCCCGGGCATGCTTCACTGACCACCGGCTGAAAAATCGACCAGGTGAGCCGATACAAACGCAGCAACATGCTCAATTTGCCCACGCATTCGCAAAGTCAGTGCGAGATTTTGAATGGCATTGCCCTGACTCGCATCAACCCGATCACCGCCTTTTATGCCGCGAGAAACCATTGGCCGGGGCTGGACCATGGCTGAATACGCAATCGGCGACCTGCAGGGCTGTTACGATCCATTTCGTCGCCTCCTTGACAGCCTTTCTTTCGACCCCGGCAAAGACCATCTCTGGCTGACCGGCGACCTGGTCAATCGAGGGCCTAAATCCCGCCGGACCCTTCGTTTCGTCAAGAGCCTTGGCAAATCCGCCACCACCGTTCTTGGCAATCACGATCTCCACCTGATCGCGCTGGCCAACGACATCAACGTTTCCAACAGCAATTTTGATTCGCTGTGGAAAATCCTGGGCCACGACGATTGTGACGAGCTCATCGACTGGCTGCGATTCCAGCCACTTGCCCATTTCAGCAAGAAGATGAACACCTTGATGGTACACGCCGGCCTGCCCCCTCAGTGGACGGTCAGGAAAGCGCTTCGTCGGGCGAAGGAAGTCGAGGCAGTGCTGCAGCGAGACGACTACGCGGAGTTCCTGCGGGACATGTACGGTAACAAGCCGGACAAGTGGTCCGGGAAGCTTAGCGGCAACAAGCGCCTTCGCTTCATCATCAACGCCCTCACCCGCATACGCATGATTACCAGTGACAAAAGAATCGATTTCTCGCACACCGGCCCGCCTGACAAGGCCCGCAAGGGTCTGATCCCATGGTACGAAGCAGAGGGTGCAAAATGGCACGGCAGCCGGATTGTATTCGGTCACTGGAGTGCGCTGGGCCTTGTCGTCAGGGACGACCTGATCTCACTCGATACCGGTTGCGTCTGGGGCCGGAAATTGACGGCGGTCCGGCTGGACAAGAATTCGACCGTCACGGAAGTGCGGTGTCGCGATTGAACAGGTTACACTGACGGTCATGGGAACCAGCGACACAATAAAGACGAAGAATGCGCCGCCACCGGTTGGCGCCTACCCACACGCAAAGCGACTTGGCAACCTGCTTTTCCTGTCCGGCATCGGCCCGCGATCGGCGACCGGCGGAGCGATTCCGGGAGTGACACTCAACGACAAAGGTGAAATTACATCGTATGACATTGAGGCGCAGTGTCATGCCGTATTCGCCAACGTCCGTGCAGTACTCGAGAGCGCAGGAGCGCAATGGGATGATCTTGTAGACGTGACAGTCTACCTGACCAATATCCGGAATGATTTCGAGGCCTACAATCGAGTCTATGCGCAATATTTTTCCAGCGATGGACCGACACGCACCACGGTTGAGGTCAATCGCCTGCCCACACCAATCGCGATCGAACTGAAATGCATCGCGGAAGCAAAAACAAAGTGAGAATTTGATTGTGCAATCTCTGACAGCCTTTAATTTCAGGAAATGGATCGACGAACATCGTCATTTGCTAAAACCACCGGTGTGCAATCAACAGGTTTTCGAGGAAAACGACTTCATCGTCATGGTTGTCGGCGGACCAAACTCGCGCACTGATTATCACTACGATGAGGGACCGGAGTTCTTCTATCAACTGGAAGGCGACATGCTGTTGCGCACGATCCAGGATGGTGTGCGTGTCGATATTACGATTGGTGAGGGCGAGATTCTCCTTTTACCGCCCAAAGTGCCGCATTCGCCGCAACGATTTGAAAACACTGTCGGCCTGGTCGTTGAGCGAAAACGCCTGGCAGAAGAACTCGACGGGTTCATGTGGTTTTGCGAAAACTGTGATCACCTGCTCTACGAGGAGTATCTGTATGTCGACGACATCGTTGGCCAACTGCCGCCAATCTTCGAGCGATTTTACAGCTCCGATGAGAATCGCACCTGCGAAAAATGCGGCACCGTAATGCCACAACCGGGAGGCAGTTGAGCTACCCATGCTCAAGATAGACATTCACACCCATATTCTCCCGGAGAACTGGCCTGATCTGAAAGAGCGCTATGGGTACGGCGGTTTCGTCCAGCTTGAACATCATGGCCCGGGTTGCGCGCGGATGCTGCTGGACGGCAAGGTATTTCGCGAAATTGAAGCCGATTGCTGGGATCCCGGGGTTCGAATTGCTGACTGCGACAAATGCGACGTCGACGTCCAGGTGTTGTCGACGGTTCCCGTCATGTTCAACTACTGGGCAAAGCCAAAGGACACAGCCGACCTCGCCAGGATCCTCAATGACCACATAGCCGGGCTGGTCAACGAATTCCCGCGTCGCTTCGTCGGTCTCGGCACTTTGCCAATGCAGGATGCCGACCTCGCAATTAAAGAACTGGAACGATGCACGAAATCATTAGGCCTTGCCGGCATCCAGATCGGATCGCACGTCAACGGGTGGAACCTCGACGACCCGCGCCTCTTTCCGGTCTTCGAGGCGGCATCTGAACTGGGTGCCGCGGTGTTCGTACATCCCTGGCAAATGCTTGGCGAGGACCGCATGGGGCTCTACTGGCTGCCCTGGCTGGTGGGCATGCCGGCCGAAACAGCGCTATCGATCTGCACGATGATTTTTGGTGGCGTATTCGAAAGGCTGCCAAAACTGCGCGTTGCATTTGCCCATGGTGGCGGCGCGTTTCCCGGCATTATCGGCCGACTCGAGCACGGCTTTAATGTTCGGCCGGATATTGTTGCAACGGCAAATGACAGGAACCCGAGAGATTATATCGGACAGTTTTACGTGGATTCACTGGTACACGAACCGGCGATGCTGCAATACATGATCGATCTGCTCGGTTCCAATCGAATTGCACTCGGCAGCGACTATCCATTTCCACTGGGCGAACATCATCCCGGCAAGATGATTGAAAGTATGGCTCTCGGGAGAAAAGTGCGCAACGATTTGCTCGCCGACTCAGCACTCGAATGGCTTGCTTTACAACGCAAGGATTTTGCATGACCGATTTTGAGACATCTCTCGATTACGCCCGCTCACTCGACCGGGCCGATCCACTCCGCCATTTCCGCGATCAATTCAGCGTTCCCGAAGACCGGGATGGTCGCCGAAATATTTACGTATGCGGAAACTCTCTCGGCCTGCGACCGCAACCGGCTGTTGCAATCATCAACGAAGTCCTTGACGACTGGGCACGGCTTGGCGTCGAGGGACACATTGCGGCCAAAAGACCGTGGCTGAACTACCATCGTCACGCTACGCGGGGTTTCGCGATGCTGACCGGCGCGAAGGAAAATGAAGTCGTCGCGATGAACACGCTCACGGTCAATCTTCATCTCATGATGTCGAGCTTTTATCGGCCGGACGCGACCCGTAACAAAATCATTATTGAATCGATTGCGTTTCCCTCGGACTACTTCGCGGTGGCATCCCAGATTCGGCAACATGGATTCGATCCTGATGACTGCCTGATTGAATGGGTTCCACGCGACGACGAACTGCTACACGACGAGGACCTTGAAGCACTGCTCGAGAAACATGCAGGCGAAGTCGCGTTGCTCCTGCTGCCCGGTGTTCAGTACTACACTGGCCAGGTACTCGACATGAAAAAGCATTGCCAGATGGCCCGGGACGCCGGCTGCAAGATCGGACTGGACCTGGCCCACGCTATCGGCAACGTAGCAATCGAGTTACATGACTGGGGTGCGGACTTCGCGGCCTGGTGCACTTACAAGTATCTCAACAGCGGCCCAGGCGCCATCGGCGGTGCCTTTGTGCACTCGAAACACCTGGACAGCGACGACCCGGAACTTCTCAGGGGCTGGTGGGGCCACGAGGAATCCACGCGGTTCAAAATGGCGCGAACTTTCACTCCCGCCGAGGGCGTTGACCGCTGGGCATTGAGTAACCCGCCGATTCTCTCGCTCGCACCGGTAATTGCCTCGCTCGAATTGTTCGAAAAGGCCGGGATCGATGCGCTCAGGAAGAAATCAACGTTGCAGACAGCGTACCTTAAATTCCTTATTGATCAATACTTTACGGGGAAGGTTGGCACACTTACACCGATGGACGCCCGCGGTTGCCAGTTGTCTTTGGTCATTACGGATTCCAGTCTCGATGCGCGGGCAGTATTCAATACGCTGGAAGCCATGAATGTCACCGGAGACTGGCGCGAACCGAATGTCATTCGTGTCGCTCCCGTTCCCATGTACAACAGCTTCGAAGATATCCACGAACTCATTGAACGAATGAAAACAGCGATCCGTGCAAATGAAAAAAGATAACGTCACAATTCTGGGCGGCGGGCTGTGTGGCAGTCTCCTGTCTATCATGCTCGCCCGCCGCGGCATTAAAGTTACCCTTCTCGAGCGCCGCGCGGACCCGAGAAAAGATGGCGGAGAGGCTGGCCGTTCGATCAACCTGGTGATGTCCGCCCGCGGAATGCGGGCGCTCAGGCATGCCGGCGTATTCGAGAAAATTGAGCCACTCCTCATTCCCATGCAGGGGCGCCTTATTCACGATGTGGACGGCGAAACAGAACTTCATCCGTATGGCCAGGATGATTCTGAAGTGATCTATTCTGTATCGCGTGCGGCATTAAACCGAGAGCTGATTGACTGTGCCGATTCGTCGAGTAATGTCAGCATTCGTTTCCAGCACGAATGCGTTTCCTATTATCCCGAGGAAGCCACACTCAGGGTCCGAGATCACCTCAAGGACACTGACTACGATATTAAGGCAAGGCCGCTGATCGCTGCTGACGGCGCGGGGTCACGAGTCCGTCGTGCATTCAACAACACCGGCACTCTTTCAGGCAGCGAAGAATTGCTTGGACACAGCTACAAAGAGCTGGCAATTCCCGGCGGACCGGATGGCAAGTTTCAAATGTCGCCGGACGCGCTGCACATCTGGCCGCGCGGCGGATACATGCTGATTGCGCTACCAAACCCTGGTGGCGACTTTACTTTGACGCTTTTCTTCCCGGCCGAGGGCGATCCCAGTTTTTTATCGCTGAATTCAGACAAAAAAGTGACCGCATTTTTCAAAGAGCAATTTGCAGATGCCGTGCCGTTGATCGAGAACCTGACCGACAGCTGGAATCGAAATCCGGTGGGCATCCTCGGAACCGTTCGCTGCAAACACTGGCATGAGGGTGGCAACCTCTTATTGATCGGCGACGCGGCGCATGCGGTCGTACCATTCCACGGACAGGGAATGAATCTTGCCTTTGAAGATTGCGTCATCCTGGACCAGGTCCTTGATAATCCCGACGCAGACTGGGAGACCGTGTTCCGTGTTTTTGAAACCGAGCAGCTTGCTAACGCAAATGCGATCGCAGACATGGCGCTGGAAAATTACATCGAGATGCGCGACACGGTAAGAGACCCGAAATACCGGCTGCGGAGAGAGCTGTCGTTCGAACTCGAACGGCGAATGCCGAAGCGATTTATACCGCGCTATTCCATGATCATGTTCCACGATGAGATTCCCTACTCGGTCGCCCAGGAACGGGGACTCGCGCAGCACAATTTGCTGGTAGGGCTTACCGAAAACGTTGATTCTATTGATGAAATAGACATCGATGAAGCGGTCAGGTTCGTCGCAAGCCGGCTGCCGCCAATCCACTAATCGCCGCTAGTTTCTTTCCAGCGTTTCGAGGACGAAGCCAAACGTCCGGTTATCGGTGGTCGGAAACGCCTGCGAATCGATGACACGCCACTCGTCACGATCAATTTCCGGGAACCAGGTATCCCCGTCGATGTCGGCGTCAACACGGGTCAGGTAAATTCGATCGGCATCAGGCAGGAACTGTTCGTAGACAGTGCCGCCGCCAATAACCATCACTTCGTCAACATCACCCGCAATCATCAACGCTTCCTCGCGCGATGACGCGATCTCACAACCCGCGGCTGTAAAACCCGCCTGGCGAGTCAGCACGATGGATCGACGCCCTGGCAGTGCCCGGCCGATTGACTCATAAGTTGCCCGACCCATGATCATCGGCTTGCCCATTGTGATCGATTTGAACTTCCTTAAATCTTCCGGCAGGCGCCACGGCAATCCGCCATCAATGCCAATGACATTATTCCTCGATGCAGCGACAACAAGAGAAATCATGATTTTGGCTTGAACCGCAGGAGCTGCATCTTGTCGCAATCGCCGCTGGAAGCGGCTCCTACACGGCGACCTTGGCGGCGATGTGCGGATGGGACTGATAGTTGAGAATTTCGAAATCCTCAAATTTGTAGTCGAAGATGCTGTCCGGTCGTCGTTTAATGGCGAGCCTCGGTAACCTTAGCGGTTCGCGCCCCAGCTGTTCTTCCATCTGCTCGAAATGATTCGAATAGATATGACAATCTCCACCAGTCCAGATGAAGTCACCAACGCTCAGGTCCGTTTGTTGCGCCATCATGTGGGTCAGCAATGCGTAGGACGCAATATTGAACGGCACGCCCAGGAACACGTCGGCACTCCGCTGGTACAGCTGGCACGAGAGCTTTCCGTCCGCTACGTAGAACTGGAACAGGCAGTGACATGGCGGCAGCGCCATCGCAGGAATATTTCCGGCATTCCAGGCATTCACGATGATTCGCCGCGAATCCGGATCATCCTTGATGCGATTGACAACGTCCTGAATCTGATCGATGGATTCCCCGACTTCGTTCTTCCAGCTGCGCCACTGCACACCGTAGACGGGACCGAGGTCTCCGTTCTCGTCGGCCCACGCGTCCCAGATCGAGACTCCGTTTTCCTGCAGGTAACGAATATTGGAGTCCCCGCTCAGGAACCACAGCAGTTCGTGAATAATGGACTTGATATGAAGCTTCTTGGTGGTGACCAGCGGAAAACCGTCGCTCAGATTGAACCGCATCTGGTGACCGAAGACGCTCAGTGTGCCCGTTCCGGTCCGGTCTTCCTTTCGCGCCCCGCTGTCTCGAATATGGCGCATCATCGACAAGTACTGTTGCATGTCAGGCAGCGACCTCGTCCGGTTTCCTGTTTCGATAGGCCAGGAATAATAGTACCGCACCGGCAATGATCATTGGCGCAGTAAGAACCTGTCCCTGTGTCACCCAGCCGAACATCAGGTAGCCCTTGCCAACATCCGGCACGCGGTAGAACTCAATGAAAAACCTGAATATGCCGTAAAGAAGCAGGAACATGCCGGACACGGCCCTGTGCGGGCGCTGTCGGGACGAAAACACCCACAGGATGACGAATAGCACCAGGCCTTCGAGCAAAGCCTCGTATAGCTGAGACGGGTGCAATGACTGACCGTTGACGTTGAAGCTCCACGGCACCGTCGTTTCCTTGCCCCACAGCTCACCATTGATGAAGTTGCCGATTCGACCGGTGCCGAGCCCGATCGGGACGAATGGTGCGACAAAATCGGTCATTTGCCACATGCCGTTGCCGATTTTTCGGCCATACCACCAGAGCGCCACCATAACGCCGACCAGCCCGCCGTGGAACGACATTCCGCCCTGGGTGATTTTGAAGACATACAGTGGATCTGCAAGCCAGAGCTGCCATCCGTAGATGATGCTATAGCCAAGGCGTCCGCCGACGATGACGCCGATCATCGCGTAGAAAATCAGGTCATCGACCTGGTCCTGCTTGATGACGGACCAGCTGTCCCTGGAGCGTTTGTTGGCAAGCACCCAGGCAGCCACGAATCCAATGACGTACATCAGCCCGTACCAGCGAATCGCCAGCGGTCCAATGGAGAAAATAATGGGGTCGATCTCGGGATAAGTCAGCATCGCGCCAAGTTTACACGATTCGGGGCGGAGCCCAATCGATGGGTTATAGTGCCCGGTCAGGGCCCTTGGGTAGCAGTATGAACACAAAGAACAGGCTTGCCGGCGAGACGAGCCCCTACTTGCTTCAACATGCGAGCAATCCAGTCAACTGGTACCCATGGGGACCGGAAGCACTCTTGCTTGCGCGCGAGCAAAACAAACCGATATTGCTGTCCGTGGGCTATTCTGCCTGCCACTGGTGTCATGTCATGGCGCACGAGTCGTTCGAGGACCAGGTGACCGCAGACCTGATGAACGAGCTCTACGTCAATGTCAAAGTTGATCGCGAGGAGCGGCCCGACCTCGATCGGATCTATCAAACCGCGCATCAATTGCTCACCCAGCGGCCGGGCGGCTGGCCGCTGACCATGTTTATCGATCCCGATGACCAGCGGCCATTCTTCGGCGGCACCTATTTTCCCAACGAAGCCCGGCATGGACTGCCCTCTTTTCGTGAACTCCTGGCCCGCGTCGCCCAGTTCTTCGATGAAAAACACGACGATGTCAAAAGCCAGGGAGAGCAGCTGGCCGATATATTCAGCCGCCTGGAACCGGCGCCCTCGTCCTCGGCAATCCTTACGGATTCGCCACTTGAGGCAGCGCGCTCGAAAATCGCCCAGGGGTTTGACCGGGAGTACGGCGGCATTGGCACTGCGCCGAAATTTCCACACCCAACGACGCTCGATCGGCTGCTGCGCCACTGGCGAGCCACGGCCCATTCATCCGAACCGGACGTCGAAGCACTGTTCATGGTCTCGCTGACGCTTGCACGCATGGCCGAAGGCGGAATCTATGACCATCTTGGAGGAGGCTTCAGTCGCTACTCCGTCGACAGGTTCTGGCAGATTCCGCATTTCGAAAAAATGCTCTACGACAATGGCCCGTTGCTGGCCCTTTACGCAGAAGCCAGCCTCGCAACCGGTGAGGAATTGTTTGCCAGGACCGCAAACGAAACTGCCGACTGGATGCTCGCCGATATGCAGGCGCCTGGCGGTGGGTTCTATTCCACGCGGGATGCCGATTCGGAGGGTGAGGAGGGAAAATTTTATGTCTGGACGCCGGACGACGTTCGCGCGCTGCTGACAGCGGATGAATACGCAGCGGTTGAACGCTATTTCGGACTTGATGCCGATGCCAATTTTGAAGGCCATTGGCATCTGACTGTCCGTACGACGGCAAAAGCGGTCAGTGAAGAAACCGGCCGAACGGAAGCAGAAGTCGTTGCACTGATCAACAGTGCACGAAAGACACTTTTCGAGGCACGGGCGAAACGAATTGCACCCGATCGCGATGAAAAACAACTGACATCCTGGAATGCTCTGGCAATTCGCGGATTCGCGATCGCAGGTCTCGCGCTGGAGCGAGACGACCTCATCACTGCCGCCGCCCAGGCAGCCGATTTTATCAAAGCGAAGCTGATGTCCGATGGTCGGCTGCTGGCGAGTTTCAAGGACGGCCAGGCGAAATTTCCGGCCTATCTTGACGACTACGCATTCCTGCTGGATGCGTTACTCCATTTGCTCCAGGCACGCTGGGATAACGATCACCTGGATTTCGCAATCAGGCTCGCCGACCTGCTGCTGGAACATTTCTACGATGAAGACAGCGGTGGATTCTACTTCACTGCCGACGATCACGAAAAACTGATGCACCGGCCCAAGTCCCTGGCAGACGACGCCACTCCATCGGGAAATGGAATTGCGGCATTCGCGCTGCAGCGCCTGGGATTTTTGCTTGCAGACACCCGCTACCTCGATGCCGCGGAGAAGACCTTGCGCAACGCGTGGCAGGCAATGGATGAGTACTCGCATGGCCATGTCAGCCTGATCACAGCGCTTGAGGAGTATTTGCACCACCCGGAAATCATCGTCGTTCGTGGTGATGACGCAGAAATATCGCGGTGGCAGTCGAGCGCTGCAAAACTCTATGCCCCTGCGCGAATGGTCTTCGCGATTCCAGCCGGAACCGTCGACCTGCCGGGCGCGTTGTCCGATCGGAAACCACTTAAAGATCAAACAATTGCCTATCGCTGCATCGGCACGAAGTGCTCCCTGCCGATGACGAGCTGGGAAGCACTCGCCGCCGAACTGAGCGAGGCAACAAAGGATCAATCCAATGCCTGATAACAATACGACTCGCCGAACATTCCTGGCCTACAGCATCGCACTTGCGTCCGGTGTCACCGCTTGCGGCCGGGTTGACGATGCGCCGGGGACGACCATGACGAAACCATTAACTGACCTGACTGCGAGTGAGGCTGTTGCGGCTATGCGGCGCGGTGATCTCTCATCACTGGACTACACAACCGCCCTCCTTGCCCGTTGCGATGAATCTGCCGATCTCAACGCTTTCATTTCATTCGAGCCCGAGAAAGTGCTCGACGCTGCGCGCGCGGCCGATGCGTTGCGCGCATCGGGAGATAAACTCGGCCCCCTGCACGGACTGCCAATACCAGTGAAAGACAGCGTCAACACGATGGACTATCCAACAACCGGTGGAACGCCTGCGTTGAAAGACTTTCGTCCGGCAGCCGACGCGGAACTGGTTCTGCGCCTGAAAGCTGCCGGTGCCATCGTCATGGGAAAAACGAATATTCATGAGCTTTCCTTCGGCTGGACCAGCAACAACCAGGCATTCGGAGCCGTGAGGAACCCGTACGGCAGGGATCGTATTCCAGGCGGCAGCAGTGGCGGTACTGCAGCCGCAATTGCTGCACACATGGCGCCGTTAGGTATTGCTGAAGACACGCAGGGATCGATCCGCGTGCCTGCCGCCTTATGCGGTATTTATGGTTTTCGCCCGACGCAGGATCGCTACCCAAACCAGGGCGTAGTGCCGATTACGCCGCTGTTTGACCAGGTTGGACCGCACGCGAGGAACATGGCCGACATCGCCCTTTTTGATCATGTGATAGCCGGCGAACCGATCGTCGATACGCCGGTGCCTCTCCAGGGTGTGAGGCTCGGCATCGCACGTGAATACTATTTCGACTCCCTGGATTCGGAAGTGGAAATGATTTCGGAGACGAGCCTGAAGAAACTTTCCGACGCCGGAGTAATCCTTGTTGAAGCCGATGTTCCGGATCTCGCCAACCTGATATCACTGACGACCTCTCATGTTCAGAGTTACCACGTCAGGTTGATGCTCGCGAAATACCTCGAGGAATTCGGCACCGGAGTTTCGTTCGATGACGTCATGCGACAGGCAAGTGCGGACGTTAAGGCCGCATTCGACCTGTATGTCCTCGGTGGAGAATTCACGCCGACAGAAGCCGACTTTATCGCAGCCAGGGACATTCACCTGCCAGCGCTGCGCGAAACGATGCGGACCTATTTCGCGGCCAATGATCTGGACGGGATGATCTTTCCTGCAACCCAGGTTGCAGCGCCACCGATCGGGGACGATTTGGAAACCGAGCTAAACGGTAAAGTCGTATCGTTTGAAGCGGTCATCAGCCGAAACATTTCGCCTGGTAGCACCGCCGGGCTTCCAGGGCTGGTGATTCCTGCCGCATTAAACAGTGACGGCCTGCCCGTCAGTCTCGAAATTGACAGCCCGGCAGGCAGCGATCGAAAACTGCTTGGCATAGGACTGGCGGTGGAACAGGTCCTGGGACATCTTCCACCGCCGCCTTCGTGAGACCGGACTGACTGACCTACGGACTCACGATCGAGTCCTGCAAGATCTCGATACCAGGCAGCAACCAGCTCGGTTCTTTGCAGTCGGGGCTGTTCGTCACGACATCGCAATTTCTACGTAGCCTGGTGGCGCACAGGCATCGTCCAGACGCCCATCCGCCGCCGATGAGCAGGAGATTTTTTCCGATTATGTGCCGATGAACCTAGCCGGCATCGACTTTCGGACGGGCTTTATACGACTCGAGTTTCTTTTGATACAGGAACAGAACGCCCGGACCGAACGCCAGCAACATGACGGCAATGCCGGTAGCAATGCCGTAGCCTGTGATGACCGGCGCCGAGCAATCCTCACGATGCCGGACGATCACGTGACTGGGGACAGCGATCAGCAGCTCCAGAATGCTGCCTTTGATCAGCCAGGAGATCATTCGCTGCAGGATTTCTGACGTTCCGGCCTTGTAGAGATAGAAAAAAATGCCCCAGGCCAGCCAGAAGAAAGCGACCAGTGCCCAGAATCCTGTTGCCCACGCATCTTCCGAAGAAGGCAGCATGCCGTCACCGCCAACCGCCAGTATTGCGGACCAGGTTGCCATCCCGCAGAGTAAAGCAAGCACAAGCGCAATATTTGTGATGGCAACGCGAATATGGCGCCGTTCGTGTATGCGCCGAAACGAGCTGTCGACAGATACAAACAGTAGCAGGGCCTGGCCGACGACCAGAACGCCCGCCCAGAGCAACACCGCCCACCAGATGTATTCGCCGTAGTCCGGCAACGACAGGTCTGCGAGCGACCACTCCGATAAGTCCGGCAGGCCACCGGCTTCAGCCAGCATCCAGGCCAGCGGATTCAGGATGAAAAAAACAACGAAAGCATAGAAAGCAGTGACCAGGATTCCCCATTTACGCATAGCCGAACCTCGATGAAATGTCTGACATCAGGCTGCCAGAATAGTGACAATCTGACAGGAATTCCTGACGAACCGCCGATAAATTCCTGAGGACCGATTGTCTTCCTTTAAGGCAAGGCAATCGTCAGGTGTCGCGAGAACCAGAGAAATCCTTCCACGCCAGGCAAGGAAGAACTGAGGCCCTGAATTGCCGAACGGTATCACCAGGCCGATGAACGGTGATTTTCCGACGAGCGGTCGGAATTCCCCGACGAGTAGCGGAATCATTTCGGTGATTCTGGTTCAAAATAGACATGAGCAAGCAGACATCAGGGAATGAAAATGAATTCACATAATACAAAACCGGAATTTTCGATTTACAAGACACCGGCATTGGGCAAGGACGACATAGAGGAAGCGAAGATAGTCAGTACACGGCTGACTGGCGACGTAAACCTGACCATCGAAGATGATTCGGATTCGGGTTTTGACCCTTACAACACAACCGGCCAGCATCTCATTTTGCGGCAGAAGAAATTTCCGAAGAAATAAGCTGCCTCAAGGGGTCCAGGCATAGCCGACCTTCATGAAATAGGTCCTGTCCGTAACCGCCAGGCTGTCGAGATTGTCGTCATCAATATGCTTATCGGAATACCCCAGGAAAAAAACAGTCTGCGGGCTCAGCTTGTAGGAATAGAGAAGCTGTCGACCTACATTACGTGAATTCTCATCAATGTCATCGAAGTACATCGCCTGATTTCGATCCACATCCTGCTGCTGCACCGCCAGGCGGACAAAGCTCCTGTTACTGAACTGCCAGGTTAGCCGCAGGTCGTGTACTGTTGCATCGAAAATATTCGGTCCTTCCTTGCTATCCAGCCTGAAGAATGAACTCTGCAATCGAGCCAGCAGGTGCTCATTGACATTCCACTCTATGTGCGGATTAACGCGGAGCTCCTCACCGAGGCGTGAATTCGCGAAATCAACCTGGTCACCAATACGCGCCCATAAACCCAGGAACAGTCCGCCGCGCGGTTGAATCTGTGTGTACAGGTGAATTTTGTTCTCTTTGAACATGGAACCATCGAAAAAAACATCCCGCGTAATGGTGCCGGTTTGTGCATACCACTGCCTCGGGCCATTGATTGCAAACTCGGTTCTGATCTGGCGCTCGAGCACGCGCCCTTCCATGTTGTGACCGATGTGGTAGTCGACCTTGGCCTGCAAACGGTTCCACCACGTACTTTCGTCGCCGTGCCATCGCCTCCCTGCGCCGACTGCCTGCTGGCTGTAGTCGGCGCGGGAAACGAATCCGGAATCAGCGCGAAATCCGTCTTCACGCAAACCGTACTGCGCTGAAGCAAACCAGTTGCGGGAATCGAAGTTGTATTCCGCCTGGGCGGCAGTTCCGCCGAATACGTCCAGCGGTTGTTCGAACTCGGTTGCCACCTCGTCCGGATAGTCGGTATCCGATCGAAGTACCTGCGCTCGAATATTATGCTGATCACTGATCTTCCAGCGCGCATCGATACCACCGACATAATTGTGATAGCCGTCTCCGTCGCGGGCTGTGAGTAGCGCGCCGACGGAAGAAGCGTCACCGATACTCCGGCTATACCGACCGACCATCGCCGTGTTCGACATTGTGAGCGCTTCGCTCTCTGATGAAGTGGCACCCGGAAATGTCAGGTTGGTCACATCGTCTTCTGCAGCATAGAAACCAAATGTGTTACTGCCACGCTTACCCGTAATTTTTGCTCCGACGGATGGATCGGCAACGGTGCGTGTAAAGACCGCCTGAATCGGCGTGCGGAAATAGTCGCTTCCTTCGAGGAAAAACGGCCTTTTCTCCGGAAAGAACAACGCGAATTGATTATTGACTTCGAGCTGCGCGACGTCCGCTTCGACCTGGGAGAAATCCGGGTTGATAGCCAGGTTCGCCGTGAGGTCGGGAGTGATGCCCCAACGAATACTCACGCCTGCCTCACCTTCGATGCCGCCGTTGACTATTGGATCCTTCACAGGGTCGTCGCGACTATCCAGGCGCTGTGCGGTAATTGTTGGAACGATTTCGAGGTCGCGGCCGGGATCCACGTTTTCAAGTCCCTGGTATTTCTGAAACTGGCACAGGTAACAATTGATTTGACGATCCAGCTCGCTACTGCCCAGGCGATAACGACTGTCTCGGGGATACATGCGAATCACATCGATTCCCCAGGTCTGTTTCCCGTCGATTCTCTGGAATCGGAGCTGGTTCAGGGGAATTTCCATTTCAACGACATAACCGGCATCAGTGATCTTCCCGG
>JAHEFD010000127.1 GCA_024640345.1 Woeseiaceae bacterium
TGCCCGCCTGCGAGCATGGATTTCGCTTTCACCTTGTCACCGAACTCGACCACGGCAACGAAACTGTTGCCCGACGTGCCATAGATGCGCTTGGTGCCCGGATACCGCCGTGCGCCGAACGACGCCAGCGCACCCCAGTTTCCTGAGGCCATTCCAATTGGCAGCGAAGGAAGTTCATCGTTGAATGGCTGCTGAATATCCCCGTTGATTCGCTGGTAGCGATTGACCTCGCCCCAGGGCGTGTCCCACTGGCCAAAATCGGCTTCCAGCATCGCGACCGTATCGGCGAAAATCTTCAGGCGCTCTTCCGGTGGAGAACCGGTGCCGAAGTAATCAACGCGCTCCATAAATGTTGCATCGGCCATCGCACCTGGCCTGGCGCCATCCGCGTTGTATTTCTCGCCATAAAAATGTGCGAGCGTCATCGCGACAGAATCTGCCGATACCCGCAGATCCCAGTCACGCAGATATTCGATTGCGCCGGCAATTGCCGAGTTGTCGGCATCTGACTGGTCGTAGGCCTCAACCAGCCCGGGGATCAGTTTTTCGAACCCCGGCAGGTACGTGTCATAAGCCAGGTCGAGTAATCCATCGAGCGTAAGATCTGACACACCGGTCAATACCCGAACTGCGTGCAACCCGCGATAGTTTTCAGCATCCGGCGCCATGTAAACAGGATAGTCCTCTCGCTTGGGACTGGAATCCGCGGCTGCGGTGAATGGTGTGGAATTCGTGTTCTGGATCCACCCGTTCGGCGGATTCACGATCGTTACGATTTCCTCGACCGTGTGCAGACCCTGCCAGTCGGTCGCCGGATCACTGCCATCGACAGGCTGGGAATAGTCATACGACGGATCTCGTTTCGGAATGAAATTTCCGTGGTAATAGGCGATATTGCCGCTCGAGTCCGCGTACACGGTGTTATTTGAAGAATTGGTGCGCATGTCCATCATTTCCCAGAACTGCTCATGATTCTCCAGCTTGGTTCGTATGAAAGACTGCTGCAGTGCACGAATGGGATCCCAGTTGAGACTGGTCGCCGTCCACTTCCCGTTCACCAGGTGTGTGATGGGCCCGTGATGCGTCCGATACATAGGGAACGTTCGCTCCGATACGCCCTTACCGTCTTTGTATTTCAGGGTGACTTCGGAAACCTGCACCGGGCGACTTTCGTCTCCGTAACGATAGAAGAGTTTTCCGTCTTCCTCGTAAACGTCCTCGACAAAGTCATCCATGAAATCCAGGCGCGTAGAGGTATGCATCCAGCCGGTATTCTCATTAAAACCCTGGTAGACGAAGAATTGCCCCCAGGTAACCGCGCCATAGGCATTCAGGCCTTCTTCGCTGACAACGTGAATCTCCCCCCGAAAGAAGAACGAGGTGTGCGGGTTGATCAGTAACATGGCCGCGCCGGACTCGGTGTGTTCACCGGAAATAGCGAAGCCGTTCGAGCCTTTGGGCTCCTTCAGCTCCCGGTCTTCTTCCACCTGGCTCCGCAATGTTTCCAGCGGCGACAAGCCACCATAAAGCGCCTTGATTCCATCGACGTCGACGGACTCGATGTCGCCACCAATCGATCCCTCACTGAAAAACATCGGCATCCAGGGCTCGAAACGCGTCAGCAATAGCGGTTTTACTTCCGGGTGCGTATGAAGGTAATAGTTGATGCCATCGGCATAGGCGTCACAAAGTTTTTGCAGCCACTCGGGCGACGCCGCATATGCCGCTTTCGCCTCGTCAATGGTCATGTAAAGCCGGGCTCGAAGGTCACTGTAAAGTGCCTCCTCGCCTTCGACTTCGGCCAGGCGACCAATCGCCCAGTAATAATTTCTTTCGACCCGGGGGAAATCATCTTCGCTCTGCGCATAGAGCATGCCGAAGATTGCATCGGCATCTGTCTTCGCATAAATGTGCGGTACGCCGAAATCGTCTCGAATAATCGTTACATTCGCGGCCCTGGCTTCCAGCCGGGCGATTTCGGGATCGAGCGCCTGCTCGGTCTCCGCCCCCTCTTGTGCGCATGCCGAGAAGAACAGCAGGAAGATAAATAAGGTCTGGATAGACAGGATTTTTCGCAGTGACATGGAACCCCCGATTTCTGACACGTGTCGCAGGGTAGTTGTTTTACAGCAAGCGTGGCCGCAGGAAAAGCTGGATGGCGACCTGATGCAGGCGTTTGAATTTACAAAAACGTTACATGCCACCGGGTACACGGCCTCACGAAACTGCTAGCCTGTATGACGTTATGAGCCATTCTGCACGCATCCTGATTGTCGAAGACGAAGAAGCCATTCGCGAAGGGCTCACGGACGTCCTCGTCTTTCACAAATACGAAACCGACAGCGCTTCAACGGGACCGGAAGGCCTGCAGAAAGCCCTGACCGGCAAATTCGACCTGATCCTGCTGGATATCATGCTTCCCGGCATGGACGGCTATGAAATCTGTAATCGCATCCGCGCGGAAGACCGGCATCAGCCGATTATCATGCTGACCGCCAAAACATCCGATGAAGAGATCGTCCAGGGCCTGAAGCTCGGTGCCGACGATTACGTGGCCAAGCCCTTCTCCATTCAACAGCTCGTATTACGAATCGAGGCCGTCCTGCGGCGCTCCCGGACAGGGCTCGAGAAGGCCCGGACAATCACCCTTGATGGTATCGAGATCGACACGGAGAACCTCAAAGGTCAGGGCCAGGATGGCGAAACCGACTTCACCAGGCGAGAGATTGAACTCCTTTGCTACCTGGCACAGCACCCTGATCGCCCGGTTCCGAGAGAGGAATTACTATTAAAAGTATGGGGTTACGCACGGAATCTCGACATCGAGACAAGAACGGTCGACATTCATATTGCCAAGCTCAGGCGCAAGATCGAGAAGGACCCGAAAGAGCCCAGGAACCTCATAACGGTGCGGGGTGCCGGGTACCGCCTGATGGCCGGTGGCTAGAAAATGCTGCCCAGGGGTTTCATCAGGAATTACGACCGGCGCCGGCTGAGAAATGTCCTTGCCCTGCTGTTCCTGGGGCTGGCGGTGCCGACCGGCGTTCTCGTCGGCCAGGCATTCAGCCAGCTCAAGTGGGAATCGTTTTACCAGTATCGAGCCCAGGCCGAGGCCCTGACCCGTCGAATCGATGCCGAAATTGCCGCTGAAATCGGGACTGTCGAGTCTCGTGGTTATGCAGATTTCGCCTTCCTGAACAGCTCACCAACCGCAAAAATTCAGCAGCGATCACCGCTGGCCGCGTGGCCTGTCCCGACCGATCTGCCAGGGCTCGTTGGCTATTTCCAGGTGGATGCGAACGGCCAGTTCTCAACGCCGCTGCTGCCACCGGCGGGGCTATCCCCGGCAGACGTCGGAATGAGTGACACCGAGTTTACTGAGCGCCAGTCGGTTGCCGGTGAAATCCAGCTGATCCTGGCGCAAAACCAGCTGGTGCGGGACCGGGGATCCAATGGAGGCCGTCTTGATGCGGAAGAGATGCCTGTCGCCGCGGCGCCGGCGGCGATCGCGCCACAACAGGAAAAGGAAGAGTCCGATTCTGCCGCTTATTCGATAAGCCTCGATGAGTTGGCCGCATCGGAGCCTGCTCGCGAACAAGATGCTGCGGCCGAACAAACCAGCGTGGCAAAGTTCGCCCGGCGCCAGGCGCCGGCAGAGTCGGCCTATAGCCAGGAGGCATTCGACCAGTTGAACCAACCGGCACGCGGTGTAGCGGCGAATTCTGTCACTAACGAGCCCGACAACACAGTCGAGGTGCCGGCCGCAAAGGCACGGGCAAACGACCTTGGCCGCGTGCAGGACCTGAAGCTTAATGACGAACTGGAGAAGAAAAGTGAAGATTTAAGGAGCCAGGCTATCCATTTAAGGAGCCAGGCTATCCAGTTGGGGCCGGAGGACAAGGATGCAGCACAGCTTATCGAGGCTCGCGCCCGACGGGTCGAACCGGCAGGCATCGCGGAACCGTTGGTGTCGTTCGGCGAGACTGAAAGAGCGAGCGCCAACGATGATGAAATGACGATCACCGCCTTCGGCAGTGAAATTGACCCTTACGAATTCAGCCTGCTGGACAGCGGCCACCTGGTCCTGTTTCGCAATGTCTGGCGAAATGGAAACCGATCGATCCAGGGAGTGCTTATTGAGCAAGGCCGCTTTATCAGTACGGTCATCGAGTCCGTCTTCCGCAGCAGCACGCTCTCGGATATGTCCAGCCTCGTTATTGGCTATAACGACGATGTCATCAGCTTGCTGCCGGGCGACAGCTATCCGGGCAGGTCGTTCAGCCGAGCCTCGGATCTTGATGGCGCCCTGCTCTTCCGCAGCCGCCTGTCCTCTCCGCTCGACGGCCTGGAGCTGATTTTCACGGCTAATCGCCTGCCACCGGGCCCTGGCGCAAAGGTACTCGGCTGGACCACGTTCGTTATTTCCATCGTGTTTCTCGGTGGCTTTTTCGCGCTGTACCGGCTGGGCCTGACGCAGATCCGGCTCGCGCAGCAACAGCAGGACTTCGTTTCTGCAGTCAGTCACGAACTGAAGACCCCGTTGACGTCAATCCGGATGTACGGCGAGATGCTGAAGGAAGGCTGGGCAGATGAGACCCGGCAGAAACAGTATTACGAATATATACATGATGAGTCGGAACGGCTTACGCGACTGATATCCAATGTGCTCCAGCTTGCCCGGATCACGCGAAACGAGCCGCAATTTAACCAGAAGCCGACCACCGTCAATTCGCTCATCGACCAGGTGCAGTCCAAGGTCGCCAGCCAGGTTGAGCGAGCCGGGTTTCAATTCAATCTGCGCCAGGAAGAGATGCCTGCCGATACCAGCGTCAGCATTGATGACGACTGTTTCGCGCAGATCATCATCAACCTGGTTGACAATGCGATAAAGTTTTCCAAAACCTCGGAAAAGAAAAGCATCGAATTCGGATGCAGGCTGACCGGCGATAAACGAGTTGAATTTTCGGTTCGTGATTTTGGGCCCGGCATCCCGAAAGATCAGATGAAAAAGATTTTCAGACTCTTTTACCGGACGGAGTCTGAATTGACGCGGGAAACGGTCGGAACCGGGATCGGGCTGGCGATCGTTCACCAGCTTGCCACCGCGATGAACGGGAAAGTCGATGTAAGCAACTGCAACCCTGGCGCGCAATTCAAAGTATCATTCCCCGCAACCTGACATTCATGATCTGAATACGTGGCGGCATCACCAGTTCAAAAGCGAATTTTTCGAGCCAGGACGATATGGATTGCATTGCTGCTTTTCGTTGCAGCCCTGGTTGTCCTCAGCATGCCGGGCTGCACCCTCTTTGTCGCGGGACAGAAAGTACCCGATCACGTTCTTGAGGCGAACACGGATGATTTCCGGGTCGCCGACGACGTCGCCGCACTTCACTACTACGGCGTCGGCGGCTGGGGTGTGAAATGGCGCGGCGAGTATCTGCTGATGGCGCCATATTTTTCCAATCACGGGTTCCTCGGCATGTTCGGGCGAAACGGACCTGACCTTGAAGCGGTTAAACAAGGTGTTCGCAACACGCCATTTGGAGATGCCGGTCTCATCCTGGTAGGTCACGGCCACGTGGATCATGCGGCGGACATACCGGCCTACCCAATGGCGGGCTTGCCAGCCAACCAGGCGGGCGTGATCGCGAACAAAACCACGCTCAACATGCTCGCCTCGCTGATGCCGCCGAACAAGTCATTTCGTTGCGCAGAAACACCATCGGCTAGCGGCCAGGCCATCGACAATTGCAGCCTGGCTGGATTTCGGATTACGCCATTGGCCAGTCATCATGCGCCGAACGTCAAACTTCTCGGGATGGGATTTACGATTGCCAGGGGCACGGTCGACGAGCCACTTCCAGAGATCCCGAGTCGGCCTTCCGCCTATCGGATGGGAGATACCTGGGCATACCTGATCGACCTGCTGGATGAGAACGGTGAAATTGTGTTCCGGATTCACTACATGGATGCCGTTGCCGGCTCGGACGAGAGCAGCATTCCTCCAGCGCTTCTGGCACAACGAAAAGTCGACATACACATTGCCTGCGTGCCTGGATTCGCCTATGTCGATAACTATCCGGAGTGGGAACTCCAACAGGGCAAGACGGGATATGTATTGCTTGGTCACTGGGAAGACTTTTTCCAGTCTCGTGACAAGCGGCTGAAGCCCGTGACCTGGGTATTGAACGAAAACAAACTGAATACGTTTACCAGGCGAATCGAAAACGCCTTGTCGCCAGACGCTGTTCAAATCGCACCGCTAAACAAATCCCCGGTCGACTGCCCGGTGGATGGTGAGCGCTGCGGCCCCAGGGGCAAATCGTGGGCGCTGCCAGTTCCCGGCGAGACGTACCAGTTTGGCGTCCGGGCTGGCCTCTGACACCATGATCAAATCGCGCAACTGGTCAAAAACTGCTATTGTCTGCCTCCATATCTGCCTGAATAAGAAGGAATTATGGGTAGCTTTTTTGGGGAACTGAAACGCCGCAACGTGGTTCGTGTTGGCGCCGCCTACATCATCGTGGGCTGGGTCGTTGTACAGATCGGCCAGGTGTTGTTCGAATCCTTCGGCACCCCCGACTGGGTCATCAAGACCGTTATCGTGTTGATCGCCATTGGCTTTCCATTTGCACTCATTTTTGCGTGGGCATTCGAGATCACACCGGAGGGCGTAAAGAAAACCCGGGACGTAGATCTTTCCACGTCCGTCACCCATTCCACCGGACGGAAGCTCAACTTTTTCATAATGGGTTCGCTGGTCATCGCCCTCGCCTATTTCATCTGGGAGCGACAGACGCTGGACCGTGGATTGGATACGCCGACTGAAGCTGTTGCCGAGCAAGCCGGAGACATCGTCACAGAACCTGCGGATGAAGCTGCAGGGACCGTTGCGCGATCCATTGCCGTACTGCCTTTCGTCAACATGTCTTCTGATAAGGACCAGGAATGGTTCGCCGATGGCCTGACGGAAGAAATCCTCAATTCACTCGCAAAGACCCCCGATTTGCTCGTTGCCGCGCGAACCTCTTCATTCGGCTTCAAAAACTCTGACGAAGCTATTCCGAAGATCGCTGTATC
>JAHEFD010000040.1 GCA_024640345.1 Woeseiaceae bacterium
GTGCGACCCAAAGCAACGCCATCGTCACATGTCATCGCCATTGACGGGGATGGCGTCGTCCTTATGAATCTGCAGGATTCCGGCGCGCAACTGCCGGCACTGACAGGAGTCTGTGAAACCGACGATGCACTCTGGCTGTCGACGCTTTTTGGCAATCGCGTCGGGAGTCTCAACAAGCAACAGCTGGCCAACTAGCTGCATGCCGAATCACAGTTATGAGTAAAAAAGCACGTGGCTATTTGCCTGCGCATCCCTATTGGCGATGGATTGGCGGCCTCCTGCTCTTGCTGGTCGTCATCGTCACACTGCTGCCATCGAAAAGGCGGGTTGAACGCGAACTTGCGATCGATGCCCGCCAGGCAACAGTCTTTGCGCTGCTCAACAATTTCAGGCAAATGGAAAAGTGGTCACCCAAAGCGGACGGAGACCCGAATGCCCGGATCGAATTCTTCGGACCGCCCAGGGGCGTCGGTGCGGGCATTGCCTGGAATGGCCAGATCGTCGGGCAAGGGCGTCAGATCATTACCGGGAGCGAACCGTATTCAAGCATCACCTCGATAGTCGATCTTGGCGGTGGCAGCAACGCCAGTGTTTCCTGCCAGCTGCAGGAAATCGGCAACGCGACGCTTGTCGTCTGGTCCTGGCAACGCGACTACGGCTGGAATATCGCAGGACGACTCTTCGGACTGATACAGGACGGCATCATCGGTGCAGATATCGAACGACGACTGGCCAGCCTGAGTGCATTCGCGGAACAATTGCCGCGCGCCGATTTCTCCGATCTGCAAGTTGAGCAGATCCTCGTCGAAGCTATCGAAATCGCCTATCTGCCGACGACTAGCATCCCGGAGGCAACGGCTATCTCGGAGGCCATGGGCGACTCCTACTTTGAAATTCTGAGCTTCATTGACGAATTCAATCTTAAGGAAGCCGGCGCGCCGATATCGATCACGCGCGCATTTAGTGGATCGGAACTTATGTTCGACGCCGCCATTCCGGTGCGCGGTGTCACCGCCGCAACGCCGCGAACCAGCAGGGCAGTCAAGATTGGAACCACCTACGAGGGCCCCGTCATCCGGGTACGGCACATCGGCTCCTACGGGACGCTGGGACAGACACACGAAAAGATCGCGGCCTACCTTGCAGCCGTGGGGATTGAGAGAAACGGGGCAGCCTGGGAGTCTTACATTAGCGACCCGACCCGAACGGCCGAGACAGAATTGCTAACCTATGTTTACTATCCTGTCCGCGATCCCGGCTAGTTCGACTTGACGAGGAAAGGCGGTACCACCTGTTTTTCGCCGCCAATATTGACCGGCAATGAATCGTGCTCGTGATCGTCGAATCGAATCATGTCCGTATACAGATCAATCATCACCTGCGCGCACTCATCGGCCTCGATGACGGACATCTTGCGCACGGTCGCGCGGATTCGCCCTTCGCCGTTTAACGGGTCCACGCCGCTCATCATCTTTCTGAGATCCGCAAAAGGCTGCTTCAGCGCAACGGGAAGTTCGTCAGTCTCGATACCGGCCAGATTTTCTTCAAATGCCTGTATAAGTCTTTGTTTTATATTGCCATGCCCTACCAGCACCGACACGGCCGCGTAGAACAGATTGAGGTGGTTGGACATTTCCACTCCAGCGTTATTCTTATTAAGTTGCCGCTTTTATTCCTCTCAGAGCGACTTGTTACGCTTTTAGAGCCTTGCTGCCTCCTGCAGCTTGCGGTTGGATTCCGCTAAATTCCCTGTCTACTCGTTCGGTATCAAATACCTGCGTCGCTTTTTTATACCAGAACATCGGAATGTCGCGCAACCTGATATTTGCAGATCAGGCCCGATTGATCTCGATCGTCCAGTTTTCATCGTCCAGTGTCCGCTTCTCGTGGTAAAGGGCATCCTGCTGCCCTACCGCCCATTCGGTCGCCAGCGTCTCGGCCATCAGGTAGTCCCGGTACTCCTGGAGCGCCTTCTCGACCCCTGGTGAACCGGAGACGCCCAGCACAATCCGGTCTGATACCTCAAGGCCCGCCTGCTTGCGAGCCTCCTGAACGGTTCTGATGAGCTCACGGGCCACACCTTCCCTGACGAGTTCGTCGTTCAGGCTGGTATCGAGGGCCGTGAGGTAGCCACCATCCTCACCACAGGCGTAACCCTCCGCTGCGCTGGTCTCGATCAGTACATCTTCCTCGCCCAGCGATATTTTTTGCCCCTCCACGTCGATCTCGAAGAGCTCTCCGCGTGCGACGGCACCGGCAATTGCGGCGCCGTCCGCCTCATCAAGCGCCTTCCTCACCTGCGGCACGAGCTTGCCGTACTGCTTGCCAAGTCGCGGCAGGTTCGGCTTGATGCGATAGGTCACCAGGCCTGCGTCACGTGCAATGAATTCCATCGACTTGACGTTCAGCTCCTCGAGCACCTGGTCCTGGTGATCCAGCAAGGCCTTTGCCGCCTTGTCGTCCGGCGTCCTTACCAGGAGCCGCGACAGCGGTTGGCGTGTCCGCACGCCTGACTGGTTGCGCGCAGCACGGGCCAATCCGACAACTTTCTGCACGACGCCGATTTCGTAGAGCAGCTGGGCATCATCATGGGCGTCATTGATCTCCGGCCAGGTGCACATGTGCACGCTGACAGGCGCGTCCGGATCCAGGCTTCTCACCAGGTTCTGATAAACCTGCTCAGCAAGAAACGGTACAAACGGTGCCATCAGGCGATGAACCGCATTCAGACATTCATATAGCGTGAGGTACGCCGAGCGCTTATCCATCACGTCGGTCGATTTCCAGAAGCGACGCCGGTTTCTTCGCACATACCAGTTGCTGAGCTGGTCGATGAACGATTCGATCGCATCGCCTGCGCGCTTGGCATCGTAGTTGTCCAACGCCTCGGTACAGGTGCGCACGGTCTGGTTCAATAAAGCAATCGCCCAACGGTCAATCTCGGGCCGCTCGGCAACCGGAATATCCTTACCCAGGTCAAACTCGTCTATCCGTGCGTACAACACGAAGAAACCATAGGTGTTCCAGAACGTATTGATGAACGAACTCGCCACGTCCTGGACGATCTCAACGGAAATTCGTTTTAGTACTTCGGGACTGAGTCGCGCGAGGAAATACCAGCGCAGTGAATCGGCGCCAACCGTATCGAAAACATCGTAAGGGTCGACTATGTTGCCGACCGATTTCGACATCTTCTTGCCATCCTGGTCAACGATCAGGTTCAGGCAAATGCAGTTCTTGTACGCCACGCTGTCGGAAACCAGGGTTGCGATTGCATGCAGCGTGTAGAACCAGCCGCGCGTCTGGTCGATTGCTTCACAAATGTAGTCAGCCGGAAAATGTTTTTCGAAAGTTTCCTTGTTTTCGAACGGGTAGTGCCACTGCGCATATGACATTGCACCCGAATCAAACCAGCAGTCGATCACCTCGGGTACACGGCGATAGGTTCGGCCTTCTTTTTCAAAGCTTATGTCGTCCACGGCCGGGCGATGTAAATCAAGCTCACTGAGCTCGCGACCGGTCAGCGCTTCCAGCTCGGCTACGGATCCAATACAAACGTGGTCGCCCTCGCCGTCTGTCCAGACCGGCAAAGGCGTTCCCCAGAAGCGCTCCCGCGACAACGCCCAGTCGACATTGTTTTCAAGCCACTTGCCGAAGCGACCGTCGCGAATATTTTCGGGTACCCATTTGATGGTCTTATTGAGCGCCACCATCCGGTCGCGGAAGTCCGACGTGCGGATATACCAGGCATTCTTGGCGTAATAGATGATGGGATCACCAGTTCTCCAGCCAAACGGGTAACTGTGCGTGACCTTTTCGGAGCGAAACATCAAGCCACGCTCTTTCAGAATGCGAATCAGCGGCTTGTCGGCATCTTTGAAAAACATGCCCGCCACGGGCTCGATTTCCGGCAGGAAATTGCCATCTTCGCCAACCGCGTGAATGACGGGAAGGCCGTGCTCCTGGCCAAGCACCAGGTCGTCCACGCCATAAGCTGGAGCAGTGTGTACGATTCCCGTGCCGGATTCGGTACTGACGAAGTCACCCGCAACAACACGGAACGCATCACCGTCAACCTCGAAGAAATTGAACAGGCGTTCGTAGCGCATGCCAATCAATTCCGCGCCTTTCACTTTCCGCAAGACCTTGTGCTCGACTTCCCGCATTACAGCTTCACGCAGCGCATCGGCGAGGATCAGGGTTTCCCCGTCCGACTCGACGTAAACGTAGTCTATGTCCGGATGCACGGCGAGCAGCAAATTGGCCGGCAAAGTCCATGGTGTCGTCGTCCAGACGAGAAAGGAGGTGTTCTCCTCACCCTCGACATTGAAGCGAACGAACACTGAAGGATCGTCCACATCCCTGTAACCGAGCGCCAGCTCGTGCGAAGACAACGTGGCGCCGATGCGCGGATCGTAGGGGACAACCTTGTAGCCGCTGTAGATAAGGTCTTTGTCCCAGATAGTCTTCAGCAGGTACCACACGCTTTCGATGTAGCTGTTGTGCAGCGTGTAATAGGCTTCGTCGAGGTTGACCCAGAAGCCCATGCGCTCTGTCATCTTCTCCCAGTCGCCGATATAGCGCATGACCGACTCGCGACAAAGGCGGGTGAACTCGGCAATACCAACCTTGGCTTCGATCTCCTCCTTATCGTAGCTCTCGATCTTGTTGTCTCTCTTGAGCTGCTTTTCTACCTCGTGCTCGACGGGCAATCCGTGAGTGTCCCAGCCGGCCTTGCGCGGCACATGAAACCCACGCATGGTTTTGTAACGCGGGTAGATGTCCTTGAAGCTGCGCGCGAGCACGTGATGAATACCGGGTTTGCCATTCGCCGTCGGCGGTCCCTCGTTAAAGGTAAAGAGCGGGCGCCCCTCCGACATCTTAAGGGTCTCGGCAAACACATCGTGCTCGCGCCAGAAATCGAGCACGTCGCTTTCAAGTGACGGCCCGTCATATCGCCCTGATACTTCCTTAAGAGTCATGTTTAATCGATCCTGCAAAATAAAAAACCCCGAACGCTTAGCAGCGTCCGGGGCGAAAAAATTCAGTCGCGGTACCACCCGGTTCACACTGGCTCAAGAAACCAGTGCCTCGTTGTGCCCGATATCGGGGGCCGGCCGGCAGTGTCTAATCGCCTGCAAGGCTTTCGAACTGCGACTCCGGGGTGATATTCGGCGGCAATCGGTCCGGGGCTTCCACCGTCCCCCGGTCGCTCGAATCGAATGGATCCGCCTGTTTGTCCCCATCCACGTCTTGGACGGGAAACTAGCCCCGACAGCACCAAATTACAAGTGGAAAAGGGGTCGGAGCCCTTTTTCAGCGAACAAAAGTCGTATCATTTCCCGATAATTCAAAAAAGGGCTCCGACCCCATGAACCAAAGCAACAGTCCGCGCTTTCCGGATGCAACACTTGTCAATGCCGGCGACATCGACCTGGCCGTCCACCAGGCGGGCGAAGGGCCGCCCATCTTTCTCGTGCACGGCTTCCCGGAACTCGCATTTTCCTGGCGGCACCAGGTGCCAGCCCTGGCGGGCGCCGGTTATCACGTCGTCGCGCCGGATATGCGGGGTTACGGCGAGTCGGGCAAGCCACCAAACGTGGCGGACTACACTATTCAGAAACTGACCGGCGACCTGGTCGGGCTCATGGACGCAATGGATCTCGAAAAAGCAGTGATCATCGGCCACGACTGGGGGGCGCTCGTGACCTGGCAGATGGCGCTACTTGCACCCGAACGAATGGCCGGACTGGTTGCATTGAACATCCCGTTTTTTAAAAGACCACCCATCAATCCGATTACGTACATGCGCTACAAGCTCGGCAAGGATTTTTACATCGTCAACTTCCAGAACTCGGACGAAGCAGATCAACGTTTTGCGGAGAACCCCAAACGATTTATCGACGTCATGATGCGCCGCCGATTAATTGACCGCCAAAAAACAAAAAAGAAACGCGGCAAGCGACGGCCGTTGAGTTTGCTGGAAATGCTTGATCGGGAAGACCCGGGCGGCGAAGTCCTGCTGACGCCAGAGGAGCTCCATGTGTATGCGGAAGCGTTTGCCAGGAGCGGCTTCACCGGACCGATAAACTGGTATAGAAATTTTGCGCACAACTGGAAGAGCACGAAGCGCGTCGAGCAGATCGTGCGAATACCATCATTGTTTGTAGGCGCATCGGACGACGCGATAGTTTCACGCAGTCAAATCGAAGCAATGAAACCCAGTGTCCCCGATCTCGAGATCCGGATGATCAATGACTGTGGTCACTGGACGCAGCAGGAGAAACCAGAGGAACTGAATGAGATCCTCTTGAGCTGGTTGTCGCGAAGATACCCTGCCTAGTGAATTGTCGGCGATACCGGCAGGTCGCTGTCTGCGCCAAACATGACGCGATCGAATATATTGACGAGACTCTCGGTACGCTGGGGACCCATTACAAACAGTCGCTTGTTGACCAGAAAATCGGGCACGCCGGTCACGCCGCTCTGTCGGACCTGCGCTTCCTGGGACAAAACGATGTCTCTTGAACGCACATCGGTCAGCATCGCACGCACCTCACCCGCTCCAAGCCCGGCTTCAACGCCAATATCTGCCAGGACATCGATATCCGAGATATCGAGTCCCCGGGTGAAGAATCCGGCCAGGATCTTCTCCGCAACCAGCGATGCGTCGGCACTTTGTTGTTCGGCCAGGTTCATGAGCCTGTGAGCATTCAGTGTATTGGGCACGTGGGTAATCCGATCAAAGCGGAATTCGATGCCCTGCTCTTTGCCCGTCCTGACCAGTTCGTCGATGGCCGGCTGAATTTTCCGGGGATCACCAAATGTACGGGCGATGTATTCCTCAAGCGGGATTCCCTGCTCCGGCAGCGTCGGGTTGATCTGGAACGGATACCACGTCACTACACGGGGTCCGTGAACCGCAGCCAGGGCCTTGTCGAGCCGCTTCTTGCCAAGGAAACTCCAGGGGCAGGCCAGATCGGCAATCACATCCACCTGCAACGTCGCTAATGAACGCTGCATTTCGTTCGGTGCAATTTTTACAATTCCGGGTCCAATCATAGTCGCTTCTACATGAGGTCCGCTTGCCATGATTCAAGTCTGCCTGATCAAGGCTGAACGGACGCTGAGTAAATACCTCTATGGATTGGAGTCTGATCAGCGCAGAAAGTTTTGTGATTTTTAGCCTGCGTTTTTCCAGGTTTTAGACACATTTACCTGCAATGTAGCGAATTATCACCGCCTGTTCAGGTCGTTTCGAATTGCCAGGGCACCACGCGTGTAGGCTACCCATGCGGCACCACCGGCAATGACAAAATTAACGACCTCCTCGGCCGTCACGAACCCGGTCCCGGCCTGGAGCATCGTGTCGGAAATCGTGAAGACCCGCGTGCCCATTGCAATAATCAGCATCGAGAGCGTGATCAGCGACTCCGTCGTCGTGACCCACAGACTCCACGCCGGCCTCCACATCATCAGACCCAGGCAGCCAAAACAGGCGGCATAATAGAGCGCGCGCCAGCCAGGCAGCGTATCGAGCGACGCGAGCCGGATGTTGATACCAAGCACGTAGTCGAGCAGGAGAAAGACGGCTGTTGCCGCGTAATAGACGCGAAACATCGTTACAGTCTGCGAATTGCCCTGGTCCTGATTCATATTTCGGCCTGCGATCGTATTGGCTGCAATAAACCGGGGATGTGACCGGTCTGTTAGAATGAGTCTAAACTTTCGGAGAGAACTGTGCTGATCAAAAAACCTGCGGACATTCGACCATCAGAGATTACGAGCAGGGATAACTATCTGAACCGGCGAAAATTCATGCAAGCCGCGGCACTCGCCGGCGGCTCGCTGGTTGCTGGCGATGCCCTGACCGCACTCGTCCCCGATCAAAAGCAGGCCAAGCTTGCCGATATCGTACCCAGTCAATACTCAACGGACGAATCGCCCAATAGTTTCATGGACATTACCTCTTACAACAATTTCTATGAATTCGGCATGCGAAAGGAAGACCCGAAGAGAAACTCTCAGTCACTCAGGACGCGACCATGGTCGATCGAGGTCTCGGGCAATGCCGAAGTCACCGGCACCTTTGCACTGGAAGACTTCGTCAAGCCGCATACTCTTGAAGAACGAATCTACCGGCTGCGCTGTGTAGAGGCGTGGTCTATGGTCATCCCCTGGGTTGGCATCCCCCTGGCGGACATCATCAAACAGTTCAAACCAATGTCGAGCGCTAAATACGTCGTATTCGAAACACTACTGGATAAGGAGCAAATGCCCGGGCAGCGTTCGCGCTCGCTTCGCTGGCCGTACGTTGAAGGACTGACGATAGCGGAAGCCACCAACCCGCTGCCGATTCTCGCTGTCGGTGTTTACGGTGAAGTTCTGCCAAACCAGAACGGTGCGCCGCTGCGCCTGATCGTGCCATGGAAATATGGCTTCAAGAGCATCAAAAGCATTGTTCGCATGCATTTCAGCGAAACACGGCCGGGCACAAGCTGGGAAATTGCCGCTCCACACGAATACGGCTTCTATGCGAACGTTAATCCCGACGTCGATCATCCACGCTGGAGCCAGGCGCGAGAGCGAAGAATCGGATCCGACCAGGGCACCGGCCTGCAGAGTTTGTTTTCTGCATCCCGGCAGGAAACGCTGATGTTCAATGGCTACGGCGAGCACGTTGCGCATCTCTACGACGGACTCGATCTCCGAAAGAACTTCTGATCCGGGAACCTTTCGTGGACACGATTCGCCAAGTCCGATTTGTCTGGAAGCCACTGGTTTTCGCTTGCAGCCTGCTCCCTTTCGCCATGGTCGCCGGCGACCTGTTCGGCATTACCGGTAGTCTCGGCGCCAATCCCGTGGAGGAAATCCAGGATCGATTCGGCACCTGGGGCCTTCGCTTCATGCTCATCACACTTGCCGTGACGCCACTGAGAATGATCAGTCACATGAACTGGCTCGCACGGTTTCGCCGAATGACCGGCCTGTTTGCATTTTTCTATGTGCTGATGCATTTCCTGACCTGGGCCATCCTCGACCAGGATCTCGTGCATTCAGTCAATGCGCTCCCTGCTATCGCCGAAGACATCGTAAAAAGGCCCTTCATAACGATCGGCTTTGCTGCGTTCCTGGTTCTTATCGCCCTGGCAACAACGTCGACCGCCGGAATGCGCAGACGACTCGGGCGCCGCTGGCAAAAGCTGCACAACTGGATTTACGTCGCCGCAGTAATGGGCGTCTGGCATTACTGGTGGCAGGTCAAGCTCGATGCCAGTGAGCCGGCAATCTATGCCGCCATACTGACATTGTTACTCGGCTATCGAATCTGGCGACGGCAAAAGTCACTTGTCCCGCGCAACACGGGCTAACAAGGGTGGATATCAGCTTTCCGTATATCCCGCCTATCTGCTACGGTAACCGCTTGTTGGGAACAGAGCTGCCGATAAGGCCGTTACGGAGAAGATTTTGGCCATTGCTGCCTGGAAACGATTCGAAAAAACGCCCGGCTGGCAACGCAAGAAACGTTTCCTGAAGAGACTGACTGGCAAAGAACTGCGCCTGAAGATCGACTTCAATGTTCCAACCATCAAAGATGGTGGCTGGTGGTTCACGCCTGAACAACTGAACAGCCAGAGCATTGTCTATTCACTTGGCGTCGGCGACGAGATCAATTTCGACCTGTCGATCATCAAGAAATACGGTGTTGAAGTGTTTGCATTTGACCCGACGCCGTCGTCAGTCGACATGCTGGATAGCAGCAAGCTTCCGGACAAATTTCACTTCAAGCCATGGGCGATTACGGCGAAAGATGGCAGCCTGAAATTCTATCCTCGCCTGAAGAAAGATGGCACGAAGTCGGACGTCATGTTCACGATGATTCCCGAGAAGGAAACAATAGATGACGCGATTGAGGTCCCAGCCTTTTCGTTGTCGTCAATTGCCGCCAAACTCGAACATGACCACATCGATTTGCTGAAGATGGATATTGAAGGCGCTGAGTACGAAGTACTTGAGGGACTCCTGGAGTCGCCGGTTCTCCCGGTCCAGCTGCTGGTTGAGTTTCATCACCGGTTTGTTGAGAACGGCCTCGAAAGAACTTATGAAATCATCAGTCGATTGCGCGAAAAGGGCTATCGCATCATTGCGATCTCTGAAATCGGCCGCGAGATATCATTCCTTCGGCAATGAATCAAACCTTGGCGGCCGGTGAGCCTCGCAGGAATATTCCGCATTGCCGCCCGCGTTTCAGAGCCCGGCACAGCAATGAACGCTCTGACCCAGAGGCAGGCGGCTCCATTTCCGGTAATGCTGTTCATTGATTCCCCGTTATTTCAGGGGACGAACGACGGGTCGCCTGGCAATTTCAACTGGCGCAAACGACCGATGGTTCATTAGACTGCCTCTAATTGCTTGAGAACAACAATAAAGGGGAAGAGCAATGATTCGAATACTGAAATGCTCACTGGCGCTGTTCGTCGCGCTTTTCTGCATCATGTATGCGCTGCAGAACGTCGTTAATTTACAGGCCGCCTATGGTTTCGTGGCACTGGTCGCCGGGATGGACGGACACGTAGCCTATCCCAACCACTTCGGACCAGCCATTGGCTCACCGGCGCTCATCTGGCTAATGTTGTGGATCATTATCATTGGCGAGTTTTCCGCCGGCCTGTTTGCTGCCAAAGGGGCTTTGGATATGTGGAAAGCTCGTGGAGCTGACGCTGCATCATTCAACGCGGCAAAGAAATTTGGAATTCTCGGTGCAGGATTTGCCGTCCTGGTCTGGTTTGGCCTGTTCGGCTCTATCGGCGGCCCCTATTTCCAGATGTGGCAAACAGAAGCGGGCCTGAATGCCGTACGGGATGCCTCTCAGTTCGCCATGCTGAATGGCATGGTCATGATCTTCCTGAGCTTGCGCGACGATTGATTAGACACAAAAAAAGGGCGCACCTTCGTGCGCCCTTTCTGTTTCCTGCCTGAACGGCCGATTTACATCATGCCGCCCATACCGCCCATACCACCCATGCCGCTCATATCGGGCATGCCACCACCGGCAGAATCGTCCTGAGGTGCATCAGCAACCATCGCTTCAGTCGTCAGCAATAGTCCGGAGACAGAGGCAGCATTCTGCAACGCATACCGGGTCACCTTGGTTGGATCCAGGATGCCCATTGCGATCATGTCGCCATATTCTCCTGTGGCTGCGTTGTAACCGTAATTGCCCTTACCTTTTGCTACGGCGTTCAGCACAACGCTGGCATCACCGCCGGCGTTTTTCACGATTTGACGCAGCGGCTCTTCGACAGCCCGACGGAGAATGTTGATTCCAACGGTCTGGTCATCGTTGTCGCCTACGAGTTTCGCTATCGCCATTTCGGCGCGGATGAGCGCAACGCCACCACCGGCGACAACACCCTCTTCCACTGCAGCACGAGTTGCGTGCAGCGCATCTTCAACGCGAGCTTTCTTTTCCTTCATCTCGATTTCAGTTGCGGCACCAACTTTGATCACGGCAACACCGCCGGAGAGTTTCGCAACCCGTTCCTGCAGCTTTTCCTTGTCGTAATCCGAACTGGATTCTGCGATTTCAGCGTTGATCTGCTCGACACGACCCTTGATGTCCTTGGCGCTGCCTGCACCATCGATGATGGTCGTGTTTTCCTTGGTGATCTGAACCTTCTTTGCTTCACCAAGATCGTCAAGCGTCGTCTTTTCAAGAGACAGTCCGACTTCTTCTGAAACAACCTGGCCACCGGTCAGAATCGCAATATCCTGCAACATTGCTTTGCGACGATCGCCAAAGCCTGGTGCCTTCACTGCTGCGACTTTGACGATGCCTCGGATGTTGTTCACAACCAGCGTCGCCAGGGCTTCACCCTCAACGTCTTCCGAAATAATCAGCAGCGGACGGCCTGATTTTGCAACGCCTTCCAGGATCGGCAGCAGGTCACGAATGTTCGAGATCTTTTTGTCAAACAACAGAATCAAAGGATTCTCGAGCTCAACGCTCTGACTTGCCGCATCGTTAATGAAGTAAGGAGACAGGTATCCCCGGTCAAACTGCATGCCTTCAACGACATCCAGCTCATTAGCAAGACCGGAGCCTTCCTCAACCGTGATAACGCCTTCCTTTCCGACTTTCTGCATCGCATTGGAAATGATTTCACCGACTTCGGTGTCAGAGTTTGCTGAAATGCTGCCAACCTGGGCAATAGCCTTGTCGTCTTCACAGGGCTTGGACAATTTCTTGAGCTCTTCGATGATCGCGACAGTCGCCTTGTCGATACCGCGCTTCAGGTCCATCGGGTTCATACCTGCAGCGACAGACTTCAGGCCTTCACGCAGAACCGCCTGCGCGAGAACCGTGGCCGTGGTTGTGCCATCACCAGCGACATCAGATGTCTGGGAAGCGACTTCCTTCACCATCTGTGCGCCCATGTTCTCGAACTTGTCATCCAGCTCGATCTCTTTGGCAACAGACACGCCGTCTTTCGTGACAGTGGGAGCACCAAAGCTCTTGTCGAGCACTACATTGCGACCTTTGGGACCGAGGGTCACCTTAACCGCGTTGGCCAGGATGTTTACGCCTTTGAACATCTTCTGGCGCGCGTCGTCGCCGAAACGAACTTCTTTAGCAGCCATTTTGTTTCTATCCTCTTAGCTTGAATTCTTAAAAAAATTGAGTGATACGGACGTCTAGCCGCTGAATACAGCCATGATGTCGTCTTCTTTCATCACCAGAAGCTCTTCACCGTCGACTTTGACTTCGGTGCCGGAGTATTTTCCGAACAGCACTTTGTCACCTGCTTTGACGTCCAGGGCACGGACTTCGCCGTTCTCCAGAATTTTGCCGTTACCGACGGCGACGACTTCTCCCTTGATCGGTTTTTCAGCTGCAGCATCAGGGATCACGATTCCACCGGGGGAAGTGCGCTCCTCTTCCATGCGCTTGACGATAACCCGATCATGAAGCGGACGAATGTTCATCGATTACAACTCCTTTAAATTATTGATTTTTAACCGTTTATTTCGGTCAGCAGCCATTGTTTGTTAGCACTCGGCCGCGGGGAGTGCCAATGATAGGGGCAGCGCGACAAATTTCAAGGGGTTCCGCGGGAAAACTGCCGATTCGATCAATGACTTAACCGGGTCCCGGCGGTATGCTCTCGGACCGTTCACTGCCGTTTCTTCATATAAGCGGTAACATTTATGCCCGACCGATGGTCAATATCAGGTGACAACCTAGCCACTAAGCCATGATTCAGAATTTACCGACAATGTTCCGTATCGCCCTCCTGCTGTGTCTGCCCCTGCTGGCCCCGCTCGCCCTGAGCCAGGATGAAGATATCCTGCACCCGGAGGAGGCCTATCGCTACGCAGTCGCCGATACCGGTGGCGCGCTTGAAATCGACTGGGTCGTCGAGGACGGCTACTACCTTTATCGCAGCAAGATGTCTTATACGAGCGGATCCGAATCGATCGTGCTCGGTGACTACGAGCTGCCGGAAGGCCAGCATCACGAGGACGAGTTCTTCGGCGTCCAGCCGGTCTACAGAAACCGCTTTTACGTCAGCATCCCCTATACCGTCGTCGGCGATGCGCCGGAATCAGTAGACCTGATTATCAAGTCCCAGGGCTGCGCCGATATCGGTCTTTGTTATCCGCCACAGACCTGGACGGAATCTGTTCAACTGATCGCGAGAAACGACAGCGCCCCGAAAATCGATCTCGGTACCTCATTCGGCTCATTTGGCGGCGTCAACGGCGACTTCCTTCCGGTCGACGAGGCGTTCCAGCCGATTTTGACGGCCATTGACGGAAACAATATCGAAATAGCGATCCGCGTGACGGACGGCTACTACCTCTATAAAGACAAGATCACTGCCTCGCTGCAATCGGACGTCGCCCGGGCCGGCCTCCTGGAACTGCCGGACGGGGAGATCAAGACCGACCAGTACTTCGGCAGGATGGAGGTTTATCACGAAGACGTTTTTGGCAAATTGTCGATCGCGCGGGCAACGCCCGAGGCGATGGATTTCGACGTTGAAGTGAAATACCAGGGTTGTGCAGACGGTGGCATATGCTATCCGCCAGTTACCCGGGTTCTGTCGGTTTCCGTGCCGGAGGCGACGGCGGTCTCTGCGCTGTCAGCGGTTGATGCAACTAAAACGCCAGGAGCGCCGGTATCCGAACAAGGACGACTGGCACAGGTCATCACGACATCCGCCATGGGATCGGTAATAGCGACGTTCTTCGGGCTGGGACTGTTGCTGGCATTTACCCCCTGCGTACTGCCCATGGTCCCGATCCTGTCAGGAATTATTGCCGGTGAAGGCGACAACATCAGTTCGGCTCGCGGCTTCTGGCTGGCCTTCAGTTACGTGATGGGTATGGCGCTCGTTTACACCGCTGCCGGCGTTGCGGCAGCGGCGGCCGGTTTGCAGCTTCAGGCAATGTTCAATCAACCGTGGGTGCTGATTGGCTTTTCCAGCCTGTTTGTCGTGTTGGCGCTGAGCATGTTTGGCCTGTTCGATCTGCAAATGCCCTCATCCATTCAGACCCGAATGGCGAATGCCAGCGGCAAGCAAAAAAGCGGCACAGCGATCGGCGCGTTTGTCATGGGTGCGCTTTCTTCACTGGTCGTAACGGCCTGTGTGGCGCCCGCTCTCATTGCTACATTAACGGTCATGGCACAGACCGGAGACATGCTGCGTGGCGGAACGGCATTGTTCGCCATGAGCCTCGGAATGGGGGCCCCATTGCTCCTGGTCGGCGCTGCGCAGGGCAAGTACCTGCCGAAGGCCGGCGCCTGGATGGTTGCCGTCAAAAGCGCGTTTGGTTTCATGATGCTCGGCATGGGCGTCTGGATGATGTCGCGCATATTGCCAGGTGAAATCACTCTGGCCCTTTATGGCATCCTGATTTTCATGGCCGGCGTATTCCTCGGAGGCCTGACGACGCTGACGACTGAGTCGCTCGGCATTCAGAAACTCGGCAAGGGATTCGGGCTGCTGGCCATTATTTACGGAGCGGTCCTGCTGGTCGGCTCCCTTGCTGGCAGCAACAGCATGCTGCGTCCTCTTGCGGCACTGAACACCGGTGGCGGGTCAGCCGTCGTTGCTGAACATCGCGGGCTGGAATTCCAACGAATCAAGACAAGCGGCGATCTCGATGCCGCACTGGTGCAGGCGTCTGCCAGTGGCAAGTCGGCCATGCTCGATTTCTATGCGGACTGGTGTGTTTCGTGTATAGAGATGGAGGAATACACTTTCACGGATGGTGGCGTGCAGGATGCATTGGCCAATACAATACTGCTGCAGGCCGATGTTACGGCCAACGACGAAGAAGACCAGGAGTTACTGAAGCGCTTTGGCGTCTTCGGGCCACCAACCATTATTTTCTTCGGCGACGATGGATTGCAACGCCACGGCTACGAAGTTGTCGGATACATGAAAGCGAAGGATTTTGCTGAGCACGTCAGGATGGCGACCGGGAATAATGCAGGACAGTCGTCGAATCTGGCGGCGAAACTAACAGCGAAAAACTAAAGCAATGAACAAAAACATCGCGATTGCCATCGCACTGATCGTCATATTCGTCGCCGGCGTTGCCGGCTACTTCGTAACGGCCGGATCACAACGAAACGTTGCGACGAATGCCTCGCTGCCCGCAGAGGCACCGCTCCCCTCTCCGCCGGCGCCTGAGGAGACAATGGCCTTTTCGTTGAGCGACATAGACGGAAATGTTCGCCACCTGTCCGACTGGCAAGGCAAAGCCCGGCTCATCAATTTCTGGGCTACCTGGTGTGCGCCGTGTCGCCGTGAAATACCGTTGCTAAAGCAAACGCAGGAAAAACACGCGGCAGACAACGTCCAGGTCATCGGCATTGCGGTCGACTTCCTCGAGCAGGTTCAGGCCTACAACGAGGAAGCGCAGTTCAACTACCCGATCCTGGTTGGCCAGGAAGACGCTATGGCAGCTGCGGAAGCCTCAGGCGTCGAGTTCATCGGCCTGCCGTTCACGATGATCGTGGCTCCCTCGGGAGAACTCCTCAATACGCACATCGGTGAAATCGTTGAGGCGCACATTGAAAAGATACTCGATGTCTTTGAGCGACTGGAGGATGGCCGCCTGGATCTTGCGGCCGCGAGGGACGCGCTCGTCGATCTTTGATCCCGTTCAAAGGCCCTCCAGGGCCTGGATTTCCGGAAATCCGGCGCAAAATTCGACTGCGCAACACGCACCTAAACCAAACTTGCGCTATCTGCCACTAAAAGGGGTAGAATTGCGGCCATCTTCGGCAAACAAGCAATTAATGATAATAATATGGCGTGCTTGCTACTTATCTCCGGTCATTGCGCTCATGCGCTGCGGCAGCGCATTGCAGGCTCCGTCCAGGCAGTTGTCTAAGGAAAAACAATGGATATCAGGAAAGTTAAAAAACTAATTGAGCTGCTGGACGAATCCGGCATCGCGGAAATCGAAATCACCGAGGGCGAAGAGTCTGTTCGGATCAGCAGATATTCTGGCTACGCTGCTGCACCTCAGCTGGTCGCTCCCCCTCCGGCAGTTGCCCCAGCTGCAGCTGCGCCGGTTGCAGCTGCGCCGGTAACGATTGCTGAACCCGAGGAGGACGGCTTTGGCGTTACGGCACCGATGGTCGGTACGTTCTACTCGTCGCCATCCCCGGGTTCACCTGCATTTGTGCAGGTGGGTGACAAGGTTAATCAAGGCGACATACTTTGCATCGTCGAGGCGATGAAAATGATGAATCAGATCGAGGCCGAAGTTTCGGGAACGATCAAATCCATCCGCGCACAAAATGGCGACCCGGTCGAATATGGACAGATTCTGTTCGTGATCGACCAGCGCGGCTCAGCCTGATCGGGTTGTAAAGATATGCTCGGAAAAGTCGTCATAGCGAATCGAGGTGAGATTGCGCTGCGCATCCTGCGGGCATGCCGCGAGATGGGAATCAAAACCGTCGCAGTGCATTCGACCGCGGACAACAACCTCAAGCACGTCCTGCTCGCGGATGAAACGGTCTGCATTGGTCCGCCGCAATCGGCGGACAGCTACCTCAATATGCCCGCAATTATCAGCGCGGCGGAGGTAACCGATGCTGTCGCAATCCATCCGGGGTACGGCTTCCTGTCTGAAAATGCCGATTTCGCGGAGCGCGTCGTAACCAGCGGCTTTATATTTATAGGCCCGCCGGCCAGCGCCATACGTGAAATGGGCGACAAGGTCGCGGCGATTCGCGCCATGAAAGCGGCCGGCGTTCCAACTGTCCCGGGCTCGGATGGCCCGCTCAGTGACAATGCCGAAGAAAACCTCAGGATTGGTCGCGACATAGGTTATCCAGTGATTATCAAGGCCGCCGGTGGCGGAGGCGGTCGCGGCATGCGCGTCGTGCATTCCGAAGCGTCACTCATTGCGGCCATCTCCGTGACACAGGCAGAGGCGCGATCAGCTTTTGGCAACGAAACTGTCTACATGGAGAAGTTCCTGGAAAAACCGCGGCATATAGAGTTCCAGGTACTGGCTGACAATCACGGCAACGCCATTCACCTCGGCGAGCGCGATTGCTCAATGCAAAGGCGCCACCAGAAAGTGGTTGAAGAGGCGCCGGCACCCGGGATCACGGAGGAGCAAAGAAACCGGATCGGAGAGCGTTGCGTACGTGCCTGCCAGAAGATGGGCTACCGAAGTGCGGGGACATTCGAGTTTCTTTACCAGGACGGCGAATTCTATTTCATCGAGATGAACACCCGTCTCCAGGTCGAGCATCCGGTAACCGAGATGATTACCAATGTCGATATTGTCAGGGAACAGCTGCGCATTGCCGCCGGTGAAAAGCTTAGCCTGAGCCAGGACCAGGTCAAGCTGACAGGGCATGCGATCGAATGTCGCATTAACGCCGAGGATCCGAAAACGTTCATGCCCTCACCGGGTCTGGTACACCTGTGGCATCCGCCAGGCGGTCCCGGCATTCGCGTTGAGAGCCATATTTACAGCGGCTACCGCGTGCCGCCTTATTACGATTCGATGATTGGCAAGATCATTGCGCATGGCAACGATCGGCCGACCGCCATTGCCAGGATGCGCAACGCGTTGTCGGAAGTGGTTATCGAGGGCATCAAGACAAACGTTCCCTTGCACCAGGAAATTTTTCAGCACTCGGCATTTCAGGCGGGCGGCACGGATATTCATTATCTCGAGAAAAGACTCGGGCTATAGCAATGCCCGCGGAGTGGCGACAGTTTGTGATGAATCTCGAATCGATTGAACCCGATCGTGTTGAAGCGATACTGCTTGGCAATGGCGCACATTCCGTTACGTTCACTGATGCCGGCGATAATCCCGTACTGGAGCCCGCCCCGGGTGAAACGCCGCTATGGAGTGAAACCAGGGTCACGGGACTTTTTGATGCCGATACAGACTTCGCGCTCCTGAAGCGTGACCTGCTGCGGATACTCGAATTGGAGGAACTGCCGCCGAATCATGTCGAAACACTGGCGGATTGCGCCTGGGAGCGCGAATGGCTCAAAGATTTTGGGCCAATGCGATTCGGCCGGCGCCTGTGGGTCATTCCCGGAGACCAGGAAGCCGCAGCCGAAGATGCGATTGTTGTGCGACTGGACCCGGGGCTGGCATTCGGCACAGGCACTCATCCCACGACGGCACTTTGCCTTGAGTGGCTGGACAGGATCGACCTCAGGCAGAAGACGGTGTTTGATTTCGGCTGTGGATCCGGCGTACTGGGCGTCGCGGCGTGCAAACTCGGAGCTCTGTTTGTCGAGGGTACAGACATAGATTTGCAGGCAGTAACAGCAAGCCGGCAAAATGCAGTACGAAACAATGTCGACGACCGCTTCAGGGCGGCGCAAACAATTTCGGATAATTCAGGTCCATTTGATATTGTCATTGCAAACATTTTGGCGGGCACACTGATCGAACACGCATCCTTCATCGCTGACAGGGTCAAAACGGGCGGCGCACTGGCTCTTTCCGGCGTGTTAACCCTGCAGGCGGACGACGTCATGAAAGCATACCGGGAGTGGTTTGATTTCGAGCCGCCTGCCACGAAAGACAACTGGGCCCGTTTGACGGGCACAAAGCGCTAAGACCCGGCATGTTCACAAAATGCCCTGAATGCAGCATTGCCTTTCGCGTCACTGCGAAGGTCCTGCAGCAGGCCAGCGGCAATGTTCGCTGCGGCGGTTGTAATCACGCCTTCAATGCGCTCAATTATCTCAGCGAAGAAATGCCGGAATCAGGCATCGACGCTGAAGGACCAAGCGGTAACGACGATCTCGCGGAAACCAGTCGCCGTCTCCTGGAAACTCTCGATGAACTGGCCGGGCCGGACGAGGTGCGAATCGAGGACACCGGCGTCGAATGGCGGGTCCTCGATAAGGGGAATGCGGACACTCCCGGTTCCTCGCCTGACGATACCGGCGAAATGCGTTATGACGACAGCACGCTCCTCCCTGACGACTTTGGCCTCGATGGTGATGAAGATTACTCACCTCCAGAGACGACGAGACGCGCTGCAGATCAGGAGGACGCGCTTTACGCTGAATCAAACGACTTGCAGGGTGATCTCCAATTAAGCGAGCCGGAAGACTGGACTGACCTCCTCGAAGAAGTCAGCGACCCGGACACGGACATTGAATCGCTCGAAGTAGAAGAAGAACTCGCGGCCATCCATGACCAGTTGTCTGCCAGGGACGAGCCAGGCGGGTCAGGTACCGGACCTGCCGATCTGGATTCCCAGTTCGGCACGCAGGCTGAGGCTATGGGACTGGATATTCATTCGGCCGAGGATGCGCTCACCGATGAAGTTCCTCTGCTCAACGAAGCAGATATCGAAGACCATCCCGATTCTGATGAGAGCACAGCGGTATACGGGGAAGAAGAAGACAGCGTCAACGATGATGACACTGCGCTCTCCGGTGATTTCGAGCTCGATGAAGCGCAGAAACCGTACGACGAGGCCGACGATTACCCGGACTGGGAAGGCGTCGAACCTGGCAGGGACGATGAATTCCGGTCTGCAGATGCGCCGTATCCGGAAGACGATCTGTTTTCGGATCGGGAGTCCACCGGCGAATTCCAGTCGCAGATCGACGAAGCTGCTCGTGCGCTTCTGGGCAGGGAAGAGGAACCGGATTCAGCTGCCGATGAAGCTGACGCCGAAACCGGGATTATTGAGGGCGAAGACGAGTACGAAGACTTTCAGCTCACAGACGACGCATCGGAAGTCGAGACCGATGAGGAAGATCCTGGCCACGATGATGATGTCGTCGAAGGATCAGAGCCGCTTTCACTTGACGAGGAATCCGCGCAGGAAGAAGACTCCGCCGAAATTGAACACTATGTTCCACCGCCGACGGAAGAAGAGATGACGGTCAATATGGAAATTGACCAGGAAATGATGGCGCTGGCGACAAAAGATGACGAGTTTTCCGCGACCCTTTTTGGGCTGGAGAACCCGGAAGACCTGTTCAACGAAAACGCGGAAGATGTCGAAACCATCGTCATGGAAGGCGAGTTCATTCGCGGTTCGATTGAAAAGGAAAGGCTCGCAGCGGAAACTGCTGCGAAGGGTCAGTTTGATGAACCGGCCAACCTGGCAGACACGTATGCATTGCGGCGCGGAAAAGAGCGCGGTGGCCGTCGCCGGTACGACCCGTCCAGCTATGTTGTGTGGATCGGCGTGGTGGTGCTTGCATTGACCCTGGCAGGACAATTTATTCACAACTCTCGTGACTCCCTGGCGACGATGGGTCTGTTTAACCAGACGATTGCTCCGGTCTACCGGATGCTCGGCAGTCCTGTCACACCATCCTGGGATATAAAAGGCTGGCAATTCGAAGCCACGACCGGGAACGTCGATGATGAAGAAACTGCGTTGACAGTTGTGTCCCGAATCATCAACCGGTCTGAGCAACCGCTTCCCTACCCGCTGGTCCACGTTTCGCTGACTGACCGCTGGGAAGACATCATGGGCAGTCGCATCCTGGAACCCGGCGAGTACCTGGCCGGAGACCTCGACCCGAGCAGCCCGGTTCTTCCCGGCGAGAACTTTACGGCAGTCATCACGATCGAGAATCCGTCTGCCGAGGCCACGGGTTTCAAACTGAACGTCTGTTATCGGGTCAGTCCGGGGACGGTCAGATGCGCAATCGAAGACTTTAAAGAATGACATGGCATCCCCTTGAACGTCACGACCATGTTGAAAGTTAACGGGGTCAGCACCCTTGATGAGCTGCAAAACAGGGATCGTGCATTGATCCGGTCACGGCTCGGCTCCCGGTTCTCTTCTGTCCAGCTGAACACCCGGTGAAGATCGGGTCCTACCAGTTATCGAGCCCCTTTTTGCTCGCGCCAATGGCCGGCATCACTGATGCGCCGTTCAGAAAACTGTGCCGCCGTTTTGGTGCGGGAATGACAACCTCGGAAATGACGACTGCGGACATCAGCCTGTGGCAGACCGCCAAATCCCGTCGGCGGCTCGACCTCGATATGGACGCGACGCCGAGAGTCGTACAAATCGCGGGCTCGGACCCTGCCCAGATGGCTCTGGCCGCCAGGCTCTGCGTCGATCGCGGTGCGCAGATCGTTGACATCAACATGGGTTGTCCCGCAAAAAAAGTCTGCAAACAACTCGCCGGATCGGCCCTGCTCAAGGACCCCGCGCTGGTCGAGAAAATTCTGGCCGCCGTCGTTTCCGCGGTTTCCGTACCGGTCACGCTGAAAATGCGCACCGGTTGGGACCCGGAAAACCGAAATGGCGAGGAGATAGCAAGAGTCGCAGAGCGCTGTGGCATCCAGGCACTTGCCATTCACGGCCGGACGCGGGCCTGTCGATACAATGGCTTAGCAGAATATGAAACGATTGCGCGGATCAAAAAGGCAGTCGGCATTCCCGTTATAGCCAATGGCGATATAACGAATTCGGAGAAGTCGCTTGAAGTTCTTCGCCTAAGTGGCGCTGACGGAATAATGATTGGTCGGGCGGCACGTGGGCGCCCCTGGATATTCCGAGAACTGAATCACTTTCTGAAAACCGGCGAAAAAATCGCGCCGCTAGAAAATAATCACGTCCGTGATATCATGCTCGACCACCTAATCGACTTGTACCAGTTTTATGGGGATACAACTGGCGTTCGGGTGGCTCGCAAACACCTGACCTGGTATTGCGCCAGTTTAAGTAACGCTGAAGAATTCCGGTCGCGGGTGGTGCGCGTTGATAATGCTTCCGAGCAACTTCAACTTACGCGGACGTTTTTCGGTATGAATTCCGGAGACAAACATTTGGCCGCGTAGTTTTTAGTAGTTCACCAGATTTTACGCGAACACACTTCGGGAATAATAAGAAAGTGGCCAAGAACGACCCCGGCAGCAACAAAGAACTGATTGCCTCAAAATCCAGGAAGCCCCTTCGGAAGCACACCGAAGAAGCGCTCCAGCTCTATTTCCGAACCCTTAATGGCGATCGTCCGGGCGAGTTGTACGATCTCGTGCTGGGTGAGGTCGAGGAGCCCCTGTTCAGGGCAGTGATGGATTATACCGACGGCAATCAAAGCCAGGCGGCGGGTATCCTCGGCATCAACCGGGGAACACTGCGAAAAAAATTAAAGACCTATTCACTAATTCAGTAAAAGGCATTTCATGTTCAAGGTACGGCGTGCGCTCATCAGTGTTTCTGATAAGCGTGATCTGATTCAGTTTGCCCGGGGGCTTCAGGACCTTGGTGTCGAAATTCTCTCAACAGGCGGCACCTGTCGCCAACTACAGGAAGCTGGCATCGATGCGATTGAAGTGTCGGCGAAAACCGGTTTTCCTGAAATCATGGACGGCAGGGTCAAGACGCTGCACCCCGTGATTCATGGCGGCCTCCTTGGGCGGCGCGGCACCGACGAAGGCGTCATGGCGGAACATGGCATCGAGCCGATTGACCTGCTGGCTGTCAATCTCTACCCATTCGAGGAAACCATCAGCCGGCCGGATGCGACGCTTGAGGACGCCATCGAGAATATCGATATAGGGGGACCTGCGATGATTCGGGCGGCGTCGAAGAATCATGACGGCGTCGCCGTCGTGGTCGATCCGGACGATTATGCCTCCGTGCTCGAGACACTGAAGTCCGGCGAAATGACCATCGAACATCGTCGCAGCCTTGCCGCCAAAGCGTATGCCCACACCGCGAGTTATGACACCGCGATCACCCGATACCTGTCTGCATCACTGGGCGAGGATCTGCTGGGCGAACGATTCCTTTACTCCGGAAGGCTGAGCGAAAAACTGCGATACGGTGAGAACCCGCACCAGGAAGCCGCGTTTTACAGCGATCAGGCGGCTCCATCCGGCTCGCTGGCCCGGGCCGAACAGATCCAGGGAAAAGCGCTTTCCTATAACAATATCGCCGACACAGACGCCGCACTCGAGTGCGTAAAACAGTTTGACGGACCGGCCTGCGTTATCGTCAAGCACGCCAACCCTTGCGGCGTTGCCGTTGGTGACAGTATCGGCAGCGCGTACGATAGTGCGTTCGCCACCGACCCCACCTCGGCGTTCGGCGGTATCATCGCGTTCAATCGTTCGCTGGATGCCACAACCGCCCGCAGTATTATTGACCGGCAGTTTGTTGAAGTGATTGTCGCACCGACAATCGACCAGGACGCGCTGAAAATTCTTGCCGAGAAGAAAAACGTTCGGGTACTTCGTACCGGTGAATGGTCCGGGAGTGCCACCGCAGGTTTTGACTTCAAAAAAGTCTCGGGCGGTTTGCTGGTCCAAACCTCGGATGCCGGTGTGATTACCGGGACCGATCTGAAAGTCGTCACGAAGATCGCTCCTGATCAGGACCAGATCAATGACATGTTGTTCGCCTGGAAAGTTGCGAAATTCGTAAAGTCCAACGCTATCGTGTTCTGTAAGAACGGCATGACCATCGGTGTCGGCGCCGGCCAGATGAGTCGCGTTTACTCAACGAAGATTGCGGCCATCAAAGCCGGCGACGAGGGACTCAGCGTCGCCGGATCCGTGATGGCATCGGACGCATTCTTTCCGTTCAGGGATGGAATCGACAGCGCCGCAGAGCACGGAATTTCTGCCATCATTCAGCCGGGTGGCTCGATGCGAGACGATGAAGTCATCGCCGCCGCGAACGAGCACAATCTTGCAATGGTGTTTACGGGCATGCGTCACTTCAGGCACTAGACCATGAAAGTACTGATCGTTGGCAGCGGAGGACGAGAGCACGCGCTCGCATGGAAATGCGTGCAATCCCCTCGGGTCAGCGATGTAATCGTTGCACCCGGCAATGCCGGAACGGCACTTGAACCGGGCGTCCGTAACGTCACGGTCGCGGCCGAGGACATTGATGGCCTCCTGGCACTGGCTCAATCTGAATCCGTCGGCCTCACGATCATCGGTCCGGAAGTCCCGCTGGTCAAAGGCATCGTGGACCGATTCAGGGAAAAAGGCCTGCCTTGCTTCGGTCCTGACGCCGCCGGCGCTCAGCTGGAAGGCTCAAAGGCATTCACCAAGGATTTTCTTGAGCGACACCGCATTCCTACAGCAGCGTATCGAAACTTCGATGCACTCGAACCGGCACTTTCGTACATTCGTGAACGGGGCGCACCGATTGTAATTAAAGCCGACGGCCTGGCCGCCGGCAAAGGCGTAATCGTGGCCCACACGCTCAAGGAAGCCGAAGACGCGGCAACCGGCATGCTGGGCGAGGGAAGTTTCGGCGCGGCCGGAAATCGTATCGTCGTGGAGGATTTCCTCGAAGGCGAGGAAGCGAGCTTCATGGTGATAACGGACGGTCTCAATGTGCTTTCGCTGGCCAGCTCCCAGGACCACAAGGCGCGTGATGAAGGTGACACCGGGCCGAATACCGGTGGCATGGGTGCCTATTCACCGGCCCCCGTAGTAACACCCGAGATTGAGCAGCTTATTCTTGACCTGGTTATCCAACCGACGCTGGCCGGTCTGCGTGAAGACGGAATCAACTACACCGGGTTTCTCTATGCCGGACTGATGATCACGCCGGATGGGACACCAAAGGTCATCGAGTTCAATTGCCGCATGGGCGACCCCGAAACGCAGCCGATTGTGGCGAGGTTGAAATCCGACCTCGTTACCCTGTGCGAAGCGACGCTGAACGGGCAGCTGGCGCAGGCAAAAGCTGACTGGGACTCACGTGCCGCACTGGGTGTGGTTATGGCGGCTGGCGGCTACCCGTCCAGCTATGAAAAAGGCAAGGTGATCTCCGGCCTCACGGATTCGGACGCCTCTGGCGCGCTGGTTTTCCATGCAGGTACCGCGGTGAAAGACGATGAGGTTGTCACCAGCGGGGGACGTGTTCTCTGCGTGGTCGGTCTTGGAGAATCGGTCGCCGATGCCCGCGATGTTGCCTACCGCCGGGTTGAAAAAATTCGCTGGGATAACGTTTATTTTCGCAGAGACATAGGCCACCGCGCCATTGCTCGCGAAAAATCCTGAACGGCCACATGATCACGACCGCGGAAGCTTTAAGGGCCATTACAGACTCAATGCCCGCGTTCGACAGCGAACGTGTCGCTCTCGCAAGTGCGGCGGGAAGAGTATTACGACAGACAGTCACCGCCGAACGTGATCAGCCTCCCTTTGACCGGGTCACGATGGACGGTATCGCCATTCGCTTCGACTCATACGACACCGGCAACCGGGCATTCGCTATCCAGGGGACGCAGCACGCGGGTGATCCCGTGCAGACGTTGCAGGACGACAAGAATTGCATAGAAATCATGA
>JAHEFD010000128.1 GCA_024640345.1 Woeseiaceae bacterium
CGCCGTGCCTTACTGTGAAGACGCGACCGCCGATTCGGTGTGATGCCTCGATGATAGTCACATCGTAGCCGGCGCGCTCGAGCTCGTAGGCGGCCATCAGGCCGGAAACTCCGGCGCCCAGAATGGCAACTTTTTTCTTTGCACGCCCAACTTTCTTCAAATCCAGTTGCGCGACCGGTCCCGTATCCTGCATCAGGCCAAGGGCCATGCTGGTCTTGTAAACAGCGGTCGAACCACCAGCAGCACCGACAAGATTCAAAAAGTGTCGACGAGATAGTCTCTTCTGCGTAGTCATTATTTCACTATCGTGAATGGGTATGTCCAGAAGGGTTTGTAACGGAATTCCTGGAAAAGTTCCGGGAGCATGCCGAGGTCCTTCAGGCCTCGTTGTTCGCAATACCTAATCGAGTGTCTCGCTAAGCAGAAACAGGTCGGTCAGTAACGCGCGCACATGAATGGAGGCGTTCAGGTTATCGACAAGCTCGGAGCTGATTTTTTCCTGGTCCATGACCAGCGCTATGGCTGCCAGGGATTTCCGCGCGTCTTCCTGAATCACCGTCGCGAAATCACCTCCGTCATCTGCCATCGTCCTGGCAATTGCTGTTGCGGCTTCCGTCATGCCTGCCAGCGTAGTTCGCACCTCTGAACCTCCCTGGCCTTCATCGGACTCACGGCCCTGGGCAGCATAGGCCAGCAAGAATTCGTATCCGGCTTCAATTACTTCAATATATTCGGGCAGAGAATTACTCACGGTTTTTGCATCGCGTCATATTATCGGTTGTCGGAAAAGGGCAGGCGTCAGGAAGATTCGTCGGGCGACCAGCGTTGTGGATCATGATTGGCGTCGAGCTCATCCCGGGAGATCCAGCCTTTGATCATCGACCGCGTATAGAATAGTTTTTCCGGGCGCAGCGCAAAGTAGATGTGCAGGCAAATCAGGCCGATCAAAGCCAGCGTCGAAATTCCGTGAACAAAAAATACGAGTCCTAGCGTCGACTCCGAGAGAGAATTGGTTCGTTCCCACCACGGCGTATCGATCATGGCAAACATCACGATTCCGCTGGCAATAACCAGCAGCGTCAGGATTGTTACAGCCGCGTGCATGCCTTTTTGAGCGGCGGAGTACTTACCCGGTTTTTTTGCATCGTCGAAGGGCTCTTTAAGGTCGCTGCCAGTAATTACCATTTCCGACGCGTCCTGGACGAATACGGCCCGAACGATGTGGAACAAGACGATGACCGTAAGCGCAATGCCTGCAATCCAGTGAAGCTCCAGCCATGCGAATTCGATTCCAACGATTGGCAGGACACCGGTGATCAGCAGGGCAAAGACACTGGCGGCCATGACCCAGTGAAAAAGCCGGTCTATCGTGTCGTGCCGCGTAACACGCGCGCCTTCGCTCGAAGGTTTCGCAGCGCGTTTCTGCGTGGCCGCATAAATGGCGTGCAATGCGATGGCAATAAATGCGGCGACAACGACCAGCCAGAGCAGATCCCAGGAAACGCCCCGGATAACTTCTCTTCCCCAAACATCATTCTTGTACGTTGCGAATTCCACTGACCTAACCCCGCATAGCCCGCCGGACGAGATTTTCCATCAGCGGCAGCTTGAAATGATTGTAATTAAGTGGCTTGGTACCCGCGCTGGCTAGCGGGGCGACGGCATCCGCGTTCTCGTCGGAAAGCGACTTGCCCCGAACGGCTGATTCCACGTTCCTCAGGCGGTGCGGTTTGCAGGCGACGCCACCGCAAACGAAACGACTTTCGGCAATTGAATCTCCGTCCATCGACATGGCGACGGCAATGCTCACAAGAGCAAAGTCCCAAACATCGCGATCAGCCACTTTTTCGAAATAGAATCTCTTGCCCGCCCACTTCGAAGGAATGCGTACCGCGGTCAGAATCTCTCCCGGTTCCAGCGTCGTCATCTGCGTGATATGCGTGTCCGGACCGGCGAAGAAATCTTCAGCGGCAACCGACCGCTGGCCGGTTGTACTCGCGACGATCATTGTTGCTTCCAAAGCAACCATTGCCGTGGCCGTGTCTGACGGACTGACCGCAACACAGCGACTTGCTCCCAATACGGCGTGCTCACGATTCATGGCCTCCGGACCGTCGGCATAGCAAAGGTTTCCGCCAGCTCGATAACAGGCCAGGCCGCGCCTGTAGTACCAGCACCGCGCATCTTGCGACAGGTTTCCACCGAGAGTGCCGACATTGCGGATCTGCGGGCTGGCAACCCTTCCGGCCGCCTGGGCGAGCAGGCTGTAGTCACTATTGATCCGTTCGTTCCGAATGATCTCGCGTAACGTCGTCGTCGCTCCAATCTCGATGCCATCTTCGGTTTCGCGAATCCCGCGAAGCCCCTCGACACCGGTCAGGTCAATCATGGCCTGCGGATTTTTGGCGCGATCTTTAAGCCACCCGTAGGTGTCTTGCCCGCCACCGAGTACCCATCCTCCGTCGCCGTATTGTTCGGCGAGTCTAAGTGCGTCGTCCAGTTCAACCGGCTGGTAGAGCTGGACATCTGGCATTACGTCGAAAGAAGCCATCGTTACCTCAGAAGTTATTTGTTTGTAGTGGCAGGAAGGACTGGTCGCGCCCGCTAACATGATTAACGATCATGTCGGGACTCACCGGCGTCCTGCCGAAAATATGGCCGTCAAGCGCGTCCGATATTGCCGACGTCAGTGCAGCAACTGAACAACCCATAGCCGGCTCGCCAATGCCGCGTGCACCGAAAGGATTCTGCGGATCCGCAATTCCAACGGCGTCGGTTCTCGTGACCGACGGGACATCCAGGTAGCTGGGGATGCCGCACTGGTGATAGCCGATATTTGCAGGCAGGCCATTTGAGGGGTCGTAAACGTGACGCTCAAGCGCCGCCATTCCCATTCCCCAAACCGCGCCGCCTTTCATCTGCTGAGCAAGCCCTGCCGGGAACAGCACCGTGCCGCACTCGGCAATTCCGACATAGTCGAGGATGTCGTACTTCCCTGTTTCAAGATCGAGTTCGATTTCCACGAAGGCACAAGCGAGCCCCGGAATCGTGCCTTCCTGGGGCAGGTTGTCCTTCGCCACACCGACAAGCCCGCTACCTGCCAGGCCCTGCACCGACCGTTGGGTAATCTCGTTGATGTCGTCCGGATAAGTTTCCCCGCTATATTCACCGCCGAGCTGAATCGCGCGCGCGGCGATGGCGCCATATGACATTCCCTGTGCAGCATTATCGGTCCGGAATACACGCTGACCATCAATATCATAGTCGTCCGGTTCGCCACCCATTGTCTCTGCTGCAATTGCCTTCATTTTGCGCAGCGCATCCATTGCCGCGACATAGTTTGTGCGGGTGTGCGTGAACGTGGTGACACTGCCGGCCTGGTATGAATTCCACGGCAGGTGTTTCTCGGAATTGCCATTGTGAATTTCGCAGTTTTCCCAGTCACATTTCAGTACTTCCGCTGCGGCCCGGGACGTTGATGCATAAGAATAAGTACCGAGATTGCCGATGCCCGTATGAATATGCAGTTTGCCATCTGGTGTGATGCGAATCAGGCCATCGAAACCGGTCGCGCCGGCAGAGTGATAACCCTGTCCGATACCGAGACCCCTGACTTTCGAACCGTTCCGTTTCGGCTGCTGGCGCCGCTCGGTCCAGTTGAACATTTCCGCACCTTTGGTCAGCGCCTCTTCAAGATAGGCACTGGTAACGCCGTGTTGATCCGCGTTAACTGTCGTGTCGTTATTGGCGGCATTGATCTTTCGAACATTTACCGGATCGAGTTCCAGCGCCTTGGCGGCCTTGTCCATGATCGGCCCCATGACCGCTGCCATCTGATTCTGGCCCGGGCCACGCTGTGCGCCGCGTGGCGTCGTATTCGTCAGAACCGGCACGCCCCGGAAGCGCATGGCATCGGGATCGTAAACCATCGAAATTGCGCCGCCGGCTGAAGAGGCGTCGCCGCCAGTCGCGTTGGAGCCGATGTCCTCGACAATGAAGAGGTCGGCTGCGGTCGCTTTGCCATCAGCACGAAAGCCTATGCGTAGCCAGCCCTGGAAGCCGACGCGGGCAGAGCCCATGTAATACTCCTGCTCGCGGGTGACCCTCAGCTGAACCGGTCGACCGATCTTCTTCGAGAAGTATCCTGGCAATGCAGCGATCGGGTAGGCGCCGATCTTGGAGCCGAAACCGCCGCCCGTGTTTTCACTGATCATCACGAGATCTTTTGTTTCGATTCCGAGGAGGCGTGCAAGACCAGGCATCCAGAAAGTGTGGCTTTGTGCGGACACGTGCACGTAACAGGTCCCATTTTGCCAGTACGCCATCGCGGTGCGAGGCTCCATGCTCATGTGCGCATAGCCGGTCGTCACAAAATTCTCTTCGATGATCACCTTGGCATCAGCAAAGCCCTTGTCCAGATCGCCGTAGCTCCATTCGTTGACGAATTCCCCGGTTGGCTCTGTGCCCGCCCTGAATTCATCGATCTGCTCTTTGGTCCATTTGATCGTTTTGAATCCGGACCCTTCTCTCGAGCGGGCATATATGTTGCCTTCTTCCCTGGCGTTCGGACCGCCCGCAATCAGGCTGTCGAGTGGATCGGTAACAAATGGCAATGGTTCGATCTCTACCTTGATCGCAGCGAGCGCGTCTTCGGCGGTCTTCTCATCCAGCGCCGCGACGGCGAGGATCGGGTCACCGATGTAGGCTGGCGAGTTAGTCAGAATCGCCGCATTCGGCGCGTCGACCGCTGGCACGTCATCGGCAGTCAGGATGCCGATGACACCCTCCATTGCCTCCGCGGCTGAAGTGTCAATATTCGTGACCCTGCCGTGCGCCATTGGACTCGTGTACATACGAGCGAAAACCATGCCGTCAACCCGGAAGTCTTCAGCATACTTGGCTTTGCCGGTTACCTTGCCGATGACGTCCGGTGGCGTGAAGTCCTTTCCTACAAGTTTGTAGTCGCTCATGAGTTCTGCCCCGAGGCGCGCATTACGCCGTTGAGATAGTGATCATAGGCGCCACACCGACAAAGGTTGCCGGACATTGCCTGGCGAGCCTCTTCACGGGTTGGCGTCGGGTTTTCACTCAGCAGGGCGACTGCAGACATGACCTGGCCTGGCGTACAGAAACCACACTGCGGGCTCAGTTCGTCAATGAAGGCCTGTTGGACCGGGTGCAATGTGCCGTCACTCGCCTGCAGGCCTTCAACGGTTTTCACTGCACGTGTGCGAACGCTGTGGGTCAGCGTCGAGCAGGAATAATTGGTGATGCCATCAATCAGAACCGTGCACGCACCACATTCGCCCCGGTTACAGCCAATCTTGGTGCCCGTCAGGCTGAGCTTGTACCGGAGCGTGTGCGCCAGGGTCTCCTGCGGAGCCACGTCGACGCGTCGCGTCTGTCCGTTGACGTTGATGGAAATCAAGCGTTCGACCGCGCCCCGTGATCGATCCTGGGCCAATGCGGAATGGAAACCTGAGTTAGATGCAGCGGCGACGCTTGAAGCAATAACTGCCTTGATGAAGCGTCGGCGTGAAAGTTGTGGATTCACAGCCGTTTATCCTGCCTTTTTTGTCGCGTTAAGTAAGAATGGGCAAACGATTGGCGGGCAGACCTTTGTAGCTCGCTTATTTTGGGCCCTACCCGACGATCGTCTCCCGGTTCGATTAAGTCAGTTGCTTAATTACAGTTTCCGGTGGTGCGGCGCACCACCGGAATTTTTTAATGACCTATTTCTTGTTTGCGGGCCACGGTGTGCCCTGATCCATAACCGTTACCGGCCCCATACCTTTATAGGTAAATTTCTGTACGCGTTTACCTTCGTAGGTCTCCGTCGTATAGATATTGCCTTTGGAATCGGTGGTCAGTCCGTGAACGGCAAAGAACTGCCCGGGATTGCGGCCGCCAGCGCCGAAATTGGTCAGAATTTCGAGCGTTTCGCGTTCGATTATGTAGATCTTGCGGTTGGTGCCATCGGCAAGATAGATGAAAGTCTGCTCGGGATCCGGAGAAAACGAGATGTCCCAGACTGAGCCATCGCCCAGGCTATTCGGTTTGATGAATATTTCACGAACATAGGTTCCGTCTTTCTTGAAAACCTGCAGACGGTTATTAACACGATCGCAAACATAGACGAGGCCGTCATTCGATGGCTGAGCGCAATGTACCGGGTTGCGGAACTGTTTTGCAGGTTCCTGCCCGGGCACAAATGGTCCCAGGTTGGTGTCGTCAGGTTTGTTGCCGTAGGCGCCCCAGTAACGCTTGATGTCGCCGGAGTCCATATCGAGGACGGCAACCCGCTTGTTGCGATAACCGTCGGCGACGAAAGCCTCATTCGCGTCAGCATCGATGGAAATCTCTGCCACGCTGCCGAAGCTGGTCATGCTGTTGGAGTCCGTGTCGGCTCCCGGAGTGCCGTACTCCGCGAGAAACTTGCCATCCCGAGAGAACTTCAGGATGTGTGAGTCGCTGCGGCCGTTGCCGCCGATCCAGACATTGTCTTTATGGTCGATGGTTATGCCATGGTTCGACGCGGGCCATGTGTAGCCTTCGCCCGGACCACCCCAGTGATTGACGAGATTGCCGTCGGGATCGAATTCAAGAACATTTGGCGCAGGAATACAGCAGTCTGCTTTGACCGGATCAGTCGCAGCGCCGATTTCTGTTCGTTCATTGAATGTGTCACGACGGTGAATGATGTAGATGTGGTCCCGGGAATCGACACCAATTCCAATCGTCGATCCAAGAATCCACTGATTCGGCAAGGGCTTTGGCCAATAAGGATCGACCTCGAACATAGGCGCATTCTTGCCTTGTGCCTCAGCCGCATTGTCGAGCGCCTTTCCTGCAAAACCCAAAGCCGCCAGGGCGGCTACAACGGCACTCGCCGCAAACAAGTTCTTTTTCGTCATCTTCCGGTACTCCCCCTTAATTCTTTTTGTCGGAGATGTTTCTCAACTGCGCGGCAGTATACTATGGATTGCAATATACATCTCGCCTGAAGTGCAACAA
>JAHEFD010000041.1:0-17480 GCA_024640345.1 Woeseiaceae bacterium
CGAATACGGCATCTGACGTGATGCATTTCGTTCTTCGCGAGCCGATCGGCGTCGTTGCCGCAATCTCCCCATGGAATTATCCGTTGCTGATGGCGATCTGGAAGGTTGCGCCGGCGCTGGCAGCGGGCAATTGCGTCATATTGAAGCCGGCAGAGCAGGCACCGTTGTCATGCCTGAGACTGGCAGAGCTCTTTGTCGAGGCTGGAGGGCCGCCGGGTGTCTTCAATGTTTTGAATGGCATTGGTGAGGTGACGGGCAAGGCGCTGGCATTGCACAACGATGTCGACAAGGTAACTTTCACGGGGTCGACGGAGGTTGGCAAGCTGATGTTGCAGTATGCCGGCCAGTCCAATATGAAACGCGTGTCGCTGGAGTGCGGGGGCAAATCGCCGCAGGTATTCATGGCAGATACGGCGAATATCGAGCGCGCTGTCTCAGCTGCCTACAACGGCATCTTTGCCAACATGGGCGAAGTTTGTAACGCCGGATCGAGGTTGCTGGTAGAAAGGCCGATATACGACGAGTTCGTGGAACGGTTCATCTCGGAAGGAAAGAGCGCCTACGTATGCGGTGACCCCCTGGATCCGGAGACCAACCTGGGTCCGCTGGTCACCGATGAAGCCCAGCAGCGTGTGATGTCATATGTAGCAGCCGGGAAAAAAGATGGCGCGAAGCTGGAGTTCGGAGGTGACGCGCCCGACATGAATGGTGCCTTTGTCAACCCGACATTGTTTACAGGTGTGAACAACCAGATGCGTATTGCCCGGGAGGAAATATTCGGGCCGGTCGCATCAGTCATTCCTTTCGACGGAATCGAAGAAGGACTATCAATCGCAAATGACACTATTTATGGACTTGCTGCCGGCGTCTGGACTGCAGATCTTAATAAAGCACATCGGCTGATACGGGAAATTGAAGCGGGCGTAATCTGGGTCAACTGTTTTGACGAGGGAGATATGACGCAGCCGTTCGGTGGATACAAGCAATCCGGCCATGCACGCGACAAGTGTATTGAAAGCTTGTTGAGCTATACGCAGGGCAAGTCGGCCTGGATTCGACTTTCAGAATGAGCCTGGTGCTTTTTAAAAAGTACGGCGCAGTTGGCCATATAGAACTGAATCGACCCGAAAAACTGAATGCAATCAACAGCGAAATGCTGGACGGCCTGACTTCGTCGCTCGATGCCGCCCTGGAAGATGATGTCAGGGCCGTCGTTTTGAGTGGCGCCGGGCGTTCGTTCTCGGCCGGGTTTGATCTCGACATGGGCTCGCCTGCCGATGGCGAATCGCAGCCTGATTTCCTGCGCCGGGAATTGCGCCGTTACTTTAACGGGATCATGCGTTTCCACGACTTTCCGAAACCCATAATCGCAGCTGTCCACGGTCACTGTCTTGGCAGTTCGATGGAAATAGCCGCGCTTTGCGACATCACTCTCGCTGCCACTGACTGTCGTTTTGGCGCACCGGAGGTGCGATTTGGCAGTGGGTTGGTTTGCCTGATTCTGCCCTGGATTGTCGGCCAGAAAAACGCACGGGAAATGCTGTTCGTTGGCAGTGACAGGATTAGTGCCGAACGTGCCGAGTCGATTGGACTCGTCAACCGGGTGTTGCCAGCCGACGAGCTAATGGACGCGGCTTTCGCCATGGCAAAGGAGATCGCGATGAACGACCCGGTCGCCGTGCAGTTGACGAAAAAGGCGCTAAACCGCAGTCTCGATATTGCCGGCCTTAAAAAAGCGCTACTGGAAGCGCTGGAGATCGACATCGAAATCGAGGTGACGGAGACGCCGGAATCGAGAGAGTTCAACCGCATCCTCGATACGGAGGGGCCAAAAGCGGCGCTCGCGTGGCGTGCGGCGCGTACCAATGTGAAAGGAGATTCATTCTGATGATCACTGTTTACTCCGATGACCACAACCTGCACACGGGACTTCTCGATCCAAGGGGGGATACCTGGCGGGAGAGCGCCGAGTGTCCGGACAGGGCAAACAATGTGTACAAGGCTATTCGGGATCAGCAGTTCGGCGAGATTGTCGAACCGGAGCTGTTCGATGACGACAAGCTGCTTCGTATTCATGCAGCAGACTACCTGCTGTTCCTCAAGACGGTCTGGGCGGAATGGGAAGCGTCGGGTGAGACTGGCGCGAACGCACGGCCGGATACGTTCGTCGGAGCGGGAATGCGTTATGCGGACACGGAATGCGTCATCGGAAAACTGGGCCGTTACTCCTTCGACTCGACCTCTCCAATCGTCCCCGGAAGCTGGCAGGCGATTCGAACTTCCGCCAATATCGCCCTGACCGGAGCCGAGCTGATCAAGGGGGCGGAGCGAACGGCTTTCGCCGCCTGCCGTCCGCCAGGCCATCATGCGACGACCCGGTATTGCGGCGGATATTGCTACCTCAATAATAACTCTCTTGCTGCACAGTCATTGCTCGATGGCGGCGCGAAGAAAGTGGCGATTCTTGATGTTGACTACCATCATGGAAATGGGACACAAAGTATCTTCTATGAGCGCGATGACGTCCTGACTATTTCATTGCACGCCGACCCCAAGCTGGAGTATCCGTATTTTCTCGGTTACGCCGACGAGCCGGGCGATGGAAAAGGCCTCGGTTTTAACGTCAACTACCCTTTGCCTTTTGGCACCAACTGGGCCAGTTACCAGGTAGCGCTTAACGATGCGCTCGATCGAATTCGGCGTTTTTCACCGGACGCCCTGGTGGTCGCATTGGGTCTGGATACTTTCGCCGGGGATCCGACGACTCATTTTGAAATAACGACCGCGGATTTCCGGCGTATGGGTAAGGCCATAGGCAAACTTGGATTGCCGACACTGGTCGTACTTGAAGGCGGTTACTCGGTAGACTGGATTGGACCGAACACCGTGAATTTTCTCACGGGACTGGAAGCAGGCTGAGAGCGTTCCGAGTGTGTGATTCAGGCTTTTTTCGCGAATGCCCGTTTTTCCAGGCGCCTGTTCCGATAGTTCTTCGGCTTGTGCTTGCGACACCACGATAACATCTCGTCGGATGACAGGGGTTTGCTAAGAAAGTAGCCCTGCGCCTGCTCGCAGCCGGCCTCGCTGAGCCGCCGCAGTGTATCCTCGTCCTCGACACCTTCGGCAACCACATGGAGTCCCATATGATGAGCGAGCTGGATTGTCGTGAGAACGATCGCAGCGTTTTGTTCGTCGTCCAGCATGTTCATGATGAAAGACTTGTCTATCTTGAGTTCATGAAGCGGTATGTTCTTCAATTGCGCCAGCGACGAGTGGCCTGTACCGAAATCGTCAATCGATATTTTCACGCCGATATCGCGCAGGCATTCAAGAATCGAAATGGCATGATTTATATTCTCCATCACCGTATTCTCGGTGATTTCAAGGGTCAGGCGATGTGCGGGAACGTTTTGTTCCTTTAATTCCTGCAGCACGAAATACGGTAGATATTCATCCTGCAGGTCACGCGCAGAAAGATTAACCGAAACCCGGGATGTGATGCCCTGCTCCTGCCACTCGCGACAATATCTTATCGATCGCGCCAGCACGTGACGTGTTAAATGTACAATCGTCCCGGCTTCTTCAGCGGCTGGAATAAAGTCATCGGGCGACAGGAAGCCAAGCTCCGGATGGTTCCAGCGGACCAGGGCTTCGGCACCGCAAAACTCGCCGTCCGGCAGTGAGATCTTGGGCTGGAAATTGATAAATATTTCATCGCTTTGCAATGCGCCGCGCAAGTCATTCACAATTCTCAATTGCCGGACATAGTGTTCCTGGCGACCTTGTTGATAGACGACGACATGTTCCTGACGCGTCTCGGCCTCGCTGCGGGCGATGGAGGCATTGCGTAATAAATCGGCTGCATTATCTCCATGTTGCGGAAATCCAGCTATGCCGATTTGCGGATGCAGCGTGATATTGATTCGGCCGAGCGTAACGCCGGCACCAAGAATGCTCCCGATTCTCTCAGCCGATGCCACCGCATTACTCTGGTCGCATTCAGGGATGATTAGCACAAATTCATATGTGCCGACATGGCCGAGGATCTCCCCGGGTGACAGATTGGCCTCCATGTGCTTCGCGGCGAGTGTGATGACTTCATCGCTCGCGTTGTAGCCCAGCGTCGATGCAATGGAATTCATTCGCTGCAGGCGAATTGACAGAACGCTGACATTCGTATTCGAGTCTTTTGCACGTATGATTTCAGTTTGCAGGCATCTGCTTATATTTGAACGGTTGGGAAGGTCGGTGACCGGGTCATGAAGTGCCTGGTGTGTAATTCTTTGCGCCCGGTCGGAGATCGCTGTGCGCATCGCATTAAAGCTCGCTGCGAGATTACCGAATTCGTCGTCCGAAGAAACGTCGACAGCGTTGTCGTAATTACCGGAAATCATGCGGCCTGCTGCGTCGGTCAGGATGCGGACGGGTCGAGCAATAGTGCCAGACACGTAAGCAGCAGCGATCGCGACGAATACCAGGAGAATTACTCCGAAAATGATCAGTCCGCGGCGTGCCTGAACGTACGGCAACATCGCTTCCTGCATTGAGCGTTGTAAGATGACGCTTACATTGTCAACACTTCCGACGAAAGGCACGCTCAACCGCAGCCACTCAGCGCCTGAATTTTCGATCGTGTAAACAGATCGTGATGCCGGAGACGAAGATGTAGATACGCTCACTTCAAGACCGGTCAGTGCACTCATGCTTTCAATTACGGAATCATCAACCCGGAATCCGAGCACCACCCAGCCGATTTGAACCGGGGCGTTCAGTGGTACGGCAAAAGTCTGATAAATGTCCTCGCCAACCACGAGCGTCGACTGGGTGGAATTGGAGCTGCCGGGTGTATCGATTAAGCGGCTGTATCCTGATGTCGAAAGGGCCGTGGTATTTGTCGTTCCGGCAACGGCTAGGCCTTCGAGATTCAGAAACAGCGCCAGGTCAGCGCCGACCCGGAGGCTGTGATTGTCGAGGACGGATCGCATCGTAATTGAGTCGCTGGTAGCGGCTGCCTGCTTGAGTCCAAAATCAGCGGCCAGTACTTCGACGCTGGCTCGGAGTTGGCGGCCACGCGTGGCGAGATACTCCTCGATGACATTGCCACCGATCGCCAGGGAGTTCCGGGCACGGTTCTCTACGTCATTTTCTACCGTCTGCATAACGGCAAACAACGTGACGAGTTGTGCCATCGCAAGTGGCACGATTGTCAGCATCAGGAGCTTTGTACGAAAGCTTGTCCGTATTTTCTTGATATTGATTCCGGGCGCTCCGTTAAGGTGTCAGCGACGTGCACAGTCGTCATAAATGTAAGCACGGCCGATTTTAGATGCATATTGTCAAATGGATTGTGCGGCAGTTCACGGTTGGCTTCGTAACCGGCGCCGTACACTGGGTTATGAAAGCGACTTGCTGATCTGACTATGCGTGGAATCGAAGAAAGGAACAATATACGGGCAGGGTGTCTGGCACTCCTGGTTGCAGGCATGTTCCTCTCGCTGTCAGCCAGCGCAAAGGACCTCAAGGTGACCGTTCTCGATGCGGACGGCATGCCGGTACCCGATGTCGCCGTTTATTTACAGGCCGACAAATCGGTTGCGCTTCCGCCCCCGGCAGCGTTTGCGGTCATGGACCAGGTAGATACCAGGTTTGATCCACATTTTCTCGTAGTGCAATCCGGAACAGAGGTGCGGTTTCCCAACAGTGACGTCGTTGCACATCACGTCTATTCGTTTTCCAATCCAAATGACTTTATCTTGCCCTTGTACAAGGGAAACGCCCACCCCCCGGTAACTTTCGGGGAAAGCGGCGTCGTAATCCTTGGCTGCAATATTCACGACCAGATGTTGGGTTACATACTGGTCGTCGACAGTCACGCCTTTGCAAAGACTGACAAGACTGGTGTCGCGGTTTTGCCGGTTGACGACGTTCCCGTCACTTCCGTAAAGATATGGAGTCCACGTATCAATCCGAAGGGCGAGGTGCTTTCTCAAGTGATTTCTGATGGCGTGTCGGACAACTTCGTCTTCAGGCTCAGTGGAAAGCTGAGGCCCGCGCATGACAGTGGCTCAGGCGCACTGAAATGGTCCGACTACTAGTTGGCTTGTTGGCGCTTGCCGCTTCAGGCGCATTAATGCCCGCAGCGGCACAGGCGAGCCGAAATCAATTTTCGATTGGCGCGGATCTCGGCTACGTCCAAACGGCCGGATACACATCATGGACCGAGGGTTTCGTTGGGAAACTTCGTTTCGACGACGGTAGTGACGGGCTGGTACTCAGTCGGAGTTTCATCGAATATCTTGGGCGCATTTCAGACACGCTGGATGCCAATGTTTCTGCCGGGATTTATGCAGACGACCTGGGTTCGCCAGTCGACCTCACAGAGGCTTACCTGGAGTGGCGGCCCGTTCCCCGGTCCCGAAACAAATACCGCATCAAACTTGGTGCGTTCTACCCGAGGATTTCCCTGGAAAATACAGGTGCCGGGTGGACGAGTCCCTATACCTTGAGTTCCTCGACGATCAATACCTGGGTTGCCGAGGAGCTGAGGATTTTTGGAGCAGAATTCTCCGTAACCCGACGACCGATGGCGCTGGGAGGCAATCATCAGTTTGGCCTCCAGGTAGCTACATTCCGGGGTAACGATCCGACAGGTTCTTTGCTGGCCTGGAAAGGCTGGTCGGCGCATGATCGCCAAAGCCGTTTTGGCGACGAATTGCCGCTGCCACCATTGCCGCAAATTCAGCCCGGCATGCTATTCGAACTGCAGGATCCCTACGTGGCGCCGTTTCGTGAAGTCGACGGTCGCATGGGTTTCTATGTGAATGGCGAGTGGCAGTCAGGATCACGGATGCTCGTGCGTGCTATGCATTACGACAACCGAGCGGACCCGACTATTATCGAGGACGGCCAATACGGCTGGTATACAGAGTTCAATCACGTCGGTGCGCAGTTTTCGTTGCCGGGTAACTTCGCTTTGGTTACCCAGTGGATGAATGGATCAACGGTGATGGGTCCTTTCGTTGACGGGGCGCATAGTGTCGACGTCGAATTCGACAGCAAATTCTTTATGCTGACGAAAACGCGAGAAGATAATCGGCTATCGCTTCGCTACGATAACTTCGAGGTGACACAGAATGATCAGACTTTTGAGGACGACAACCAGGAGGATGGTCACGTCTGGACTATTACTTACCAACGAGCCTTTTCAGACAGGTTATCCTTCGCGGCCGAGTGGCTAAGCATCAAGACTCACCATTATGGCTGGGTTTACTATGGCATCGATCCGACTCGCACAGAAACGCAGCTGCAGCTGAGTCTGCGACTAAGGTTCAGTAACTGAGGCTTGTTCTTCGATATCCCCCGACGGTAGACTGACCGGCCACGCAGACACACCGAATGATGACGAACCGCAGCCACTCACTCCGATTTTTCAGTGCCATCGCCGCTTTGATATTGATGTGCGGGATAACTGCTGCCGACCCCGTCAACGTGCCCGATGTCAGCAATCGCCTGCCTGCCTACCTGATCGAAATTCCTGACTCGGTTTCCGATATCCTGATCGCTGAGGCGGGTTCCGCAACAATGCACAGGTTCGTTCATACGGAGGGCCGTATTGTTGAAAAAGACCAGCGCTACATGTCGATCGGTCAGGCCGGGGTAGGCAAGGAAAAAGCCTGGGATCGAAAAACTCCGCTGGGTGTCTACTTCATTACTGACAGTCTCGATACCAGCAAGCTTCACGACAAGTACGGTGTTGCAGCATTCCCACTCGATTATCCGAACGCGTGGGATCGTTTTAACAAGCGCACCGGATATGGCATCTGGCTTCACGGCGTAGATCGCAATAATCCGGAACGGCCGCCCCTGGACACAGATGGGTGCCTGGCGCTGCCGAACGAGGAGCTACTTCGGCTGGTCGATTCATTGCAGCCACTGGTCACACCGGTCATCGTTGCGCGGCAACTGGACTGGGCTTTGCCCTGGGATCTCGACACGCTGCGAGCGGAATTTCACCTTGCGCTCGATATGTGGCGTCAAAGCCAGGAAGAGGGTGACGTGGTCACATACCTGTCTCTTTATGCGGATGAATTCACTTACCGTGGCATGGACAAGGATGCGTGGGCCTCATACCGGCTGGGAGTTTTTGAGACCCGGCACCTGGCAGGGGTCAGGATGAACGACGTCATGCTCATTGCGGATCCGGAAGTGCCGGACCTTTACCTGAGTCGTTTTACACAGGTCCTGGATACTGACAGCGGGCCTGTCAGGACGACGAAGAGGCTTTACTGGCGGCGCGGAGAAGGCAGTCAGTGGCAGATTGTTTCGGAAGACGCCGGTTGATGCAAAAACGCCCTCGGAAGAGGGCGTTTTTGGTTCAAGTGCGTTTCGATGGCGACTGGGTATTAGCGCATGGACTCTTTCGCGATCAGTTCGTCAACTAACTCAAGCAACCTCGGGTAACCCCCGGCTTCTGCCGCTCCAGAGCGGTACTTGCCATTTACTACAACTGCGGGAACCCCGGTGATGCTGTATCGACGTTGCAGGTCATCGGCGATTCGCAGTTTTTGCGATACCTCGAACGAGTTCCAGGTGTTGTTGAAATCGTCAGCACTCACACCGTGTGTTTCGAAAATCTTCTGAATGGAGTCGATCGAAGCCATCCGATTGCCACGACGGTGGTACTCGGCGAACACGGCGGACCGGAATTGTTCCGGATTGGCGAGTTTGCCATTGTTCGTCAGGACTTCCTCGGTGTAGTAAAGCTGGGCGTGTAATTTAACGAGCGGATTCCAGGTGGCAGGAATACGAACAAGGCGTGCATTCGCCGGTATGGAGTCTTTCCATCCGTTAATGAAAGCTTCGAAGTCGTAGCAGTGATTACAGCCATACCAGAAGATTTCGGCGACTTCGACCTTGTCGGCGCCGCCAATGGTCGGCTGCGTCGGTACCAGGCGAGTGTAGTGAGTGCCTTCGGTAAATTTCCACTCCCGCTTTGCCGCGGCCATCTCCGACGCGTCGGCCTGGGCGAGAACGATTGGCTGGTCCTCGGCTACCACTTCTTCTGTCGCCGCCGATTCCTCGACCATCTGGGGCTGCAACTCTTCAGCTGCCTGTTCGGCGGCTGCCGGCGCTTCGGTTGTCGCTGCGGCATCACCGTGCCCAGCTGTGGGGGCAGCAGTTCCCGACGACGGCGATTCACTACCGCCGCACGCGACCAGCACAAAGGAAAAAATGAGGGCTAGGAAATTAATACGCTTCATCAGACAATCTCCGGAAAGAACTTTAGCTTCTGACAGGCTAAATCAGGAATGGTTTAAGGGTTTTACTGTAAACCCTGCATATAGGAGGAGACTGCGAGAATATCCTCTTCACTCAGTTTGGCAGCAATATCACGCATGACACGGGTCGGCCCGTCTGATTGGCGCGCGCCGCTGGCGTAAGCCCTTAGCTGGGCTGCGGTATACACGGCATATTGGCCTTTGACTGAGGGTACTGACGCGGCAGGATTGCCGCTTCCCGTCGGCCCGTGACAGGCATTACATGCCGGCGTGCCGAATTCCCGATCTCCACCGCGGAAAATGCGCTGACCACGGTCAAGAGTTGACGGGTCGGCCACGGATTTGGCGGCGGCCGGCATTTCCGAGAAATAAACCGCGAGGTTTTTCATGTCGTCCTCGCTGAGCAACATAACCTGACCGAGCATCAGCGGCTCGTTGCGTTGACCACCCTTGAACGCGTGCAGCTGCTCGACAATATAGGTCGGGTGTTGTCCGGCGATGCTTGGCCAAACCGGGTTAACGCTGTTTCCATCGGCGCCATGACAGGCCCCACAGGTAACCGCTTTGGCTTTGCCGGCTTCGGCATCGCCATCAACAAGCGGATTGCTATTGGCGGTTCCCGCCAGCAACAGGGTTGTGAGTAGTGCTGCAAAAATATTCTTCATATCGATCAACCGTTACGCTAATGCGGGCGCTCCCGCACCACAAATATTCCAATGCTGAAAACCCAAGGTAAAGACGCGGCCTCAAACCGCGTTTTCTGCAACTGATGCCCCGTGGCCGTCAGACCGTGGAGGCTGGCCAGCGGCCTTGCTGACGGGCGCCGTACCCGTCAGTATTGGGTCCCGGCCGGTTCAGCAGGCCCAAATTATACACACATATTTGCCGGTTCCCATGTCGCAATTCCCAGATGCAAAGTTCATAACGAGCGCGAATTCCGCGACCCAGTTTCTGCCCGATTCAGGGTCGGAAGTGGCCGTGGCCGGGCGTTCCAATGCCGGCAAGTCCAGTGCCATCAACGTTATCGTGAACCGGCGCCAGTTCGCCAGGACGAGCAAAACACCGGGCAGAACCCAGCTCGTCAACTTCTTCGCCCTGCGCGAGGGACAGCGCCTGGTTGACCTGCCGGGCTATGGCTTCGCCCAGGTGGCGGCATCGGTTCGGCGCCACTGGGGCCGGCTGCTGCAGGAGTACTTCGAGAGCAGGAAAAGCCTCAATGGCCTGATCCTGGTGGTAGATGTCCGGCGTGAACTGCAGGATTTCGACCGGCAAATGATTGAATTCGCCGAGTCGGTGTCTCTGCCGATACACATCCTGCTGACAAAGGCAGACAAGCTCAAACGCGGGAAGGCAGCAACCGCGCTGTTGCAGGTACGAAAGGAACTCGGTGACAAGGCAACGGTGCAGCTGTTTTCGTCCCTCAACAGGCAGGGGGTTGATGAGGCATCGGAAGTGCTGGAGCGATTCCTTGCGGGCAAGGAGGACAAAGCCGGGCTCTGACCCTGTAAAAAAAACCCCGGCAGTCAGAAACGGCCGGGGTTCAGGTTTCGCAACAGGCTTGGGGTGACCGTGTTGCAGGCCCGCCTAGGGAGGTAGGCAGGCAAGTGACTAACGCACTCATAAGCTTTGAACAGGAATTATCAACGGAGTTCCCGGCCGATATAACTTGTTGATTGATAAGCTCGTTTAGAGTTATATCAGTGGGCTTCGTCCCAGTTTTCACCGACGCCGACATCCACCTTCAGAGGGACCGAGAGTTCGGCTGCCGCGTTCATCAGGGCGACGATTTCCTCGCGAACGGCGTCAACCGAGCCTTCTGCCACCTCGAAGACCAGCTCGTCATGCACCTGCATGATCATTCTCGCCGGCACTTTTTTCCCCAGCAGCCATTCCTGCACGGTAATCATGGCCCGTTTGATTATGTCAGCCGCGGTGCCCTGCATGGGTGCATTGATCGCACTGCGCTCGGCATATTGTCGGCGTTGTGCATTGCGGTCATTGATCTCGGGCAAATACAATCGACGGCCGAATTCCGTTTCCACAAATCCGGTCTGGCGCGCCTGCTCGCGAATGTCATCCATGAACTGCTTTACACCGGGATACCGGTCGAAATACATGTCGATGTATTCCTGGGCCTGTCCGCGGCCGATTCCCAGTTGCTTGCCCAGCCCGAAGGCGGACATGCCATACATCAGGCCGAAATTGATCGCCTTGGCCGAGCGGCGGTGATCGGCAGTGACTTTCCCGGCGTCAACCTGGAAGACTTCTGCGGCTGTGGCGGCATGGACATCCCTGTCTTCCAAAAATGCATTTCTCAGCCCCTCATCACCCGACAGGTGCGCCATGATGCGCAACTCTATCTGTGAGTAGTCTGCTGCCAGCAGGAGCGTGCCATCAGGCGGCACGAATGCCTGGCGGATTCGCCGGCCCTCCGGCGTGCGAATGGGTATATTTTGTAAATTGGGGTCCGTAGATGACAGACGACCGGTCGCAGCAACGGCCTGGTGATAGGAGGTATGAACGCGCCCGGATTGGGGGTCGATCTGCATTGGCAGTTTATCGGTATAAGTGCTCTTCAGCTTGCTGACGCTCCGATACTCGAGGATGACCCGCGGCAGATCGTATTCATCGGCGAGCTCCTGGAGCACATCTTCTGCAGTCGATGGCTGCCCCTTGGGTGTCTTGCGGACAACGGGCAGACCGAGTTGCCCAAAAAGAATTTCCTGCAACTGTTTCGGTGATCCCAGGTTGAACGGCCCGCCGGCAAATTCATGGGCCTCCTTCTCCAGGCGCAGCATGGTTTTAGCCAGCTCACCACTTTGTTTCCTGAGCATGTCGCGGTCGATCAGTACGCCGGTTTCCTCCATCGCCAGTAGTACCGGCACGAGGGGCTGTTCGATATTTTCGTATACAGATTGAAGTGCGGGAATCTTCTGTAGCGCTCCCCAAAGATGTTCATGAAGGCGAAGCGTGATATCCGCATCTTCGGCGGCATAGGGCGCGGCCTGCTCGAGATCGACCTGGTTGAACGTAATCTGTTTCGCACCTTTGCCAGCGACATCTTCGTAGTGAATTGTGTCGACGTTGAGGTAATACCGCGCGACAGAGTCCATATCGTGACGCGTAGCGACACTGTTCAGCACGTAAGACTCGAGCATTGAGTCGAATTGCATGCCGCGAAGACTGATTCCGTAGCGCGCAAATATATGGGCATCGTATTTCAGATGATGGCCGACCTTCTTCTTCTTGTCGTCTTCCAGGAAATCTTTCATTGCGGCCAATACTTCGTCCCGGTCCAGCTGGGCCGGTGCACCTGGATAGTCGTGTGCAACTGGAATATAGGCTGCCTCCCCCGCCTCCACCGCCAGCGAAATGCCGACGAGCTCGGCGTCCATGTAATTGATGCTGGTTGTTTCGGTGTCCAGCGCGACCAGGTTCGCCTTGTCGATTTTCTTTATCCAGCGATCAAAATCGGCCCTTTCCAGGATGGTCTGATATTCACCCTTCTTCGCGGGCGCGGCATTTTTGCTGTCGGCAACTTCCCCGACAGCATCGTCATTGCCCTCGATCTGGCTCAGCAGGCGCTTAAGTTCCAGCCTGCTGTAAAGTGTTTTGAGCTTTGCTTCGTCTGCCGGATATCGTTTGAGATCGGCTGGACCATCCTGCAGCGGAACATCCTGCCGGATAGTCGCGAGCGTCTGGGAAAGCCGCAACTGATCGATATTGTCGCGAAGACTTTCGCCAACTTTTCCGGAGATTTCATCTGCAGATGAAATGATTTCTTCGGCGGTCGGCCATTGGTTAAGCCACTTGGCGGCTGTTTTTGCGCCAACTTTTGGTACGCCCGGAATGTTGTCCGAGGAATCTCCTACCAGGGCCAGGTAGTCAATAATCTGTTCGGGAAAAACATCGAACTTCTTCTTCACGCCCTCCCGATCGAGAACGGTTCCGGTCATCGTGTTGACCAGTGTGACCTTGTCGTTAACGAGCTGCGCCATGTCTTTATCGCCGGTCGACACCAGGACTTCCATGCCGGCCTCCTCCGCCTGCCGACAGAGCGTTCCAATGACGTCATCGGCTTCGACTCCGCTAATGCGTAAAAGCGGAATTCCCATCGCCGGAATTGCCTCGAGGAGCGGGTCAATCTGTTCACGCAGGTCATCCGGCATTGGTGGCCGGGTCGCTTTGTATTCTTCAAATAGCTCGTCACGGAAGGTTTTGCCCGGCGCGTCGAATACCACGACGAAATGCTCGGTGGTTTCCTCGCTGGCAAGCTTGTTGATCATGTTGAGCACGCCGTGAATTGCGCCCGTCGGTTCGCCGCGGGAGCTCGTCAGTTTCGGCAACGCATGGTATGCGCGGTACAAATAGGACGATCCGTCCACAAGGACGAGTTTGCTGTCGCTCATCAGCTTATCTCGCGGGTCTGCGCCCGCATGGCTCTACTTACGGTTTAGTGTCTGGTCTTCTTCGTCTTCTTTTTTTTCTTCGTCATCTTCGGGTGACAGCTGCTGCAACTCTCCGGCCGAGGGAATCGATTGCAGAGAACTCGGGTTGCCCGGAAGAAATAGCGGCCCTTTCTGGCCACACGCAGACAAAAATGCAAAAGAAAGCATGAGTATGATGACTGAACGGACTGGATTTCGCATGGCTCTTTCCCATGTAACGGTGTTCACCAGGATGCAGCAGATGGTATACCAGTTACCCTGCAAATACCGTGAACCCGACGCTACTTCCGCAGTTTTTCCGCGACGCGGCGATAAGCTTCTCGAAATGGAATGCCTTCGTCTCGTACCATCCGGTAGGCCTCCTCTGTGGCATACAGCTCATCGCTCAGCTGGATGTTCTCCGGCAGAAAGCGAATCGTAGAAAGCAGGTATGCCATGATGTCGACACTTTCAATCGTGATGTCGATGGCACGGAATACCGGCGGCTTCATTCTCTGCAGGTCACGCTGAAATCCGGATGGCAGTTTTGCCATGATCAACAGGCATTCGTTGAGGGAGGCCTGGACTGTTCCGGCTGCGCCCCGAACCAGCTCAAGTACGTCAGGATTTCGCTTCTGCGGCATGATTGATGAACCGGTTGTCACTTCCGGTGCCAGGGCAATGTAGCGGTATTCCTGTGTATAAAAAAGCAGCAGGTCGGTTGCCAGCCTGCCAAGGTCCTGCATCAACAATGACAATTCGAAGAGCAGCCCGGCCTCTGCCTTGCCCCGGGACAGCTGTACCGCTGTAACCGGTTCCTGGGTTTCGGCAAAGCCCAGTTTCGCGGTGGTCGAATCGCGGTCTATCGGCAGTCCGGGTGTGCCATAGCCGGCGGCGCTGCCAAGCGGGTTCTTGTTGATGCGACGGAGCGCAGCATCGAGCCCGTCTCGTGCGTCCTGAAATGCCTCGCCGAAGCCCTGGCTCCAAAGTGCGACGCTCGATGGCATCGCGTGCTGCATATGGGTTGTACCGGGCAGAATGATTTCGCCCTGGGCACTGCTGAGGCTTTCGAGCGACTCGCAAAGACCGTCAATGCTCTCCCTCACTTCCGAGGTGGCATCGCGCAGATACAGCCTGATGGCCGTCAGGACCTGATCGTTTCGCGAACGGCCGAGGTGAACCCGTCCACCGGTTTCGCCTATCTTCATGGTCAGTCGTGTTTCGAGAGCGGTGTGAACATCCTCGTCCTGCAGGCTGATTTGCCATTTGCCCGCCTGAAAATCGACGAGCAACTCGTTCAAGCCGGCGACAATTGCCTCGCATTCCTCAGCTGTCAGCAATTGCTGCTCGCCGAGCATTTCGGCGTGTGCGACCGATGCTCGCACATCATATGCAACGAGCCGCGCATCCAGCAGGTGATCTTCACCGGCTGTATATCGCAACACGCGTTCATCCAGGGGCAAGCCCTTTTCCCAGAGTCGGCTCATCAGTACTCGGAATTTCCTGTCGTGAATTTTCAACGGCCATTGACCGGTCCGCTACCAGCGGTCCGCGGACATCTGCCGATATGAATAACAGTATGTTCCGGAGTACTCAAGGCTGCGATGTTGCTAATATGCGGCGTCCCCAATATCGGAGGCCGGAAATGGCGCAATTACAAACTGTGGAGGTTGAAGCGGATGGAACGCCGGAGGGTACTGTCATATGGCTGCATGGCCTCGGCGCGGACGGTCACGACTTCGAACCGATCGTGCCCGAGATTGGTCTGCGCGGACTGCGCTACGTTTTTCCGCACGCACCGGTCAGGCCAGTAACGATCAATGGCGGGATGTCGATGCGCGCCTGGTACGACATTATCTCGCTGGATCGCGATGGCCCCATGGACGAGAGAGGTATTCGGCAGAGCAGCCAGCAACTCGTGGAGCTGATCGAGTACGAGCACGAGCGGGGCATGCCGTATGAAAAAATTATGGTGGCAGGATTTTCACAGGGAGGTGCCATCGCATCGCATACCGCGGTTCGATTTCCGAAACGGCTGGCAGGGCTGATGGCGTTATCAACTTATTTGCCGTTGGACAGCAAGTTCTCTGTTGAGGTTCAGGACAACGCCGACAGTCATTTTCGTGAGCTGCCCATTTTCATGGCGCATGGTTCCTTTGACCCGGTATTGCCCATGTCGCTTGGCGTGCATTCCAGGGATTTGCTGGTAAAAGCCGGCTGCAAAATCGAGTGGCACGACTACCCGATGGCACATGCCGTCTGCGGCGAGGAAATTGCCGATATTCGAACCTGGTTGATGTCTGTGTTCGGGATCAGCAGCTAGCTGTTGCCTACCGGCTACGGCCTGCGAGGAAGTTGAAGCCGGACTCGCCGCTAATTTCGCCCTCTGCATCGAATCGCCGTTCGCGCAGCGATATCTCGCCGCTGTGTGAACACAACAGCGTGGTCGAGCAACGCGTGCCATAGTCGGGAGATACGATAAACGGTGCGGTCAGCGTCCTGGCAAGATCGAACGGAAGTCGTGTTTGTTCCAGATCGGGAACCGGAGCCACAGTGCGGTCCGTCAGGATTTCCAGGAGCGTGGATTCGTCGACAGTGTCGGTCTCGACGAGTGTCCGCAATTTTTCACGGGTACGTACAACTTTCGACCACGGTGTATCGAGCGACGCATTGCTCAGGCCATATATTCCGGGAGAGAGTCGGGTTGGTGCGTCATTTCGATTCGAAACATAAAACAGTTCGTCTTCGCTGGCCGCGAGCAGGTTGAATCCCGCGTATTGCTCGCCGGCAATAGCGTTCACATAGCTCCCGGCATTGGCATTTCCCGATACGAATTTAGTGACCAGCTCCCCGCGGGATCGGCCCGTGTCCACGGCCTTTTCCTGCTCGCGATAGTTGGTCACCGTTGCAAACATGCCGGCTCGACTTACGGCCAGCCACGTGCCGCCCGCCTGCAGGTCACGACCGGCAAGAACAGCCGGGTTGTCCCGCCACCAGTCGAGTGCCTCCGTCGGGCGGCTATGGAACTCGTCGCGATTGGCGGCGAGAATGAGGCGATGTTCCGGATGGAGCTGCCAGGCGAAAACAATAAGGCACATCAGCTTTATGGAGCGGAGCCGTCTTCGAGCCAGTCGTCGACCAGCCGCCGGGCGATCGAGAGCCGGTAGGGAAGTTTCGGGAATCCGGATCGAAGCTCTTTTCGTGTAAACCACCCTGCGTCTTCGAGTTCGCCGTCATTCAGGTGGATTTCCCGCGAATTAGCGATAGCAGTGAAGCCAAGCATTAATGATGCGGGAAATGGCCACGGCTGCGAGCTGTGATAGTGGACACTGCCGACATCGATATTGGTTTCTTCCCAAACCTCCCTTCGTACCGCATCCTCAAGGCTCTCTCCCGGTTCAACAAACCCTGCGATCGTGGAATAGCGACCTTCAGGCCAGGAGGCCTGGCGGCCCAGGAGGCACTCGTTGCCATGCGCAACGAGCACGATGATGGCAGGGTCGACGCGAGGAAATATCCGGTTGGCACAGTCACTATCATTGCAAAGTCGGGCGTTACCACCGGACTCGGGTCGCGTCTCTGCACCGCACAGGCCACAGAATTTTTGTAGCCGATGCCAGGTGATCAGCGCGATTGCGTGAGCCGCCAGGTTTGCCTCGTCTGCCGGAAGCACGCTGCCCAGGTAGCGGAGGTCATGAAACTCGCCCGATTCTGTAAAAGGCGCGTTGCCATCGGTGTGAATGGGGACGGCAAAAGCCGGTTTGTCGTTAAACAG
>JAHEFD010000041.1:17580-25682 GCA_024640345.1 Woeseiaceae bacterium
CGGCTCAGCGATGCATGTTGGAAATCTCACAGCTTGGGCAAATCCGTCGATCGATCGCGTAGGCATCCTGAACATAACGGCCCCCGCATTGCCGGCAGACGGCGAGATAAAGCTCATCATTCCTGCTGATGTTCTGCAGCAGATTCCACGCCCATTCGAAATTGATGGCGTGTTTCGGATGCAGCAAGACGTAGGTTTCGAAAGCGCGACAGACACGGTGACCAAACTCGACATCGGGTCTTGGCCAGCAGATATGGACCTTATTCGCGCGATCAACCCGCAATAGCAGGCTTGCACAGAACACGGCAACCAGGGTGGTAGCTTCAAGCTGGTTTCGGGGGCATTTGACGAACAGGCCGATCTGTTGCGGTGATTTTCCCCGCCGGCGTTTGATGGTGTCCTGGCCGGTGTTACGAAAATAGGTGGTGTACACCTTGCGGATTCGGTCGTCACTCAGGCCGGTGCAGGCTTTGATGGTGCGGGTTCGAGCCTCGTGCTGGATCATCCTGAGGGCCAGCTCAAACTGCTGCTTCTCGTTCGCGTATCGATTGTCTGTGAGTCGCATATCTTCCCCTTTATGCTAGTTTTAGACCATATAAAGTGCTATAGAAGCATATAAAGTACATAAATGGGAAATAAAGCAACTATATATTAATTGGCTATTGCCTCAAATAATAATGAAAAACCGCTGAATGGGAGGGATTCGATGGCATTTAAAGGGCCTGAATTATCAGATTACGAGAACGTAGTCGCCCTGAACGAAGCGTGGCTTGGCCTGCTGCAAATGGACACCCGGTTAAGGGACGGATTGCCCGAACTGCCGGAAAGGCTGCGAGCCCGAATTACCAATCTGAGCAGACAGCAGATATCCCGCCTGGCGGCGACGCCCTTTCTGCTGTTCTCTTTCAGGGAGGGCGATGATCGCTATTGGACACGTATTTTGACCGACAGCCCGGAGCGCGACCTGTTTCATGTCAATGATGCGGACGAGGTCGACACGCTGATTTCGGCGAGTCTTGGCTTTATCTGGCAACTCGCCCGACGAAATTCCTACGCGTTGAGGCTGATCTGCGGCGCGACACTTTACTGGACCGAGCGCATAGCCGAGCAGACTTTCTTTCACCTGCTGGCCGCGGTGCGCGCAAGCGGTGACACGCCTGGCGTTCGATTTACGGGGCACCCAGAGTTGTGGAACAAGCTTCTCGACAGTGGTGTGAGCGAGGAAGCCCTGACACGCCAGGCTGCACAAATAAGTGCGTTACAGGTTGTTTTGACTGATCCACCTGAATGCAGAACCCAAAGCTGGTCGCGGGCGGCACGGACCAATCGGGCGCCCAGGATGCGGGTAGCTGACAAAGACGAACCAACACAGAGCTAGTTTGTGCGTATACAATACGCGACGCTATGCTGGCCCTGTCGATAAAAAACCTGACAAAGACCTACTCAAACGGTGTTCAGGCGCTCAAGGGAATCGATTTCAATGTCGAGTCCGGAGACTTTTACGCCTTGCTCGGGCCAAACGGCGCGGGTAAAACGACGGCAATCGGCATCGTGTCGTCCCTGGTCAACAAGTCGAGTGGATCAGTCAAAATTTTCGGCCACGATATCGATACGGACCTCGAGGCTGCCAAGTCCTGCATAGGTTTGGTGCCGCAAGAACTCAATATGAATTTGTTCGATACCGTATTGAATATTGTCGTGAACCAGGCCGGTTACTACGGAATCGAAAGACGAGTCGCGTTACAACGTGCAGAGAATTATCTTGGCGAACTAAGATTGTGGGATCGTCGTGATGATTCAGCGCGAACGTTGTCCGGTGGGATGAAGCGCCGCCTCATGATTGCGCGTGCGCTGATCCATGAACCGAAACTGCTGATTCTTGACGAGCCTACGGCAGGCGTCGACATCGAGATTCGCAGGTCGATGTGGGAATACCTTCGCAAGATCAACAAGGCCGGAACGACGATTATCCTGACTACACATTACCTCGAAGAGGCCGAGAGCCTCTGCCGCCACGTAGCCATAATCGATGAGGGACGAATCATCGAGGATGCCCGGATGAGCACCGTTCTCCGCAAGTTGCAGCGCGAGGTATTCGTCCTGAGCCTTCGCGATCCGCTTGACCAGGCGCCGAGTCTCCCGGGTTTCGAGACGAACCTGATTGAGGAGTGTGAACTGGAAGTCGCTGTCAATGCCGGTGACGATCTGAATTCGCTGTTCAGCGCCCTTGCGGACAAGGGTATTTCCGTCATCAGCCTGCGTAACAAGGCAAATCGCCTGGAAGAGTTGTTTATGGGGCTCGTCGAAGGCAAGCAGGCGCCCACAGGCGGAAAGGAATTGAGAACGTCATGAACTTCAGGTTGAACTGGATCGGTTTCAAGACGCTGGTGAGGAAGGAAATTCTTCGCGTCCTGCGAATTTGGGTTCAGACAATCGTTCCTCCTGCCATTACGATGACACTCTATTTCATCATTTTCGGCAACCTTATTGGTCGCCGAATTGGGCTGATGAACGGCTTCGAGTATATGCAATACATTGCGCCGGGCCTGATCATGATGTCTGTCATAACCAATTCGTATGGCAATGTCGTGTCGTCATTTTTTGGCGCAAAATTTGGCAAGCATGTCGAGGAGATGGTCGTGTCACCGATGTCGAACGCGACGATCATCATGGGTCATGTCGCGGGTGGCGTGATTCGTGGCCTGATGGTCGGCGGTATGGTTACCATTATTGCCCTGAGCTTTACAGATTTGAATGTCGAGCACCCGCTGATTACCTTCTCCATGGTCATCCTGGCATCAACGGTTTTTGCGCTCCTTGGATTTGTGAACGCCGTGTTTGCAAAGAAGTTCGACGACATTTCGATCATTCCGACGTTTGTGCTGACGCCGCTTACCTATCTCGGTGGTGTTTTTTACTCGATTTCCCTGCTTCCCGAATTTTGGCAGAAAGTCTCCCTGGGCAATCCGATTCTCTACATGGTTAATGCTTTTCGCTACGGCATTCTCGGTACGTCCGATATCAGCATCGGGTACGCGTATCTCATTGTCGTCATTTTTGTGGCCGGTCTGTTTACCATGAACCTGGCGCTGTTGAATCGCGGCATCGGGATCCGCGAATAGTATGTGCGGCCGTTTCGCGTTCTACTCGCCTGGCGAGGCAACCGCCGCGCTCTTTGGCGTGGAGTCCGAGACGACGTTCAAGCCGCGTTACAACATTGCGCCAACGCAGTTTATCGCGGCCATTCGACGCGACGAGGAAAAGAAAAACGAAATGATCGAACTGCGATGGGGACTTGTACCATCGTGGGCCAAGGATCCCTCTATCGGCAACCGCATGATCAATGCACGTGCTGAGACAGTTGCTGAAAAGCCCTCATTTCGTACCGCGTATCGAAGGCGCCGCTGCCTGATACCGGCGGACGGATTTTATGAATGGCATACTGAAAACGGTGTCAAGATCCCGTATTTCATTTCGCTTGCCAGCGGCAACCCGTTCGTTTTCGCTGGTCTTTGGGAGCACTGGAAAAGCAGGGATTCTGAAGAGACGTTACAAACGACGACAATAGTGACTGCGGCGGCGGGCGAGTATCTGTCCCGGATCCATCACCGGATGCCGATTGTGCTGGAGCCGGAGAGAGCTCACCGGTGGCTGGAAGGCGACATGAACCTGCTCGACGAAGTGAGCGCCGATCCTCCCGGGTTTCAGGCCTGGCCGGTCGATCGCCGGGTGAACAATGCAAGGAATGAGGGACCGGAACTGATTACCGCTGTCGGGGAGTCACTCGCGAGGTAACAGGAAGGTCGTACCACGGTAGTTGAGAATTACGCCATCGGTCGTAATCTCCCTTACCACCGGGCCCTCTGATAGCGTCGCGCCTTCCTTGTACTTCGACATGTTGACGAAGACGAACCGGTCGGCGGGCTGCCCGCTGTAAACGTGAATGTCGAGATGCAAGTCGGTCAACGCCAGCTGGCCCTTTGCGCGAAGTTCGTTGAACGACTCCAGCCCGTCGTAAACCGTACCGTTTTGACTCGTAACAACCGGAGCCGAGCTTGTCTCGGGTGCCCTGGCAGGCAACTCAGCCGCCACTAGTTCCGGTTCGCTCTGTACCGGTACCGGTATCGGTGGTTCGGGTTCGACTTCCACTTCGGGTTCCGAGAAGGCTGGCAGTGTCTCGTTCTGTGAAGCTTCGCCGGTCGTAATGGGTGCCTGGACCGGGGCTGGTTCGGGACGGGCAATGAAAATCAAGCCGACAACAGCCACCAGGTTGATCGCGAGAAGAATCAATACCAGCCACATCCACTTTGACGATGATTTTTTTCCGTCGCTTTGCGCAATATTTGCAATGCCGGGAGCATCCTTTCGCAATCGCTCTGCTTCCGACTTTTTTATCGCATCCAGAATAAATGACATAGTGTGTTTCCGTCGGGTATCAGCGTTTGTCGGACAGTCGCGGAGTACCGTCCTGGGCCAAAAGAGAATTGATAATGACCTGCGTCTTCTCGCCTGCCAGCCCATCGGCCTCGAGTCGATGCAGTCGTTGGAATTGAATCACCTGTTCCTTGAGTTCTTCATCGAAGAACGCCGAATCGATATCGACGGGCTGGTAGTTCCCGTTAAGAGTGGCGAGACTTTGGCGAAGCCAGCGGACATTGTCATGACGCATACCCGGGCCGACAGCCTGGTCAACCCCGGTCGCCGGACGCCAGATCAAGATGAATTGCCCGAACCAGTAATCTGACAACTTGTCGGTCGGTATATCAACCGGCATGCCGTTAATCAATAACCTGGCGAATTCGTCGTCGAGGCCGACGAGTGCGACGAGATGATTTTCACCGTCGTTTCCGGTCAGGGTCATGATCACTGGCCGATCAAGTTGCTTCAGCGTTGACAAGGTACCTTTCTGGTATGAACAACTCAGGCCATGTGCCTGTACCTGGTTGCACACGGCGCCGCCCGTTGACTCCATTTTTACACCCCACGAATCCAGGATTGCTGCAAATCCGCTCTCGCCATCAGAGTCGGACAGGACGGTATCCAGATCGGGCCCCGAATCAGTAGCCCCGGCCGCAGGCGGTATGTTCTCGGCGGCTACAACCGCTTCCTCTACTGGCAATTCTGCCTCGGCGATCGGAGCAGCTATCGTGGACACAACAGCCCGGGGCTGCTTTTCGATGAGAGTCGGCCAGAGAAAAAAGGTGGCAAGAACCAGGCCGGCGACGCCGAGGACTGGTACCAGCCACCGCAGCAGGCGCGATGTCACGGGCTGGCCGGAAACTTCGTAGGCTGCCTTGCGAACAAGGCGTTTGCTGATCTTTCGCGATCCCAGGCTGTAGGCGCCGAGCAAGGACCGGTCGCAGATCACGTTCATGATGCGTGGCACTCCGCCAGAAAGGCGGAAAACCTCTTTCTTGGCAGCTTGATCAAAGATTTCTGTCAGCGCGCCGGCTACCCTCAGTCGGTAATCGATGTATTGAAAAGCTTCGTCCCGGGAAAGCGGTTCAAGGTGGTATCGACCGGTCACCCGCTGGGCGAGCTGACGCAAATTTTCCTGCGCAAGTTTTTCCCTGAGCTCCGGCTGCGCGATCAGGATGATCTGCAGCAGTTTTTGGCGTGCGGTCTCCAGGTTCGTTAGTAAACGCAACTGTTCCAGGACGCCATCCGACAGGTTCTGCGCCTCATCTACCAGGAGAATGATTCGTCGTCCCCGCGAGTGAGCCTCCAGCAGATACTGGTTTAGCGTATCAACCAGCGCTTTCTTGCTGTGCTTGTCTTTCGGCAGCGCGACACCCAGTTCCTCGCAAATGGCGCTAAGGAACTCGACCGCGGTTAGCTGTGGATTGAGAATAAGTGCGATGTCGACTTCGTTGGGAATCTGCCCGAGCAAAGTGCGGACCAGCGTTGTTTTGCCGGTACCCACTTCCCCGGTCAACTGGATAAATCCGCCGCTCTCCGTAACGCCATAGACCAGGTGCGCGAGGCCCTCACCATGACGCTCGCTCATGAACAGATAGCGCGGGTCCGGCGTTATCGTGAACGGCTTTTCATTCAGGCCAAAAAAACTCGTATACATAATGTGGGGGCGGGATGGCTTTGTTGGCTTCTGGTCAGCAGATACTACCTGATTTAATCGGGATCCATTGTCCTGGCGCGGCCGAGTGACAAATCACCGAACTTGTCGCGAATTTGGTCAACGGTCCGGTCGAGCTGTGATCCGCCCGCGGCCATTTGGGGCGCGAACAGGTCGGGTTGGGCATCTTTTGTGAGGTCGCTGCCACCAACGCCGAGCAGGCGAATCTCGATACCCGGAAACTCGCCGAGCCAGTCGTCAAGCAGCTTTGTTGCCGCGCGATATAGGGTTTCGGTGCCGTTGCCAGGCGGCCGCAGCGATCGTTGCCGGGTGTAAGTCGTAAAATCTGCCTGTCGAATCTTTACCTGAACCGTGCCCGCAACCAGTTCCCTGGCCCGCAGGCGGCCGGCCGTTCGCTCGGAAAGTCTCAACAGGTGCCGAAGCATTTCCTTGCGTTCACCCAGATCCCGGTCGAAGGTTTCTTCGGCACTGATCGATTTGTCTGCCCGCGAAGAAACGACCGGGCGGTCGTCTATGCCGAATGCCCGATCGCGGGTTCGGCTGGCAAATCTACCGAAAACAGAAGCCAGGTCGCCATCGCTGGCGAGTCTGAGGTCTTTAATCGTCGTGATCGGAATCCGTCTTAGCCGAGTGAGCGTTTCCTTGCCAATGCCGGGAATCACCTGTACGGGTAACGGATCAAGCGTTTCGCGCATATTCTCGTGCGTGACGACGACCAACCCATCCGGCTTGTCGAGGTCCGAAGCAATTTTTGCGACAAGCTTGTTCGACGCGACGCCAACGGATGCTGTCAGGCGGGTACGTTCCAGGATTCGCTTCTTGATTTCCCGCGCAATGGCGACCTCGTCGCCGAACAGCTGCAGGCTTTCTGTTACATCGAGAAATGCCTCGTCGAGGGAGAGTCCTTCAACAACAGGCGTGAACTCACGAAAGATCGTGAACACTTCTTTCGAAACGTCCTGGTAGTGAGACATGCGTGGCGGAACGCGATGCAGGTCCGGGCATCGCCGCAACGCGTCCCGCATTGGCATGGCCGAGCGAATGCCGAACTCACGGGCCTCGTAACTGGCGGCCGCCACGACTCCCCTCGTGTTGCCGCCAACCACCACGGGTTTTCCACGCAGCGAAGGATCATCGCGTTGTTCGACCGACGCGTAGAAGGCATCCATATCGACGTGCAGGATGCGGCGCTCGCGGGTCACCGCACCCGCTCGACCACGTAGTTCGCGAGCGATGTCAGGAGTTCAGCCCGGTCCCCCAATATTGACAATTCTTTGACCGCGTTTTCGAGTAATTGAGTACATCGACGCGAACTTTCCTCGATGCCGAACAATGCCGGCCAGGTTGCCTTTCGCAGTTTCTGATCGGAGCCGGCAGGCTTTCCAATAATGTCGGTTTTGCCTGCGACATCCAGGATGTCATCCCGGATCTGAAATGCGAGCCCGATGTTGCCGGCGAAGTTGTCCATGGCTGACCACTCCTGCCGGGACATATTGTCCGCGAGGTGGCAGGCCGAGAGGACAGCTGCGCGAATGAGGGCGCCGGTCTTCAGGCTGTGCATTGTTGCCAGGTCGCTGGCCGACAGCTTTTTACCTTCGGAAGCGAGGTCTATCGCCTGGCCACCTGTCATACCGAGTGACCCACAGGCCTTTGATACGAGTACGATCAGCTCGGTTACCTCCCTTCCGCTCAGCGCCGATGTGCCTGCAATGACCTGGAATGCGAGCGGCTGTAATGCGTCGGCTGCGAGGATGGCGGTTGCTTCGTCGAACTGCCGATGAACGGTCGGCTGCCCGCGGCGGAGATCATCATCATCCATGGCCGGAAGGTCGTCGTGTACAAGGGAGAATGCGTGAATAAGCTCGATGGCCGTCGCCGGGGCGTCCAGTTTTTCAACATTGACATTCAGGCACTCGCCGGCTGCGTAGACCAGCAGTGGTCTCAGGCGTTTTCCCCCGTTGAGCGCCGCATATCGCATGGCGGTATGAAGGCGCTCCGGCGCTTGCGC
>JAHEFD010000042.1 GCA_024640345.1 Woeseiaceae bacterium
CTGGGTGGTACCGTGGCGCATTTTCCACGGAGAAAGCTTGTCATGACGCAGCCCGCCGAATTGCCGATCATCGGCAAGACGAGATTCAAGGAAGTCCAGAAAGAGGACCTGATCGATTTCTGGAAAAACGCTGAGAAGAAATCCGGGATCAAGATTAATTACAGTGAACGGGTCGACGCCATTGAGCCTGCTGCCGGAAAAGATGGTTATACCGTCACGACGAACCGGGCTACCTACGACACTCGAGCCGTGCTGCTTGCGATCGGCCGGCGTGGTTCGCCGCGACAACTCGGTGTTCCGGGCGAAGAGCTGCCGAAGGTGGCGTATCGTTTAATTGACGCCGAACAGTACCGAAATCAGCACGTCCTGGTCGTGGGTGGCGGTGACAGCGCGCTTGAGGCTGCGACCAGCATTGCCGCCGAGCCTGGGACCACGGTGACGTTGTCTTACCGATCGGGCGCTTTCAGCCGAGCAAAGCAAAAGAATCGCGAAAAAGTCGAGCAGATGAAAAGTGAGGGAAGACTCAAGGTGCTGTTTAATTCCAATGTGAAGGAAATCCGGCCAGACTCGGTCATCATCGAGTTAAATGATAAGGTTGGCCGACTCAGGAATGATTCGATTATCGTGTCGGCCGGCGGTATTCTGCCCACGGTGTTTCTGCAGAAGATCGGCATAAAAGTGGAAACAAAGTGGGGCGATGAGTAGCCCGTAATTCATGTGTCAACCTACGCTAAATCTCTGTACCCAGGATACCCGTCGAGTGTCGTGTCGCCTGTGAATTGCGACAACGCATTGTCCGTCAGGTACGGAAGTCCCCTTGAGTAAACATTCTTTTCGCCCCTGGCTCGATAAACCGATCGACCAGTTCCCTGATTTGTAAAACGAGTTCCTTTCTTACCGCACGCAGGTCTTCTACCTCGCTTCCCAGCCGGGCCAGCCTGAGGACCGACAGCATGGACAGCAACAAGCCAACTTCGGCCTCGATTAAACGAACTGATGCGAAGAAACTGAGAGACAGCCCGAGGACGGTCGCGATCGCCCACCAGGCGCCGAAATTCAAACCAACAAATATCGCAATCCCCAGGTACAGGACGGGCAACAACAGGATGGTTGCAAAAACCTTGAGTGTTGCAACATCGTCCATTTCATAGCTGAATCGCTCACCGACGATCGCGGCTATCCATCCAACCGGGAGATGCAACAGTGCCCCGGGAATTGCTGCAGGTAGCAGGACGACTATGATCAACGCACGAAACAGGACCTTGCGGAATGCACTGGCCAGTGTGACCGGCTTTCTCAATTGATGGTCTTTCAGGCCCAGCATATCCAGTCTTGCCTGGTAGTTTTCCACGGCATTTTGAAAGGCCTTTATGTCCGGCTCCTCTGAAATTTCGAGATATTGCTCAACGAAACGGCGATTTAGCTCGACATATTCGCCCGGGCTAAGCACCGCTGATGACGGTTTGTACAAACGCCTTGCGGTCTGGGCAAAGCGTAACGTTCGCCAGTCCGGCGCATTCAAAGTAACGCCCGCTAATGCGCTGGCCAGATAATCTGTCAGTTTTATTACAGTGCCCTGATTGTCTTTCTGAAATTCCGCAACCCAGTGATCGTCAATGAAGATAGGCTGGCCGAACTCGATGAGCACCTGGCTTCTGAAGCGGTGGCGGTGAATGTAATTCAAACCACAGGGAATGATCCTGACTTTTGTCTTGCCGCGCGCGGCGACCGTCAACGCGATGCGCGCTGCACCGGTTTTCAGCCTGAACATTTTGGATTCGGCGTGACTGACGCCCTCGGGAAAAATGCCCATGCAGTTGCCGGACTCGATCACCTCGTAAAGTCTTTCGAATGCCTGCTGGTTGTCCACTTCGCCGCCGTGTTCTTCACGTCGATAGACGGGTACCGCGCCAGTGGCATTCAGGACGGGGACCAACAGGCGGTAACTCCAGAGTTTCGCATTGACAACGAAATGCAAAGGCCAACGGCCGCATTTGGCTGTGAGTAGCCAGCCATCCATTAGCGCATTCGGATGATTGCCGGCGAAAATGACGGCCCCGTCTTCAGGAATATTTTCTATGCCGACGACGTCGATTCGACGGAAGAATGTGCTGGTGATGATGCGAATCAACAGGATGACCAGTCGCTGGACCATCGGTTTGCTCCATCAGTTGAACATTGTCATCGCTCGATGAATGCGCTCGTGAGGGCTTTCACGAAAGTATCTCGGCCGTATCTCGTCGACCTCGCGTATGCGGAATGCGAGACCCACTCCGTTGGCAATTTGAATGGCGAGGCCGGGTCGGGCATTTAACTCCAGCAGCAATGGGCCACGATCGCGATCGATCACGATGTCGGTGCCGAGATAGCCGAGACCGGTCGCATCAGCGGATCGAGCGCCGAGTTCCAGCAAGTCCGCCCACCCTGGAATCTTGATGGACATCAGGTCAGCTCCGGAATCAGGGTGCTCACGCACCGTATGATTGAACTGGACTGCGTTGACTGCAATGCCAGTTGAAATCGTCAGGCCCACGCCAACAGCACCCTGGTGCAGGTTTGCTTTGCCGTCGGATGCGCGAGTGGATAAACGCATCATCGCCATGATCGGGAACCCACGATAAACAATAATACGAATATCAGGCACACCTTCGACCGACAGGTTTTCGTACATCGGATCGGGACGAACCAGTTCCTCTATAATCGCGACATCCGGTGCCCCGCCGAGGCTAAACAGGCCGGAGAGAATGTTCGTTATATGTCGCCGAATGTCGTCCACACGCAGCTCTTGTCCATTTGCCTTGATGAACATACCGTTGCGTTGAGATGCGATCACGAGGATACCTTTACCGCCACTGCCTTTGGCTGGCTTAACGGCAAATCCGTCGTGAGGCGCCAGAACATCGGCGAGGCCCTTCAGGTCGTGCTGTGTTTTGAGCGCGCCAAGCAGCGCCGGAGTCGGGATCCCTTTTTCTGTCGCTAACAATTTTGTTTTCAGCTTGTTATCCACAAGAGGGTAAAGGGACCGTGGATTCAGCGGGCCAATTATCGTGTTGTTGCGCTGGTTCATGCCGACCACGCCCATCTCGCGCAGCCGGCGTGGTGACGCGAACATACTCATTTCACTGGATCGACGATTGGTCTGAACCGCCGAAGCTCGAGCAGCCGGTATCCGGTGTAGCTGCCCAGCAGCATGATCAGGGCGAGGGCGACGAATTGCAGGCCAATAAAGTTGAAGCTCAAGTGTCTCACCCAAGGATTCGTCATTGCCAGGTAGGCGAGAACGGCGGTTAGCAAACTGCCCCCGCCCTGGATGGCAACTTCACGCCATCCTTCTTCTTCCCACAGGATCGACATGCGCTCGACTGTCCACGAGAGGATGATCATTGGGAAGAAAGTGATCTTCAAACCTTCCGTCAGCCCGATCCGGTAACTGAACACGCTGAACAGCGCGATGATCGTAATGACGGTAATAATCACGGCCGATATTCGCGCCACCAAAAGCAGGTTCAGGTGTGACATGTAACTTCGGATCATCAACCCGACGGATACAATCAACAGAAAACCGACCAGTCCGGTCAGTAGCGAGGTTTCGATGAAAGCAAGCGCGATCAGTACAGGCATGAACGTTCCCGACGTACTGAGCCCGACCAGTATGCGCAGCAGGCAGACAACCAGTGCGCCGATCGGTATCAGCAGGATCGTCTTAAACATCGCCTGTTCTTCGATCGGCAATGTGTGGATCGAGAATCCCAGGAAGTCATCCCCCTCACCGAGTGCAGAGGCGACCTCTCCATAGCTGGTGAACTCGGACCTGAGCATGGAAAACGTCAGGTCGGATCCGGTTCCGCCGGTAACGTCCAGTACATATCCTCGCGTAGGTTGCCAGATCAGCAACGGCAGCCGGGTTTCCTCCGGGCTCAGGGCGAGCTTGAAGATTTCACTGTCCCCGTCGGACCAGACGCGAAGCAGTGGCTTTAATCGTTGGCGGCGACGGCCATCCTCCAGCAGCAACCCGTAAACCGTTGTGGCCGGAATATTCCGGCTCTGCAACATATCGGCGAGCAGGTTTGTCAGGTTGTCCTCACCAACTTCGTCGATAAGGAGCTGTTCGTTCTGCGCACGGTTGCCGGTGCGAAACTGCTTGATCAATTGCCGCGTCAGTGAAAACGGATCGGATGACAGGCTGAACGCCTGGTCAAGTACGGCTTTAACCGCGGTGGCGTAGGGTTCCTCCCAGCTCCGCGACTGGAGACGCGGCGGAGGTTCTTCATCCACTTCGTCGGTGTCACGTTGCAAAACCTCGGCTCGGTAATAAAGCGTTTGTTGTCCGGTCGCCTCGCGGATGGACCACTGGGCGGTAGGCAGGCCGATGTGGTCGACAAAACTCAGGCCGTACCCCGGTGACGCACCGCTCTCGTCCAGGACGGCGAAACCAGCCTGGTCGCTCGGTCGACGCAGGTTGACCGACGCCGGTTGGCCCCGCCCGGAAAACTGAATGTGTGCCTCGATGGACCAGATCGATTTTTCCGTGCCCGGAATCCACGGAATGTCATATGCGACGTGCCGGTGAATGGACTGGCCAAGCCCGAGTACCGACAGGAACCCGACAATGGCAAAAAGTGAAAATCGGCTGGATTGGGAGGACTTTTTCATTGGTTCATTGCGCTTTGTATTTTTCGTGAGTATACGTTTGGGAAACGTCCACAACGTAAAGGTCCATCAGGAATGCGCGGCCGAGCAACACGGGGTAAGTCATGCTGCTGCGATTGGTCAGCGTAAACTCGGTCGCCTGCAGCTGCTCGCCAAGCCTGATATCGAGTTCAACGACGACCCTGCGGTCGGGGTCATCGTATGGGGGCTGGCGCACCAGGACGACGCGTTTGATTGGCAGTTCGAAATCGACTGGCGTATCCGTTTCTTCATGGTCGAATGTAAATCGAACCCAGTCATCACCATCGCGCTCAAATTCGACAACATCTTTGGCACTCAGCGAGGAAGTTTCGACACCACTGTCAACCCTGGCTCGAAAGTGATCTGCAGGCGGGTTCATGTAAATCCACTCGATGGCACCAATTATTTCCTTGCGACCCAGGGCTCCGGTGCTGACGGTCGGGCAATCGCTGGCCCGGGGTGCCGGCTCGGGCGTGTTGATGCGGGCAGCAGCCTGCTCAATGCGGTCCACTTGTCCGGCCAGCGACGCGTCCAGGTTACTAAGCAACGGCTGGGTCTCCTCGAGGCGCATGAGCAAGATCTCGCAGGCGCCCGGAAGCGGATCCTCCGCCACTACGGGGGCTTCGATAACCTCCACGATCGGCTCGACCACTGGTTCCGGCATCGCCTGTTCTTCCGGCTTTGGCTCCCGGGCAGCACATCCTGCGATAGCCACAAGGGCAACGAAAATTAGTAATCTTGGAAACATCTAGAAGGACAGCTCCTGTGAATCTGCTTTGTGAGAAGTACCGGGCGTCGGCGCGGCAATAAATACTCAGCCGGTCAGCGATTAGCCGGGCGTGAGTGAGTCGGGTAGCGGATCAGATCTTTTTGCCTGTTCGTTTTTCTTGTAATTATGACACGATCGCGGCAAAAGACCGACAACACCGAAATCTTAACGGAAATTTTCCAAGCCGCTGATATTTATTGTCTTTTTCTCTGTCCGGGCGGAATCAGCGTGTCAGCTACCTTTGACCATTCGACCCTGCACCCAGACATTGGCGATATTTCTGCGCTCTGCATTATAAATGATTTTTTGCAGTGCATCTTCGCCCGATTGAAAGTCATCAAGGCCCTGCAAATTCGTGTCCGCAACATTACGGTCAATAACCATCGCGTCGAAGCTGTATCCCTCCTCGAAGCGCCCGACCTTGAGGCCAAGCGTTTCAGCACCTCCCACTGTCGCCATCCAGAAGGCCTCGAGATAATCGATTCTCGAGTTTGGCGTTCCGCGTTCACCTCTGCGGACAGTCGGGTCGACTCCCTCTTCGAGCATCCTGGAGGAATTCACAGAGGCCTGGCAGTTATGGAGAATGCTCGGACTGGGACCGCCCGAAATGTCGGTACCGAGGCCGACCTTCAGGCCCCGATCCAGTGCCCGGCGAGCCGGGAACACAGCATTTGAAAAATAGACGTTTGATAAAGGGCAGTGTGCGATGCCACTTGCCCTTGTCTTGATGGTCGACATGTCCTCGTCGCTGATGAGGTTCGAATGGGCGAGCACCGTTTTGTCCGTGAGCAGTTGAAATCGATCGAGGCTTTGCGTGTCATTAACACCATGGCGTTCGATCACGTAATCGTGCTCCCAGTCACTCTCGGAACAGTGGGTCTGGACGTGGCAATTGTATTCGTCCGCAATTGAACCCAGTCCCTCCAGCATTTCGTCCGTGCATCCCGGGATGAAGCGCGGGGTCACTGCTGGCAATACCCTGCCATCTTCGTTGCCCGGCAGGTTGCGGATGTGTTCTATGAGCGCACGAGTACCATCCAGGCCCGACGTTGTTGATTTATCGCGGTAGAAGTCGGGACATTCCTGCCTGTTGTCCATGGCGATTTTTCCGATGACCGCGCGTTGTCCCCTGTCCAGGCAAATTTCGGCCAGAAGCTTGGTTGCTTCGAGATGTATGGTGCCATAGCAGGTCGCTGTCGTTGTGCCATTGGCCAACAGGTTGTCTACGAGCGATTCATAATTCTGACGCGCGAACCCGAGGTCATCATATTTTGCCTCCAGCGGAAACGTGCACTGCTGAAGCCAGTCATACAGCGGCAAATGCAGCGCTGTACCGACTTGCGGCCATTGTGGTGCATGAATGTGCAGGTCGACCAATCCGGGAAGCAGGTACTGGTTGGCACCTAATTCGAAGAGTTGGCCCGCTGAGGACGCCGCGATAATTTCCTCGTCGTAACTTGCGGTGCCAGGAGACCGGATCGAGGAGATCTGCCCGCTGTCGTCGATCGTGACCAGGGCATGCTTGATAGTTTCCACCTCGCCCAACACCGGCGTGTGAATCAGTGTGCCTTTAACGACCATGCCGCGGAGCTCCTTCTGCATCGGGTGCTTTTGCAGGCGGTTTCAAATACTAGCACGCCCGATGGAGGCGGCTCCTCGGCCGGTCATCGACTCGTACAACGCAGGATCGGTGGCACCTTCGGTCCCGATTATGAGTACGCGGCTATCCTGGTTCAGCTGCAAGGCTGACGACAGCTCATCGTCCTGGCCGGCGCAGATGAAACCGGCCAGCCCGGCGACCGCCGATTCCCCGGCGACAACAGGCGAGTCGCCAAATGGCGCCTCGGCAAGCAAGCACATGGCTGGTGCAACAACCGAATCAGGTATTGTCAGAAAATCGTCGGCAAGCTTTTGCAGTGTTGGCCAGGCAACAACGGATACTTCGCCGCAGGACAAGCCAGCCATCACTGTCTCCTCACGGACATCAACGGCTACGCGCTCGCCTTTCCTGGCGCTTTCGAAAAGGCAGGGTGCGCGATTCGGTTCAACAACGACAATTCGCGGCGCTGCACTGCCCCAGGCGAGTCGAAAGTACTCGCAAACCGTTGCCGCGAGACCGCCAACGCCACCCTGTATAAATACGTGCGTCGGCGCGTTCGTGTCGAGTTGCCTGACAATTTCTGCGGTCATCACGGAATAGCCCGCCATGACAGTACGTGCGACGTCACTGCCGGAATCGTCACTCGATGTATCCGATACCACGATCCAGTTGTTGTCCCCGGCAGCCGAATAACATCGCCTGACCGACTCGTCGTAGTTGCCGTCGATTCGAATGACCTCCGCGCCCTGCAATTTCAACGATCGCTCGCGACCGGCACTTACCTCGGCATGGATGAAGATGACGCAGCGGCAACCAATCTGCTTTGCGCCCCACGCAACAGAGAGGCCATGATTGCCGTCGGTGGCACTGGTGACCGTGACGGATGAGGGGTCAGGATTTTCAGCAAGCAGATTGCTCACCGCGTAGGCACCACCCAGCGCCTTGAAGCTGCCGAGACCAAAGCGGCCGCCTTCGTCTTTGTAGTGGATTGCGCCGACGTTCAGTTTTCGGGCAAGACCGGATAGTGACAAAAGCGGCGTCGGGCGATAACCAGGCCAGCGCGAAATCGTGGCAAAACTCTTGTCCAGTTCCTGCTTCGAAAAAAGAGGTTCGTCGTCAGCGGGGCGCATTCGCGATGTTTCCCTGCCGGCATTACGGACATGTTTCACGGACGCATCTGTAAAGGGGCTGAAAGTGTTGACTGGCATCAGTGAGTTCCGGTTTTGTCGCGCGTCTAAGTCGCGGCTCACGCTACACAATCCCGTAAAGGATCTCAACGCGGGAAGAGATCACCGGCACCGGGAAGTACTTCGCAGCTGACGTTCTCGAATTGTCACGTTCGTTCCCTCGCTTCATGAACACAAAGTAGAACACCGGCCCGATTTCTGTTCTATTAGCAGTCAGGCCGGGACTTCGCCCGGCTGCTCAACGAGAAATTGATAACGTCACGTGTCTGGTTGGCTTGGCAGGTTATTCGGATCGAGAACTGCGGTAGAAACGCAGCGCCGGAATCCTGTATTGGCGGCCGTTGTGCAGGAGTCGGCCCTGGTCTATGACCGGATTCCCCTGCGCGATTTCATCTCGGATGAGCGCAGGGCCGAACAGGCACGAGAGCTCTACCTCGTCATCAACCGAATCTGCAACTCGAAGAACCCGGTCGCCGCCTGTCGCGAAGAATACGCCGCGGCCATGCTCGACCTGGCCGAGCTCCAGGTCCTGATGATCAGGCCATCGAATGACGAAGAGGCTTCGGGTCTCTGGCAGCAGCCCGGCATCACCGGGGAACTCAATCAGCACCTCGTTCAGTTGTTCAGGAAAAATGACGACCTGCGTGCCGCCAAATTCGGACTGCCAGGTATTGATAGCCAGGCGGATCACTGGATTCTCGTTCAGCGTCTCTACTGGGAACGCTTTTGGTTACTCGGGACGCTCAATGCAGCAAGAATAGAGCTCGGTGACCACATTGACGGTTCGGACTGGCATGAGTCGTTTCTGCACGCGGCCAGCGTGAACGCAGAACACGCCTACCGCAGGAACCTGGAATTGCCTCCGGCGTTTGAAGAAAGTATTGCCCAAAAAGCCTCCAATGCCTATTCGATGTTTACCGACATCGTAATCTCCGGAGAAAAAGATCCGGCAGAAGAATGGCGCAACTATTATCGGGACAGTGGCATACCCATGCCGCATGCTGCGTCGAATTGAACATGCACAGGTGGCAATCACCGATGGTTCTGCTGGTCCTGATGAGCATTGCGATGCCGGTTGCATTCAATACCTGGACTGCATTGCTTAATAACCTTGTTGTTGAGCAGGCCGCGTTCACAGGAATGGAGATAGGGATACTACAGAGTCTGCGGGAAGTGCCCGGCTTCATGGCTTTCACGACAGTCTTTGTTCTGCTGATTATCAGGGAGCAAACATTTGCGGTCCTGTCGCTTGCACTGCTTGGCATTGGCGTGGCTGTCACGGGGTTTTTCCCGACAGTCTACGGCCTGTATTTCACGACGGTCGTAATGTCATTGGGGTTTCACTATTTTGAAGCCATCAAACAGTCGTTGGCACTTCAGTGGCTGACCAAGGACGAGGCGCCGCAGGCGCTCGGAAAACTGATTTCAGTGGCCGCGATCACCTCGCTGATCGTGTATGCGGTGCTGTGGGTGTTCCTTGAGCTGTTTCACCTGGACTATGTATGGAACCTGCTGATTGCCGGTACGGTCTGTGTTGCCATGGCTCTCGTAATGTGGCTCGGCTTTCCGCATTACAAGAGCGAAACGGAGCAGCACAGCAGGTTAATTTTGCGTAAGCGCTACTGGCTCTACTATGCGCTGACGTTTTTTTCCGGCGCACGGCGACAAATATTCATGGTTTTTGCCGCGTTCCTGATGGTAGAGAAATTCGCTTACACGGCGGCACAGGTTACGGCGCTTTTCCTTATCAACTATGCCTTCAACTGGCTGTTTGCAGAGAAAATCGGTCAATTGATTCAAAGAATCGGCGAGCGAAAATCGCTGACGATCGAATACGCCGGCCTCATCATCGTTTTTACTTCCTACGCTATCGTCGAGAACGCTTATGTCGCCGGCGGGCTTTACGTGATCGACCATATGTTCTTCGCTCTCTACATTGCGATGTCCACCTATTTCCAGAAGATTGCGGACCCGGCGGATTTTGCCAGCAGTGCGGGCGTTTCTTTCACCATCAATCACATCGCCGCCGTTGTTATTCCCGCTTTACTGGGTGCCGTTTGGGTAACATCGAATGCGGCCGTTTTCCTGATCGGCGTAGGTTTTGCAGTCTGCTCGCTGGGGCTTGCGCAGAATGTGCCGGACAGGCCGGAGCCCGGCAACGAAGTGCGAGTCGGCAAAGTAAAGCTGGCCGGAAAACCGGCCTAGTGGAACGAGGCGTCGTTTTCAGGACAATGCCTTTTGCCGGTTTTTTTTGGGCCGGGCAGCGAGTAACAATTCGCGCGAGACGCTTCCGCCGGGGCTTCGTCAATGTCGCCGGAAATCCTGGCGTCGCTCGCAACGTGCTTTGCCAATGCAGGAATTAGCCACCCTGGTCCGGATTGCGCCGATTCGTGGCGCCGGCGTCAGCTAGGATTGTAAAGTGGATATTTTCATAACCGGTACGATCGCATTCCTGCTGGCAGGTCTGGTTAAAGGCGTGCTCGGCTTTGGTTTTCCGATCATCGCGTTGATAGTCCTGACGCTGACAATTGGCCTGCTCGATGCACTGGCAATCATCATCGTCCCGACACTCGCCACGAATATCTGGCAAGCCGTATCCGGTCCGCATCTGCCCGCTGTTTTACGGCGCATGTGGCTCTACTTTGTTGTTGCTGCTGTATGCGTGCTCCTGACGGCGCAGTACCTGGATAGAGTCAATGTCAATTGGTTGACCGCGCTACTCGGCACAGTGCTGTTCGTTTTTGCGTTGTCCCGGTTGTTCAATTTTCACATCAGTGTGCCAAGGGATCGGGAAGCGGTCCTCTCCGTGATTCTGGGCGCGTGCAACGGTGCACTAACGGGCCTGACCGGGTCTTTCATGGTGCCGTCCGTGCTTTACATGCAGGCGCTTGGCTTCCCAAAGGATATGTTGGTCCAGGCGATGGGTTTCTTCTTCGCGTTGTCGACGCTGATGCTCACAATTTCGCTCGGCAGCAACGACCTTATTGAATGGGAACAGGTGAGGCTATCAGCGTACGCATTGCTCCCTTCGTTTGCCGGCGTCTTCATCGGGCGCTGGACGAGAGACCGAATCGATGAAAACAGTTTTCAGAAGATGTTCCTTTTTGCGGTGTTGATCCTGGGCGGTTACATCGTATGGCGATCACTATCTGAGTTGCTTTGATCCCTGCTCATTGCGCGAACGAGCGTCGTGCATAAAAATGCGGGGTCGGGGCCCTTTGGGCCGGGAGGTATATTGTGCAAAAAATCAAACACTTATCGTTAGTGGCGCTCGGCGCCAGCTTGCTGTTGGGTCTGTCGGTCAGTGCCGATGCGGGCCAGGGCATGACGGATGCTGACAGAGCCGCACGGGCAAAGCGCCTGATGGCAGCGCCAAACCCGCTTCAAGCAAGCGACTCTGCATGGATCGAAGAATTGACCTACATGGAAGTGCGCGATCGCATCGCCGATGGCGCGACAACGGCGATCATCCCGACAGGCGGCATCGAGGAGAACGGACCCTATCTCGCGACGGGCAAACACAATTATATTCTCCGGGCTATCTGCCCGGCACTGGCCAGGGAACTCGGCAACGCGTTATGTGCGCCAATCGTGCCGTTCGTTCCGGAGGGAGACCTCGATCCCCCATCGGGCGCTATGATGTTTCCAGGCTCCTTTGGCGTCCGGGCGGAAACTTACGAAGCGCTGCTCGATGACATCGCGACCAGCCTGAAGCTGCATGGTTTCAAAAACATCGTTCTTATTGGCGACAGTGGCGGCAATCAGCGTGGCATGAATGCTGTTGCCGACCGGTTGAACGAAAGATGGGCGGGAAGCGGCGTTCGCGCTCATTCCGTGGTCGAGTTCTATACACCGGGCTGGGAGGACACCGAAAATTACACGAGGGAAGTTCTCGGCGTTTCCGAAGGTGAGAGCGATGGTCATCACGATGACATCTGGGTGACGGCGATGATGATGGTCACCGATCCTGAAACTGTCCGTTATCGGCAGCGACTGGATGCAAATCTTGCGTCGATCAACGGTGTGGACATCTCCTCGTTGCCGAAGACGGTCGAGTTGGGCGAGAAGATGGTTGCTTTCCGTGCACAGCGAGCAGCGGAGGCGATTCGCCGGTCCATAGCGAACTAGCAGCGGAGCGACGGAATCCGGTTCTGATCGGCGATTTGCCGCCCGCTGGCTGTTAGCCGGTTGTTGAGCCACTCCTTCGGCAATCGGTCGGGCGGACGCGGGTCAATATCCAGGTCGGTTAGCATTTCGAGCCGTTATAGGCGATATCCCTTATTTGGCTCATTTGTATATTTGAATACGCTAATACTCTAATTTAAGGTTTTGCCGGAGGAAGACATGACTCTGTTGGAATTTTCGAGCGGCCCCGCGCTGAAAGTATCGATTGTAATATTCGTCGTTGGCGCTGCCTGGCGCCTGATTTACCTGCTGCGCATGAAAAAACGTGTCGACCTGTCAGAACCGAGAGGCGGTAACGAGGTTCTCGGCGGGCTGTGGATGATTGCGTCGCGAAGCATCAATCACGGGCCGCTTTCTGACAGCATCAAAGCGCCAATCGCTAATGCTTATCTCATGCACCTGGTACTTGCGATCGTTATCTTTGCAGCTGAAGCGCACATAGAGTTGGTCGAGAAGACGTTTGGACTCGGCTGGAGCGCGCTGCCACATATCGGTATTCGTGTCGCAACGTGTGTACTGCTTGCGACGATCGCCGTGACCATCTACCGGCGCCTGCGACATCCCGTGTTGCGATTGCTGTCGAATTTCGATGACTGGTTTTCACTGCTGGTAACGGGCCTGGTCGTCGCGACCGGTTTGATTTCGGCGATGGTCGAGGGAACGGACGACACACTGCTCGCCGTGCATATCCTGTCGTTCGACCTGCTCCTGATCTGGTTCCCGTTCGGCAAACTCATGCATGCTTTTCTTATTTTCGGTTCCCGTTACTCAACGGGCGTCGCTTTCGCGCACAAGGGGGCACGGCTATGAGCGACGTGACTCAAAAACATCCGTTAGAGACGGACAAGGCACGTTTCGGCATCAAGAAACCAGCGGCACGGTTTGACCTGCAGGGTGATATGTCCGACGACGAGCGCGTCGCCAAGGCAATGGAAAACTTTGCCAAGGACATCAATCGTACGACCGCGACCTACATGGAGTCGTGCATGCACTGCGGTGTCTGCGCGGAGGCCTGTCACTATTACACGCAAACGAAGGATCCCAAGTACACGCCCGTATGGAAGCTCGAAATTTTCAAGCAGGCGTACAAACGCGAAGCCGGTCCGTTTGCCTATTTCTACAAGCTTTTTAACCTCAAGAAAGAAGTCACGATTGAGCAGCTCGAGGAGTGGCAGGAATTACTGTATGACTCCTGCACCATGTGCGGACGCTGTTCAATGGTCTGCCCGATGAGCATCGACATCGCAACACTTGTTGGCCAGGCGCGTCACGGCATGTTCAAGGCTGGTCTCGTGCCGCACGAGCTGCACGCCGTTGCGGAACGTGCCGAAATGGAGGGCAGTCCACTCGGTGCAACCGCTGATGTGTTCGAGGACCGTGCCGAGTGGATGGCGGACGAACACGATACGGAGGTTTATATCAACAAGGAAAAAGCCGACATCCTGGTAACGATGTCATCAATCGAGATCATGAAATATCCGAATTCGATTGGTGCTACGGCGAAGATCCTGAATACGCTTGGTGAAAGCTGGACCTTCCGCACCGAGGGTTACGAGGCGACCAATTTTGGCATGATGTCGGGAAATGTTGAGTGGCAGAAGCATTCGACGATGAAGCTGATTGATGCGGCCATCGCCTGTGGTGCGAAGCTTGTGATATTGCCCGAGTGTGGTCATGCCTACGGTGCATTGCGCTGGCAGGGCGCGGCGATGCTGGGCCGGCCGCTGCCGTTCAAGGTCATGCACATCTCTGAGTACCTGGCCGATGTCGTTGAATCAGGTCGTCTGAAGGTCAGGAAAGTTAACCAAAAGGTGACGTTCCATGATCCTTGCCAGGTATCCCGCCGCGGTGGCGCGACGAAGGCACCTCGCATCGTCATGGATGCGTTGGGAGTCGACCTCAAGGAAATGACGCCGGGGGCCGATGACAACTGGTGCTGTGGTGGTGGCGGAGGTGTCGTTACCATTCATCGTGCGGATGAACTCCGTTACAAGGTATTCGAGCTGAAAATGGAGCAGGTTGCGAAGACCGGTGCGGATACGGTTCTTTCGACGTGTTCAAACTGTCGCCAATCCATTAACGATGCGAAAGAACATTTCCAGTGGGACAAGAATGTCGAAAGCCTGCTCGAGCTGGTCGCTGACAATATTGCTGAAGAGTAACGGCTTTGGTGAATTGATCGGCCCGGCAACCGATCGAAGTGTGCGGCCCGTAAGATTCGCGCGTCAGTTCACCCGGAACTGACGCCGTGTTTCATTGGCTAGCCACGCGTTATTAGCGCTTATTGGTTTTGGAGGATTCGAAATGCCCGGTGTTGTAGGGGTCGAAGCCTTCGTTTTCATCGGCATTACGCCGGGAACTGCCAACCGGTTTCAGTAAGTCGCCGGTAGCGTCTTCTTCATTCCGGGCCTCGCCAATATCCTCATCAGCAGATTCAAAAATGCTGCTGTCCGCATGGTCCACCCCGAACCAGCTGAAGGTCGAGTCATCACTGTAGTCTTTTTCGTTTCCTGGTTTCTGTCGAACCCTGACACCGACTGGCGCATATTCCGGTTCGCCAGGCACTGACGATTCTTGTGCGCCTGGTTTCCACAGTTTTTTCAAAAACTTCATCAATCATCACCTGTTGAGGGTGTATTCACGTGCTACTCCACACACTCTACTTAAGAGGTGTATCGACAAAACCGGACGAAGGTCACACAAAGCAGGAAATGGGGTGAACTACCAGGCCAAATTTAGGGTAAGACAGTAGTTAACAGGCTCGCCACGGCCGTCATGCCCTGGGATATTTAACAAAAGATGTAAAAGCAGTCGGGAGCGTAGTGGTCAAATGCAGATCGGGATGCATCGTACTGATCCGCAAATCGGCACCAGTTCGCGCTGATCGCAAGCGATACAGCGGGTTTCAGGCATAGCGTTCAACTGGGTGACAAGTTGCGAATGAAACATCATTTGCCTGTGCGCTCGCACAGCCGGGAGACTGCATACAGGGAATCACCTTATTTCATTGCGCAGGTACAGCGCCTTACTATGTTCGAACCTGATCATTCAAGTATTGCGTTTGGATCGGAAATCGAACTTTGCTTTCGTTTCACCGTAATGGAACCAGTTAGTTTCGCCATACGTGTAAGGCTTATACCAGGCGATTCCTGACGACTTTTTTTCCGTGAAACCCAAAGCAAACAGATGACCGGAAAAATATCTTTGACCCGTTTAGAAAGCTGCGTTCTCAAGATTATTTCGTGAATATTCGGACGGCCGATTTGCCATACGACGACAAAAAAATTGATGACTCGATCGCTGGACAATCGGCAGCGTTTTTTGTTGCGGAAGACGATTCGCTGGCCGGACTGGTTTTGAGCCACGGAATCAAGATCCGTGATTTTATCCTGCTGTCGTTTCTCTCTGACCAGGGGTCAATGAGTATCGTGCGACTGGCGCGCGTGGTTGGCATCGAGCTGATGAAAGCAGACCGCGGCCTGGAGCGGCTTGCCGCCGCGGGCTTGGTCACAAGCGAAGAGGCGAGCTCAGAGCCGGACTTTGAACGCATGGTGTCTCTGACGAGCCGGGGTAAGGACATCGCGAAGCGCATCAGTGATCAATTGTCGTCATAGCGGTCGAACGCCAGATCGAAAGCGGAAACTGAATTCCACGAGCCGGTTCCAACCGCCAACCAGCCTTGCCCATCTGAATCGGGAGACCTCTGAATCGAGCCCGGTCGGACTTCGTTTGGTTTGATTCTCGCCAATAGCATCTGATTCGAAGATAATGAGCTCACTACAACGATAAGAAGCTCATTATGTCCCCCGAAGAAGCAAAACCCGCAGCGCAGACGTCGTTTATCTCTAATCTTTTCGGCGGCAATCTCATACTTCGTATTGCCGTAGGCATCGTTGCCGGCGTAATTCTTGCAAGGCTTTGGCCCGATGCGGCGCGTTCGGCGATGCTGCTCGGTAATTTGTTTGTGCAGGCGCTGAAGGCCGTCGCGCCAGTGCTTGTCCTGGTGCTCGTTGCATCGGCACTCGCCAATCAAAAAGCGGGGCATCACGCACAGTTAAGGCCTGTCGTCATTCTTTATTTGATTGGCACAATGAGCGCTGCGTTCCTTGCAGTGACGCTAAGTGTGACTTTTCCAACCACGCTGACACTGACTGTATCCGATATTGCAATGGATCCGCCGCAAGGCATTGCGGAAGTATTGAATAACCTGTTGTTCAAGATTGTCGACAACCCGGTCAGTGCGGTGATGAATGGCAATTTCATCGGAATCCTTGTTTGGGGCGTTGCGATCGGGCTGGCTATGCGTCATGCAAAAGATGAGTCACGCATGATGCTTGCCGATATTTCGCATGCCATCACCATGATTGTCCGCGTCGTTATTCGCCTCGCGCCGCTTGGTATCTTCGGCCTGGTCGCCGGCAACCTGGCAGAATTTGGTTTTTCCGCGCTGGCCGGTTATGCACGAATCCTGACGGTCTTGCTCAGCGCGATGCTGATTATGGCGCTGGTCGTTAACCCGCTTATCGTGTTCACGAAAACGAGAAGGAATCCATACCCGATCGTATTCACGGCGCTGCGCGAGTCAGGCATTACCGCCTTCTTCACCAGGAGCTCAGCCGCGAATATTCCGGTGAATATGGCGCTGTGCGAAAAGCTCAAGCTGGACGAAAATACATATGCGGTGTCGATACCACTCGGGGCAACGATCAATATGGGCGGTGCCGCCATAACGATCACCGTCCTCACGCTGGCGGCAGCGCATACGCTCGGTATCCAGGTGGATTTACCCACCGCACTCCTGCTTTCAGTCGTAGCAGCACTTTCCGCCTGCGGTGCGTCCGGCGTTGCGGGCGGATCGCTTTTGCTTATCCCGCTGAGTTGCAGCCTGTTCGGAATACCGAACGATATCGCGATGCAGGTTGTTGCTGTCGGGTTTGTCATCAGCATTTTGCAGGACTCCGCTGAAACGGCTTTGAACAGTTCAACTGATGTCGTGTTCACGGCGGCAGTGTGTGGGATTCCTGAAAAGCAATAACGATCTCAGCTCAGTGCTGAAAGAGTCGATCGACGTCATTCATGCGATTGAACACCGGCGACGAAACGCGAACAGGATATGGCACCAAAGTTATTTGTATTTCGGCAGCACCCGGCACGCAGGTCCTTCGAGTTAACAGAACCGTTAAGCGTAGATAACGGAAGGCTGCAGTAGTTAGGGGTATCGCAGGTCGATATCGTGCTCGATCCAGCCCTTGAGGCACATGGCCATGTGTGTCCATCCGCCGCAATTTTCATAAGACCCTTTCATACTATCCGGATCTGTCTTCCAGCCCGCTTCGCTGATTGAGAGCAGGGTACCGCCGTCTTCAAGTGATTCGAATTCGAAAGTGACCGTGACGTTATATGCATCGTCTTTGGTCTTATCCCACTCACGCGAATCCAGGGTGAGCTCTATGAGTTCATTCCTGATGACCTTTTTCACCGTGATCGGGTTTTCCCCATAGTGATTCCAGTGCCACTTTATCGTTTTGCCTTCGACAAGGTCATCACTTGCGCCGTCGACGAAGTATTTCAACATCTTTTCCTTTGAATAGACGGCGTCGAAGACGTCTGCAACCGGGCGCATGATTCGTGTCTGTACCGTGTAATTGCGTGCCATGGGTTCATCCTCACAGGTTCTTGCAAAATACGTTATAAAACTATAACATATTTGTCAAATGGCAAAAGACAAAAACACGACTGTCGGCGCTTCGGATCAGGACGACCTGGTGTTCAAGGCACTTGCCGGTATCGATCGCCGGCGAATCCTGGACCTTTTGCGCGATGCACCGATGACGACGGGCGACATCGGTAAAAACCTGCCACACCTTGATCGCACCACGGTGATGCAGCACCTCGGTGTCCTGGAAAAGGCGAGACTGATCATCAGCAGAAAAGAAGGGCGCTGCCGCTGGAACTATCTCGATGTCAGCCCGATTCAGCGGATTCACGAGCGCTGGATAGAGCGCTATGCGGCACCCTCTGCCGCGTTTCTGAACAGGCTGCAGAGCGACCTGGAGTCAATCTAATCAAAGACTTAACTGGACTTTGGCCCACGTCAGACGATCGAGCGGCCAAATACCGGCGGCATGCAAAAGGCCTCAAGGGTGTTGCCCTGCCCAGAAGAGGTAGTGCACTCTAATAAGCTGCGATTGATTGAGTGGAAGAGTACGCTGGTCGGTCCTGTGACTCAGCTGCAGGACCACTGACATTCAGGCGCACTTTGTGGCAAACGCTTAATAAACCAGGGAAATAACAAGAACAAAAATGCGTGTCGCTAATAGAGTGTGCGAATCAGAAATCATCTGATGAGAGCCAAACAATGAAGATAGTGAGTTCAATGCTAATGGCACGATGCCGGCAAATTGTCTCGGTCACCACTGTGGCGCTTACTGTCGCTGTGTGGAGCCCGACAGCGTTTGGAGAGTCGCAGGACGATCTTCTTTTCTTCCTCAGCGTGGACAGTTTCGACAACCTTTCTGACCCGGTTCCAAATATCGACAACTCGTATATACGCCCCAACGCGGACGTGCTTTACGCTTACACCAACGGGTCTTTTCGCTTCCTGGGCGAATACCTGTGGTCCAGTACCGAATCTGAAATGGAACGTTTCAAGCTTGGCTGGCAGGTTACCGATCAAACGATGATCTGGTTCGGCCGCTTCCACACGTCAGCGAAATACTGGACGACGGAATACCACCACGGCCAGTTCATGCAAACGAGCATCAGCCGGCCCGGGATGGAGGAATGGGAAGACGAAAGTGGTCCGATGCCATCCCACATTACGGGGTTTTCCATCGAACACGAAATCATTCGGGCCAACCAGTCTGCTATCGATTTTGGCCTGGCCGCCGGGCTTGGGCCGGTCTTCGAGGGGGAGCAATTGATGCCATTCGATGTTCTCGACCCGGGTACTGAGCATGAGTTGTCCTTTAATGCGAACGTCGTTTTCCGTCCGGACGCCCTGTCCGAAAACCAGGTTGGCCTGATGGCGAGTTGGAACGACATTCCTGTCGTGTCGGGCTCCAGTCCTAACCTGACGGATATTCGGCGCATCGAACAGACGACATTCGGCATCTTTGCCGACTGGCGCTGGGATTCGTGGCGCCTGATCACGTCGTGGACTTACTTCGAAAATATCGTGACCTCCGTGAACTCTGCGACCCGGGACTCTTTCACTGCCGGATATTTGCAGGGCGAATACAAGCAGTCCCGGAACTGGACAATTTTTGGCCGAACGGAGATCGGATTTGGCGAAGACAATTCGTCGTTTCTCAACTTGCTGCCAGCCTTTATTGCACACCGGCATATGTTGGGGCTGCGCTGGGACTTCACTGACAAACAAAGCCTGACAATGGAAGTTGCGGATACCAGCACTCAAAGCCAGGGGCCGGACCATAACAACTTCAAGGAACTGAGGTTTCAGTGGAGCGCCGTATTTCGATGAGACGGTATTTGCCACTATTTTTGGTCGCAATTCTTTCTCTGTCAGCCCGTGTCCACTCGGCTGACCAGGAGGTCGTGCTCGTTGTTTCAGGAAATAGTCCAATCACAGAGTTAAGCATGCTCGACCTTCGGAAGGCGTACCTCGGGGTCGCTGTAACCATAGATGACCGCAGCATTCGTTCGTATCGACTTAATAACGACCAGCTGCTGAACCAGATATTCATGCAGTCGGTCATGGCGACGTCCGAACGCTCCTACGAGCGTCGTTTGCTGTCGCTTACGCTGAAATATGGTCGCCCGCGTCCCACTGAAATTGACGATCCGGCATCGCTGATCCGGCAGTTGAAAATGAACCCCATGGGCATCGGTTACATGTGGAGAAAGGATGCGGAAACGGACCCGGAAATTCGAATCGTGAAGGTACTGTGGAAGTCACCCTGAATTCGATTTCCTCGCGGATGGTGCTGGCGCTGCTGGCAATTCACGCTGTTCTGCTGCCTGCGCTTTTCTTCGGGGTGCTGGCGATTGTAACGACCAGCCAGGAAGAGGCATTTGTCGATTATGCGAGAAATTCGGCGAGCATCATCGGCGACATATTCCGGACCAATATCTCCGAGGAATCCGAGCAGGACCTCGTAAGACAATTGGACGGCGCCATACTCGGTGGCCGCAGCATTTACGCGGTGCTGCAAACTGACGACAGAACCTACGTTAGTTCGCTCATGGACCAGCAGGAAACCGAGCTTTTCAGCGAGGATTTCGGTGTCGGGGAACACGGCGACAACGTCTACTACCTGTCTGTGCCGCTGGAGCTCGAGGATTCAGTGGCGACCTTGCAGCTTGGTTTTGACGAAGGACCGACGCTCGCCCAGATCGCCGGCGTGAAGAAAACGCTGGGCAATATCGTAATTCTGTACTTCTTCGTCTCCCTTTTTCTCGTTGCACTTTTAAGCATGCTGATCGCGAAGCCCATCCGCAGGCTGCGGCAGGAGAGCCGGGCAATTGCGTCGGGCGGTTATTCCCGGAAACTGTTGGTACACAGCAAGATCCAGGAAATCGTCGAGCTTACACACGACCTGGAAACCATGCGCAGCAATCTTGTGGGCGTCAACTTGCAGTTGCAGGAAGAAATTGCCGAGAGGGAAGCGGCGGAGGCAAAACAGCAGAGCCTGGAGGCGCGTCTGCGCCACGCCCAGCGGCTGGAATCGATAGGCACACTGGCCGGCGGTATCGCACACGAATTCAATAATGTCCTGTTGCCACTGCTTCTTTATACCGAACTTGCAATGGAGGATCTGCCTGCAGACGGCCGGACGAGAGAAAACCTGGAGAAAGTCATCAAGCTCGGCCATCGTGCAAAAGGGCTGAGCCAGCAGATTCTGACGTTTGGCCGGCGTTCGGGCGATACGGACAAAGTCGCCATCGATATCGCCCCTGTTGTGGAAGAGGCGCTTTCGCTCGTGCGGGCGCTCATTCCGGCAACGGTCGAGATCAGGACCGATATCAAACACAACCTGGGAACGTTGCTTTGCGATGCGCAGGAAATTCAGCAGCTTGTCGTCAACCTTTGCAGCAATGCTTTTCGGTCCTTGTCCGTTGGTGGTGGCGACGTTTCCGTGACTGTTGACGCCCAGACGGTGACGGAGGAGTTCGCGGCGAAGTACCCGCGCCTGCGGGCCGGAAAGTATGTATGCCTTGCGGTAACTGATACGGGTGTCGGAATGGACTCGGCTACTCTGGAAAGAATATTCGACCCGTTCTTTACGACAAGAACGGTTGGCGAGGGAACCGGTCTCGGTTTGTCGGTTGTACATGGGATCGTTTTGAAGCATGACGGTGAGATAGTAGTCTGGAGCAAGCCTGGCCAGGGATCCGCTTTTCGCGTTTACCTGCCGCTTGCCGGGCAGCAGATATCCGGGCACTCTGACGATAGCGAATGACGCGGGAAAGCCAATGACGAGAATAATTGTGATTGATGACGAGGAAGATATTCGGAACGTTCTGAAGATCATTCTCGAGCGTGCGGGGTTTGAGGTTGATGTTGCTGCCAGCGCTGACGATGGCCTGGACATGATGCGCGACAAGAAAGCCGACGTTGTAATAACGGATATCATCATGCCCGGCAAGGATGGCGTAGACGCCGTCTACGACATCCGGATGGAATTTCCGAAGACCAGGATTATCGTTATTTCGGGCGGCGGTAACGTGACCCCAGGCGGTTACGAGCCCGGCGCCATAAAGACGACGGCGTACCTGGCATCTGCGTCAGCTGCCGGCGCCGATGTGACCCTGACGAAACCGTTCGATCGGGAAGCGTTGATTGAGGCAGTGACAAGCCTCGCCGGGCCCGGCTAGCCGCGGCTGCAAGCCACCCGTAAGTACTTGTACATAAGGAATTTTCTGCCGGATTTGACGATAATTGCGGGGTTGTACCCGAATAGAAAGTGACGCACGTCTCAATTTCGTGGGGAGTTACGTCACCGCCATACGGCGGGCCCGGTGATATAGTTTTTGCCCTGTTAACGACCTCCGCAAATTGAACCTTACACACCGATGGTTACGATAGACCACAATCCCGAAGCATCCGGCCTGAAACTGGCCCCACAGGTAGTTTTGCTGCTGGACGACGACGTTCGCGTACTGGACGTTAACCGCGGATTGGCCGGAACCAACTTCGAATCGATTTCTGCCAGCGAACAGCATTCGCTGCATGCCCAGCTGCATCCCGATTGCGACGGGCGCTGTCGTTTTAACGAGTTGTGGACCAAGGCCTGGGCAAGCCTGAAGGGGCGCGACAGCGTTGAGTGGGAAGTCAATGACCCGGAACTGCACAGGCTCCTGCGACTGAACCTGTCGACCCAGCCGACACCGAAAAGTGTCAAACCTGATCGTCGTCAGCGGCACAAGATTCTGACGATCACCGATATTACGAAGTATCGGCGCGAGTATGAGTCCCTGGTACAGCGCCAGCAGGAGCTGGTCGATCTGCTGACGGAGCAGGTCACGAAGTCCCTGAGTTCGTCGGACGATGAAACGGCCGACGTGAGCGACACGGGCAGCCGCCTGGTTGCCGGACTGATAGCGCAGGACGAATCATTCGGTCGGCAGTTGATCCGGGCCCAGGAGAATGAGTGCAAGCGAATTGCCTCGGAATTGCATGACGGAATTTCGCAGACCATTGGCGTATTGAAATACAAGCTTGAGGCCAGCACCGCAGCCCTGGCCCGGCAGAATCCGGACCTGGACCTGAAAGGTTTTGACGAAGTTGTCGGCGAGATCAAAGGCCTGATCGACGAGATCAGGCGTATTTCGAATAACCTTGCCCCGTCTATCCTGGAAGATTTCGGCCTGCAGGTTGCGCTCGAGATCCTGTGCAAGGAATTTTCGGCGCGAAACAGCGGCGTAACCGTCAACTGTGAAAGCCGTCTCGATGAAGGTGAGACGCTTGATCTCGTCAAGTTTGCGATTTATCGAATTGTGCAGGAAGCGCTGAATAACGTTACCAAACATGCATCGGCGACGAACGTCGATGTGTCGCTCAATTCGACCGTTGACGGCGTGCGACTGGTCATTTCTGACAACGGCCTTGGTTTTGACCCGGAAGGTAAAGGAACTGCTGACTCGCCTCGTCGGGGGCTTGGCTTGCGGAGCATGCGCGAACGGGTTGCCGCCAGTGCCGGTACCATCGAGGTGCGTTCAGCGCCGGGCGAGGGATTCGAAATCTGTGCCGAGTGGCCCAGGCAGAAACCGGAGCCTAGTCCGAAGTAAAGCCGTTCTGAATTGCATAGACCGTCACTTCGGAGACGTTGTGAAGGTCGAGTTTCCTCATCAGGTTCGTGCGGTGCTTCTCGATCGTCTTCGGGCTCAACGACAAGTAAACGGCAATTTCCTTCGTTCTCTTGCCCTCGGCAATGAGCTTGATCACTTCCCTTTCGCGCTGCGTGAGAATTTCCCAGGAACTTTTTTCGGTCTCGTTCTGGCCTCCGGAGAGATAGCCGGCGACCACCTTGTTGCAGATGCTCGGGCTAAGGTAACTGTTGCCGCCCAGCACGCTTGTGAGGGCCGCGAAAAGCTCCGTTCGACTGTCGTCCTTGAGAACGTAGGCATCAGCGCCAGCTTCTAGCGCCGCGTGTATGTATTTATCTTCGCGGTGAAAGGTGAGGGCGACGATCTTGATTTCGGGATGCAGCCGCTTGATCTGGGCCATGCCATCGATGCCGTCTGTCAGTGGCATGCTCACGTCCATCAGGATGATGTCCGGCAGCAACTCCGAGGCCGCGCGTATGGCTGATTTGCCATCCGCGGCCACGCCAACGACTTCGAAGGCAGGTTCGGTTGCCAGCATCGCCTCCAGCCCGTTTCTCATCAGGGCGTGGTCATCAACGATCAGGACTCTGCTCTTATTGCTACTCGCCAATTTTCAGTCTTCCGTTACTCGAACCTGGCTCCGGGGTTAAGTGTACCGAAAGCCGGATAAAGTGTAGCCCGCATACAGCGGCCTGCTGATCGGGTCAGATTATGTAAATTGCCCTTGTTCGGCCTTAATGGCAATCAGTTCAGCCAGGCAAACCGGCCCCCGATGTCGGCAAAAAACCCGCACCGGTCGACCATGCTACTGCATGACCCCCTCCATTCGTATAGGCAATTTCACGCAACGTAAGGGGGGTAATGCCCCATTTTTCCGCGTGGAAAAATTAGCCCTGGCCAACGAAGGTTCAGGCTGCTCAGGGGCTTACGGCCAAAGGCTCAAGCGGATCTCAATATCCCGGTTCTGATCAGTTGTATGGGTAAAAACCCTACTCATGAATGGGGTGTTCACCGCGCAAATTACCCCTGAAGGCCGACTTCCGCAATTTTGAGAAGAAGATAACTTTGTACGGCGCGAAAACGGATGCCCGAAACGGGCGCCGGTTTTGGGCGCAGTGTCCGCCGAATCGGCACGAAGCGACCAGAGAGATCGCGGCACGAATCGGCAAAGCAGGAATTATTTCAATACCGGCGCGAAGAATCGCCGGTTGCGAACGTAAAAGAACAGCGAACGTGGGGTGTCACCATGAATGCAAACAGCAGGAGTCATGCGATGAGAGTCATAACCTTGGGATTAATCGCGGGAGTTTTTACCCTGCTCCTGGCGACGCTCCCCGCGAACGCACAGGACAGCAGTATCTTCACGCAGTGTCCAAACGATACGATCTTGCACCCGGATGGTGACACTAACCCGGCGACGCGCACAAACGGCATCAAATGCATGCACCTCGCTGCTGGCGACGGCATGCTCACGATGGCTGACGACGATGCCGAGAAACTCTATGTCTTCGGTTTTTCGACGGTGCCCCTCCCGGGTGTTGATGGTGCGCCCAGCGCAGCGAGTGGTGATTATCCCGGTTACGTGATGGAGCATGGCACGATGTCCGCCAATGGTCCGGCACCCACCATTACGGTGGACGAGGACGACGAGCTGTTCCTCTCGCTGACCAACGTCGGCATGGCGATGCGACCCGATCTTTTTGATCCGCACACTGTTCACTGGCACGGCTTCCCACAGGCATCTTCGGTTTTTGACGGCGTGCCTGATGCGTCTATCTCTATCAACATGGGCGCCACCCTGACTTATTACTACAACGCCAAGGACGCCGGCACCTACATGTATCACTGCCACGTCGAGGCCACCGAGCACATGCAAATGGGCATGCTCGGCAACCTGTTCGTGCGACCGCGGCAGAACAAAACGGGCAACGGAATCTCTCTCTTCACAGCATTCGCAAGCAACGCAGCGAATGAAGCCAA
>JAHEFD010000129.1 GCA_024640345.1 Woeseiaceae bacterium
AGGAATACCCAGTACACCGACTCCTGTCCGGTCGTCGCAATCACCCACATGCAAACCAGGAACGCGACAATGGCCGTGATTGCCTCGCGCATTCTCTGGGCCCGCTTCATTTGGCGATCGTGAACATCGAGCAGCAGGGCGGCCATTGCAGCAAAACCGTAAGGTATTACCGCGGTCAGCGTGGCGATCAGGATAATGAACTTATAGGCGCCGACCATTCCCTTGGAATAATTCATCAGAATCATCGCGCTCACCAGGAGGCCTGCAATAATGTAGGAAAGCCCGGGCGTATTTCTTGTGTTCATCTTGCAGAAGACGGCCGGAAACACGGAATCACGAGCCGCCGCCATGGCGGTCTGCCCTGCGCAGAGCACCGTGACGTTCGTCGCACCGGCGATCGAAACGAGCGCACCGATGGAAATAAACATCCCGCCCCAGTACCCGGCGATCCGCGTGCCGGCATCTGCAAGTGGTGATTCCGAAGAAGCGAGTTCGGCCGCCGGGATGATGCCCATCACCGCGAAAGCGACCAGCAGGTAAACGCCGGTGACTGTCAGCGTTCCAAGAACCAGCGCACGTGAAATCGTTTTTTGGGAATCCACGACGTCTTCAGCTGGCACCGTGGCGGATTCTATGCCGACGTAATTCCAGAAGGTCAGGGCGAATGCCGATGCAAAGAGATAGATGGAATTGTCGCTACCCGGGTTCAATGGTGGCAACGATTCAAGCTCGACAAACCACAGTCCGATGGTACCAAGCGCGATCAACGGCAACAGTTTGAGAATTGTTGTGACCAGGCCGACGATGCCTGATTCGCGCACGCCGGCGATGTTCGTGGCAACCAGGGTCCAGATGAGTGCAAGAGCAGCGAAGATCGCCAGCACCGGACTTGCAGCGACAGCCGGAATGATGGCGCCCAGGTAAGCTGAAAACCCGATGGCCATCCCGGCGCAGGCGGTCCAGAGAGAAATCCAGTAACCCCAGGCAATCAGGAATCCGCCAAAATCGCCGAATCCTGCTCGAGCATACGCATACGGGCCGCCAGTCGAGGTTACCCTTCGGGACAGGTTGCCGAGCGTCAGGGCGACAAACATTGCGCCCACGCCACCCGCGGCAAGGCTTAAGAGACCCAGACCTCCAAAGGGCACGAGAATGGCGGGCATCATGAAGACGGCGGAGCCGATAGTGCCTCCCACCACGAGAGCCCAGCTTCTCCACGGGCCGAGCGCTCGTTGATTCTCGATAGTCATTCGCAATCCTCTTATTGTTTTTGGTTAAAGCCGGCTCGCCGCGAACGAATCAGATTAATTGACGTCAAAGTCGAAATACGTCTCCGGGAATGGTTCGTTTTCAAGCGTGTAATGCCACCACTCAGTCACAATCGGTCGGAATCCATGACGGACCATGACCTGTCTCAGGAGATCGCGATTGACAGTTGCCTTGTCGTCAACCAGCGGAGAGTCGTGATGAGATATTTCACCGAAGAAATCCCATGGACTGCCCATATCCAGTTCCGATCCTGTTGCCAGTTCAATTATCGTGAGGTCAACCGTGCTTCCCCGGGTATGCCCGGATTTCCTGGAGATGTAACCTAAATCGAACAGCCGGTCTTTGGGGAGGTCAGGATAATATTTCTGTTTCGTCAGGATATCCGAAGGATCGTCAGCCCAGCGCATGAAGTGATTTACGGCCTTCTGTGGCCGGTAGGCGTCGAATATTTTCAGCCCCAACCCCTGTCGCTTTAACTCCGTCTGGACATCGACCAGGGCCCGGGCGGCTTCGCTGCTTACCAGTGAGACCGGGCGAAGATAACCATCCACCCTGGTGCCCATGAAGTTATCCTCGGAAAAATAGCGAATATCCAGCATGACGTCGGGCACGACTTCGTGGATGTAGACAAAATGTTCCCCGGCTTCTATCCGGGTCTTTCCGGCGTGGCTGCAGGCCTGGCCAAGCAAGACGAATGCGCCCAGTGTGAAAAGTACGAATAATCTCTTCATGTTTCGGTTTCACCATTGTCTGTCGGTTGTTTGGGAGCCAGCTTAGGAGAAACTGCGTGCCGTGTCCGGACTTTTTGCAGTCCAGGCCACGGAGTCCAGCCACGCGCCAGGATGACCGGGTCCGTCATTCAGTTCATGTCCTGGCCAGACCAGTACCGGGCGATATTTTCTTTAGCAGTACATATCGGTATCACGGTGTGCTATTTATGCACACATACCCGGCCGCAAAACACACAGTGGGCTTCATGGGGCTATCCGTCGATCATAGTTCATTTACCGAGGACGAATATCTTCGCGCGGCGACCAGGCTGCGTGAAAACCTTGCAGCGTTAAGAACGCTGCTCGACAGGCCGGGTTTTGGGCTCGGCGAACCCAGCCTTGGCGCCGAGGTCGAACTCTCGATAATCGACAAGAATGCACGGGCACTCCCCTTGAATCGCGAAGTGTTGGCCGAATCACTCGACCCGCACCTGCAGCTTGAGCTTGACCGTTTCAATCTCGAATACAACCTGTCGCCCGTGCCGGCGACCGGCAGTCCATTTTCGGCGATGCAGCGTGAGCTCGAGTCAGCTTTCGAATCCGTCGACGCCAGTGCCGCTCAGCATGACGGACGTATAGTGGCCATCGGAATTCTGCCGACCTTGACGATAGATCAGCTGCAGTCTGGCTGGATGACGGACCTTGCGCGCTACCATGCGCTCGCAGCGGGCATAAAACGCATTCGCCAGGAGCGTTTCGCCATTCGAATAAACGGTCCGGAACCGCTGGAAACGGAGTTTGACGGCGTTTCGGCGGAGGGAGCGAATACGTCTTTCCAGGTCCACCTTCGAGTGAACCCTGGTGACTTCGCTAACTGTTACAACGCAGCTCAGCTTGCGACCCCACTGGCGCTCGCCGTTGGTGCCAATTCTCCATTTCTACTGGGCCACAGTCTCTGGGATGAGACCCGCATCGCATTGTTCAAGCAGGCCGTGGATACGCGTCAGCATTCTCAAGGGTGGCGAAGGATGGCGCGTGTGCCGTTTGGTCATGGCTGGGTACGGCACGGAGCTTACGAACTGTTTGCGGAGTCCTGCCATCTTTACCCGATTCTGATTCCGATATGTGGTGACGAGGATGACATCGCTATCGTCCATGACGGCGGAATTCCCAGTCTTGATGAGCTGCGCCTGCACCAGGGCACGATCTGGAACTGGAACCGGCCGGTTTACGATTCAGCCGATGGAGGGCACCTGCGTATTGAGATGCGTGCGCTGCCCTCCGGGCCGACGCCGGTCGACATGATGGCCAACGCGGCGTACCTCGTTGGGCTGACAGCCGGTCTCTGTAAATCCATCGAAACGCTTCTGCCCGCCTTTCCTTTTCGCTATGCCGACTACAATTTTTATCGCGCAGCGCAGACTGGCCTGGATGCCGAACTGCTTTGGCCGACGTTTGACACAACGTCCCCGGTGCAGGTTACCGCTCGCGATCTCTGCAGGCAGCTGTTGCCGATTGCGGACGATGGGCTCGCCGGTATGGGCATTGCCGCGAATGAGCGGGCGCTTTTGCTTGGTGTAATTCGTGATCGCCTGGACAGTGGCACGACGCCGGCAGCATGGCAACGCAGGACGTTGGCAGATCTCGATAACAAGCCACGGCCGGAAGCGCTTGAAGAGCTTGTCGAAATCTACCTGTCAAAATCTGCGACCGGCAGGCCGGTCGCAGACTGGTGATTCAGAATTGGTTATCGTTACATCCAGATATCGCGTTGCATCGTTACCTTGGTAATCCGTTTAATTGCAGTAACAAGAGCGGCATCACGCAATGTGGGCGCGTGGTGTTTTTTGCCATTGGGTTGATGGTTGTTGGCATTGATTTCGTTCCAGCAATCAATCATTGCGTCGACGGAGTCATTCATCCGGCTTTGTAGCCGTGTGTTAACCTTGTCGAGAGTCCAGCGCTGATTCTCCAGATTTTGTACCCACTCGAAATAGCTCACTACTACGCCGCCGCCATTAGCGACGATATCCGGTAACACGACGATGTTTCTTGACTGGAGAATCGCATCCGCAGCTGGTGTGGTCGGGCCATTTGCTGCTTCGACGACCAGTTTCGCCTTTACGTAAGCTGCGTTGTCGGCCCTTAACTGGCCTTCCATTGCGGCCGGGATGAGTATGTCGCAGTCGAGACTCAATAATTCTTCATTAGTAATCTTCTTCGTGCCTGGCATGCCAGTGATGCTGCCATTCTCCTTCTTGAATTTGAGTACCGCATCCGGGTCCAGCCCGGACTCGGATAATACGCCGCCGGATGAATCGCTTATTGCGATTACCCGGGCACCGGCTTCATGGTAAAGCTGCATGGCAATGCCGCCCGCATTGCCAAGTCCCTGGACCACGACGCTTGCCCCATCAACGCTTTCCAGGCCGGGCACGATATCGTGCTTCAGTAGTTGCTGGGTCGCATAAAGGCAGCCTCGGGCGGTCGCTTCGTTACGGCCCAGGGAGCCGCCCATCTCGATCGGTTTTCCGGTAACGACGGCGCCATTATTCTGCCCCGGATGCATGACGTCGAAGGTGTCGTATATCCACGCCATCGTTTGCGCATCCGTATACATATCCGGCGCAGGTATATCCGTATGCGGACCAATCGTGTCGCCCAGTTCGATCACGAACGATCGCGTGATGCGGCGAATCTCAGCCCGACTGAGTTCTTTCGTATTGCAGACCACCCCGCCTTTGGCACCGCCGAAGGGAATATCGGCGATGGCTGTTTTCCAGGTCATAAACGTGGCGAGTGCCGTGACCTCGTCAGTCGACACATCCGGGTGATAACGAATGCCGCCTTTCCCGGGTCCGCGAACGCGGCTGTGCAGTACGCGATAGCCATGAAAGGTTCGAATCGAATCGTCGTCCATGCTCACGGAAAAGCGAACATGGGTCGTCTTTTTCGGGGTGATCAGGTGATCGATCATTCCTTCCTTGATATCGTCAATCCACGTAATCGCGCGCTTGAACTGTTCCTGCGCGACCACGGCCAGGTTCGTGTTTTCAGAAACTTCGCGGTCCATTTCTCATTTTCTCCGAAAATGTTTTTTTCGCTTCAGTTGCCATGATGGCATCCGATCTGGAGTAAGACGCTAGGTAGATTCGCGTATCAGGGTGCGTTCTGCACCAACGGCTCAGCGGGCTGCCCCGCCGTACGGAAAGTGACAATCAGCAGGGGCAGGAGCGTCATGTTGGCGAGCAACGATACCAGCATGGCAATGCTGGTCAACAAGCCAAAGTAGATCGTCGGGACGAAGCGGGAGAATGTGAGAATCGAGAAGCCGAGCATGATGGTGATGCTGGTGTAATAGATTGCCCGGCCAATGCTTATGTGACAACGAAATACAGACGCCCAGTAATCGCGATCGAGTTCGAATTCGTACTTGAACCGGTGAACATAATGAATCGTGTCATCGACACCGATACCGACTGTAATGGCCGCTATCGTGATGGTCATCAGGTCCAGGGGGATGTGAAACCAGCCCATGATGCCAAGGACGAGACACGCAGACGTCAGGTTCGGGATGATCGCAATAATCGAGGTTTTCGCAGAACGAAACAAAACCATGAACATGAGCATAATTGCGACAAAGACGGCGCCGAGTGTCAGCAATTGGGAGCGAAACAGGCTCTGCAGCATATTATTGTAGAGTACGAGCATGCCGCTCACGTGTACCTTCGAGCTGTCAATCCCGATCTGCGCGCCGAGGCTTTGCTGAATCGTATCCAGGAGTTCAGTGCGTCTTAATGACCGATCAGACTCGAAAACACGAACGCCGATTCGAAGTTGATTGCCGTCCCCGGAAAGATAGGGTGACAGCAAAGAATTCCTGACGTTCTCCGGCAATTTTTCATAGACGACCGACAGCGTAAAATTATCGTTTATGATGTTCTCGTCGAGTTGCTCAAGGATATCGATGAAAGTCGCGAGCGAAATAACCTTACCAGTGTTAGGCAGACTGTCGATAAAGTCATGCAGGGTTTTGACTTCCGGAAGATGGCGGTTGTTGAACCAGTAGCTTCGCGACGTGATTCCTGCCTCGGCATCGGTTTCATCAGCATAAATATCGACAAATTCCTCTTCATAGTCATCTGCCGGCTCGTCGTATGCAACCACTTCCTCGGGGGCGTCGATAATGATGTCGAGCGGCGTTGTACCTCCCAGCTTGCTATCGATTAATTCCATGCCCCGGTATATCTCGGTCGACTCCTTGTAATAATCGATGAAGCGGTTTTCGACAGTGAGCTTCGTCAGTCCAACCAGCCCGAATACGGCCAAAGCGCCAAATACGAATAACGTTGCTTTGCTGTGCCTCTGGATCAGGTCGGCGACGAAGCGTGTAATGGCTGCCGTAATGTCATTGCGCGACGACGGCTCGCCGGGGGGCAGCAGCATCAATGCGGCCGGGAAGAACGTGAACGACAGGATGAAGGCGACTATTATGCCGATCGCCATCATCCAGCCGAAGTCGATGACGGGTCGAATACCGCTGACAATCAGGGAGCCAAAGGCCACGATCGTCGTTAGCGCGGTATAGAGGCAGGGCTCGACGATGCGCCTTACGGTCCGGCTGACCAGGACAAATTGATCAGCTTCTGGAATTCTCGCGTGAATTTCCCGGTAGCGGACGATGATATGGAGTGTCAGCGAAAGACAGAGGATTAACATCAGGGCGACAAAATTCGACGAAACAACAGTCACCCGCCAATCGAGATATCCCAGAAGTCCGATCATGGTTACGCAGGTAATGACGCACGTCATCAGTGGCAGCATCACCCACCTGAGTCTTCGGAAAGACAGGGTCAGTATCACTACCAGGAAAATAAAAACGCCGGCGCCGAAGGTGACCAGGTCGCTGCGTATGAAGTCCATGGAGTCTGCGACAATCATCGGGACCCCGCCGAGATGGACATCGGCCGATTTTCGGTGGTGGTCGAGAACCTCGCGCACATTG
>JAHEFD010000043.1:0-1798 GCA_024640345.1 Woeseiaceae bacterium
CTGAACCAGGCCAATCGGATTCAAAATGGGTAATCGGCTGAGCAAGATTTATACGAAGACCGGGGATGACGGCACAACGGGCCTCGGTGACGGCAGTCGCGTTGCCAAGGACAGCATGCGCGTTGAGGCCTACGGCACCGTTGATGAGGCAAACAGCGCGATCGGCCTCGTCCTGGCAAACGACTCAGTGCCAGACAACATCCGCCGATGCCTGACCGAAGTGCAGCACGACCTGTTCGATCTGGGCGGTGAGCTGTGCATTCCAGGCCATCAGGCGATCGAGGACCGCTTCATCGATCGCCTGGAGCAGGACCTGGACGGATTAAACGCAGATCTGCCTCCCCTTAAGGACTTTATTCTTCCTGGCGGCGGCCCTGCAGCAGCAGCTTGCCACCTTGCCCGAACAATCGTCCGAAGAGCAGAGCGCCGGGTGAACACATTAAGAACAAATGAGGTCGTTCGTGATGAGGCGATTCGGTACCTGAACCGACTGTCGGATCTCTTGTTCGTCATTGCGCGTGTTCTGGCCCGTTTGGAGTCAGGCCAGGAAGTCATCTGGAACCGTGATCGGATTAACGACAGCCGTTGAACCGGGACGGCGCTGCCCAAAAGAGAAAGAGCCGGGTGTCAGACCAGGCTTTTGCGCATAAGGTGTGCCGTGCCCGGGCAGAGTTCGCGGAACTCTTCGGTCTGCTGAATACTTGCCGGCGCTACATCCCTTCCCACGATCTCGAAACCGTGGCGCCCGAAGAATTTCTCGGCATCGATCGTCAATAGCCACAGTTCGCGGACACCGGCCGCCTGCGCGGCAGACTCGAGCGTACCCACCAGCTTTCCGCCAAGACCGCGGCTTCGGGCCTGTCTTACAACGAACAGCGAACGCAGAAGCCCGATCCTGTCATAGAGCTGGAGCCCTATCAGGCCGACGACTTCCGATTCGTCCTCGGCGACGAGAAAATCACTGACTTTTTCAGCGTCAAGGTCATCGACAGGCAAGCCGGAATCCAGCAGCAGGGCTTTAATCATTTCCCAGTCATCAGTTCTGGCCTGGCGCAACGTTGGCATATGCAAATCAGTCATCGATCATCCCCCGGCGATTCTTGCGGCCCTCCTGAAGCGCATCACAAACAGCGGCAGCGCCAACCAGCAGACGTGGCGTCGCCCTGCCAATTTCGTTTGCCGGCATCAGGAATTCGTTTCCGTACTTTATCGCCGCCATGTCCGACCAACGCCTCCATTCATCAAATGCCTCTGACCCGGCATCGCTGCTTGCGAGTATAACTTCCGGCTCCCTTTGCAACACGGATTCGACTGAAATCAACGGCGCAATTCCGCTGAGATCCGCAAAGATATTGGTGCCACCGCAAACTTCAATAAGCTCACTGAGATAATGCGACCCGTTGATTGTATAAAGCGGGTGCGTATTGACCTGGTAGAAAACACGAATAGGTTCCGCGTCGACCGCCGCCTCGGCCAGCGCGTCGATTCCCGACACAAACTCCTCGGCGACTGCACGCGCGTTTCCTTCTCTGCCCGTCAGTGTGCCAAGCTTGACCAACGCTCGCGGGAGATCGTCAAGCCTCGTCGTGCTGATCACCTCGACCCGGTAGCCGCGCGCCCTGAGTTCATCAACTACATGCCGGGGCGTCCCGGTTTCCCAGGACAGCAGCAAATCTGGCTGCAGCAGGGTCAATTGTTCCAGGTCGAGATTGAATGCGTCGCCGACGACGGGAAGATTCGAGGCCGCTTCCGGGTAGTCTGTGTAAGCACTGACTCCAACCATAAGTTCGCCGGCACC
>JAHEFD010000043.1:1898-25585 GCA_024640345.1 Woeseiaceae bacterium
CCACCGCGTTGCCCTCCGATTTGCTGTCCCGCAATTCATTAAAGACAGCTCGCCGCCGAATCAGGTCTGTAACTCGATAAGCCCAGGCACCGACAGGGCCCAGCAGGACAAACCAGAAAACAACCGCGAACAGCCGGGTGTTGGCCTGAATGCAAACGGACTCCTCGACCTTCCTGATCCGGTCTTCCGGACTGGCAGGAACGTCACCTTCGATCAATGCTTTTGCCGTCTCGTTGATGCGCGCGGCATCATCGTCTTCAACCGCGCGACAATATTCGGCAACGTCCTCGCCGACATCCTGCGGACCCAACGAGAAGAACAGAACGACTATTGCGAGAACGAGGTAGGGAAAGCCGAACCACATGTCGCCGAGGCCGAACCTGACCAGGAAGACCGGTAAGACCAGAAGGAATGCCAGCATGATCACAGGAATCACGGCAGGCCAGTTGACGAACCTGGCGCCTAAGCGAAAACCGGAATCGATGGCTTTATCGAGCCAGCGCAGGCGTCGCAGATGAAAGAGCTGCGTTGCCAGCCTTTCGACAATCAATCCAATTAATAATGCGAGTAGTTTCATGATTTAAGGGCCAAATCGGCGCCAGCGCCAAGTCCATCATACAAGCGCAGCCAGTCGAAAGCAGGACCAGGGTCGGACTTTCTGCCCGGGGCAATATCACAGTGGCCGGCAATCTCGCGAGGCGATATCTGCGGAAACGCCTCGATGATGGCAAGAATTACTGCCGCCAGGTGACGATACTGGTCATTTTCGTATGGCGTGTCGTCTGTACCCTCGAGTTCGATACCAATTGAAAAGTCATTACAACACGAACGCCCCCTGAAACATGACTCTCCTGCATGCCACGCGCGCCGGTCAAATGGCACGAACTGGAGGACCTGGCCGGTGCGACGAATGAGCAGGTGAGCGGACACCTGCATACCCTCTATTTCTCCAAAATACGGATGCGCATTCCAGTCGAGGCAATTCGTGAACAAGGATTCGATATGTGAGCTGCCGTATTCCCCGGGCGGCAGGCTGATGCCGTGAATAATGATCAGCTCCGGTGCTGCGCCTGGCGGACGCTCGTCCTGATTGGGTGACGGACACTGGACGGCCGGCCGAAGTAACCCGTCGCCGGGGCCGACGGCGTACCTGACCATATCTGATGAGCTCAAGTCGATGCTGTCCATTTCAAGTAAGTGCTTTGACATGGTCAAACGTAACGGTGCTTAATGTCAACGATCCACCTTCCGGTATCCGGTTTCACGGTCGAATGAGAACCCATGTCGCGCGTACGAGTCCACATTGATAGCCCGCTGACTGCAAACAATGAATTTCATCTGACCGGTGATCCGGCCCGCTATGTCGGACGCGTTCTCCGCCTGGGTCCGAATGACAAGCTGGTTTTGTTCGACGGTCGCGGAGGTGAGTATCCGGCGACTATTCTTTCACTGGACAAGAACAGCGTCACGGTTTCCGTGGCCGGGCACATTGAGCGCGACGTCGAGTCGACGCTGGCGATTCATCTCCTCCAGGGGATATCCCGTGGCGAACGAATGGACTTTGTCGTACAGAAAGCAACGGAGCTCGGAGTGAAAAGCATCACGCCGGTCATTACCGATTATTCAGTCGTCAAGCTGGAGGCGAAGCGGGCAGAAAAGCGATTGAACCATTGGCGTGGAATTGCCGCCAGTGCCTGTGAACAGTCGGGTCGAAACGTCCTGCCAACTATAGAGGCGCCACAGGCTCTGCGTACGTGGTTGGGTGAAAACTACGAAGCACCCGGCACGCGCCTCATTATGAAGCCCGGCGGTACCAGCTCAATCCGGTCTCTCGACTCCGATCTGAACGAATTGATCCTCCTGATCGGACCGGAAGGGGGATTCAGCGAAGCTGAATATGAACTGGCAGAAAGTACCGGCTTCAAGGCGACAGGTTTCGGGGCAAGAATATTGCGAACAGAAACAGCTGCAGTGGCGGCTATCGCAGCGTTGCAGACACTCTACGGCGACCTTACTTAGCGGCCGGCGCCGCAGACAGCATTTCGGCCGCGATCATTCCCTCAAGTTTTTCCAGGTTTGGAATCAGCGGGAATTCGTTGATCATTTTCACGCGACAAAGAATGGGAGCATTTTCCGGCCATCCTGACGTGGAGTCGAGCTTGAGAACTTCCTGATTGACCCTGACCAGCTGTGGAAACCCTTGCGTCAATACGCCAAAGAACCCCGGCCGAACAGCGCCGGTAGTCGAGTAGAATACGACGACCCTGGTCCGGCCGGTTGGCGCTGGCACATCTTTGCCAATTGCACCTTCAAACGCCACCACCGGCAAGTCGCGCCCATTCCAGCCAATGCTGCCGAGCATCCAGGGCTTATGGGCCTCTCGCTGTACCGGCGGCGTAAAGCGCACTACCTCTGCCACGCAAGCTCTCGGCACAATCAGGCGCTCGTCGGCGAGGGGTACGAGCAGGCTATATAGTTCTTCGTCCGCGGCACTCACTGTAGCGTGATCCCTTGTTCCTCCAGGAGCCTGCGAATTGCATCGAGCAACTGCGAATCCTGATACGGCTTGCCAAGATAGTCGTTTACGCCAATTTCTATCGCGCGGGCGCGATGCTTGTCACCAGCACGCGACGTAATCATGATAATTGGAACCGCAGACACTCGTGCGTCATTACGGACATGCGTGGCGAATTCATAACCATCCATGTTGGGCATTTCGATATCGAGAAGAATGATATCGGGCTTGGCCTCCTGCAATACGCTGATCGCATCCAGTCCGTCTTTCGCCGTCATGACACGAATGCCGTTTCTCTCCAGGAATCTTTCCATTACGCGACGAACCGTAATAGAGTCATCGACGACAAGGGCCAACGGCCTATGGTCGGTGGGTGTCGGTGCAGCGCTCTTCAACTCGACGACCGGTGCTCCCGCACGTACCAGTGCGTTGATGTCGAGAATCAACACGATTGATCCGTCGCCGAGAATCGTCGCGCCGGAAATTCCACGAATACTCGAAAGCTGCGGCCCGATCGACTTCACGACAATTTCCTGGCTGGTAATCATCTCGTCGACCAGTAACGCGGCAGAATGATCACCCGCCCGAACCAGGATTACCGGTACATGCGAATCATCTTCGGGCAGCTTCGCGGATTGTCCACCAAGGTACATACCCAGATGTCGGAACCGGTATGTTTGCTCACCATATTCATAGGCAGGCTCACTCTGGCTCAAAAGATTTTCGAGCTCCGATCGCCCGACCCGAACCACACCCTCAACAGTCGGCAGCGGTAGCGCGTAGACCTCCTCTCCGGTCCTCACGATCAATGCCTGGGTTATAGCAAGCGTAAACGGCAGACGAATCGTGAAATTTGTTCCCTGGCCGGTGACGGATGATATCTGCAGAGATCCGCCGAGCTGTTTAATCTCATTGGCGACGACGTCCATGCCGACCCCCCGACCGGCACTCTGTGTAATCTTTGTGGCAGTACTGAATCCCGGCGTAAGGATCAACTGCATGATCTCGTCGTCCGACACCTTGCTGCCGGATTTCAACAGGCCTTTCTCAAATGCCTTTCGACGAATCGCATCCACATTGAGTCCGCCGCCATCATCGGCCACGTCGATGACCATTTCCGCGCCTTCACGATGAAGCCGGATGGTAATCCTGCCTCCCGCCGGCTTGCCGACAGCCTGTCGCTTATCCGGGTCTTCGATGCCGTGCACGATGGCATTGCGCATCATGTGCTCGAACGGCGGCAACATTTTGTCCAGAACCTGCCGATCCAGTTCTCCCGAGGCACCCTCAACCGCGAGCTCCGCGCGTTTCCCGGCTTCAGATGCTACCTGGCGAACCAGGCGCGTCAGGCGCGGCACATGCTGCTGAAACGGCACCATGCGCGTGCGCATCAGTCCGTCCTGCAGCTCCGCCGTCACGCGCGCCTGCTGTACCAGCAACGTATCCGCCTCGGAAGTCAGATTTTGCAGAAGGTCCTTCAGGCTACCCATGTCGCTTGCGGACTCCGCGAGCGCCCGCGACAACTGCTGGATATTTGAATACCGGTCGAGCTCCAGCGGATCGAAGTCCTGCGCGACGAGCGTGTCCTGGTGCCCGTGCATGATCTGCGCTTCGGTTTCTATCTCGAGTTTTCTTAATTGCTCGCGGAGCCGGGCCACCGTCTGCTCCATCTCATCGACATGAAACTCAATGGAATTGATTTGCTGGCTGAGCCGGGAATGGTAAATACTGATTTCGCCAGCTGCGTTCAGGAGATCCTCGAGCAGCTCCGCGTCGATCCTGGCAAATTCCTGGCGTGAATCACCCGATCGCTGAGTCGACAGCGCACGAACCTCGGCAACCTTTTCGGGTGATCGCTGCCGCATGAGCGGCTGCGCCGAGTCGGGGACAACTGGCTTCTGTGCCTCTCGCACCGGTACGTCGGCGACCGGCTTTTCGATAACCGGCGGTTCGGCTGCAGGTTCCGGGGTTGCCGGCGGTTCCTCCGGCGAGCGCTTTGTTGGCGCGATCTCCGCATCCGGCGCGACGGACGGTTTGCTGATTTCGGCAAGTTCGTCGTTCAGTGGCGTGTCGACAATCACCATGCTCATCGAATCTTCAGGTTCGATCGTAAATTCGACGGCTTCCGAATCCTCAACGTCGGCCGGCGGCGCCTCCGGAGGTGCGGATTCGGCCAGGGCTTCGCCGGCGTTGATGGAATGTATTCGCTGAACGAGATCGGCTGCAGCTGCCACGGGCTTACCCGCAATGACCGTGTCCCGCATGCGGTGTAACTCATCGATACTTCGTTGCAGCAATTCATCGATCGGCGGTCCGTGCGGAATCCGCCCGTCATCAACATTGATCAGCAGGGCCTCAATTTCGTGACTCAGATCTCCCATCGCGGAGATTCCGGCCATGCGCGCGCCGCCTTTAAGCGTATGCAAATGCCGCTTCAGCGCCTCGACGTGCTGACGCGCCGAGCGATCGTCCTTCCACGCGCCAAGCGCCTGGTCGGCTTCTTCGAGCAACTCGGCAGATTCTTCCGAGAAGATCGCTGCTATTTCCGCATCGTATGCCGGCTCTTCGGCTACCTCTCTGACCTCCGGCACCTTTTCCGGCACCGTCTGCACTTCGGCTGTGTCCTCAACTGGTGCAGCCGGCTTGATGGCATCTGTCAGATTGTTCAGATGTTCAATCAGAACGGCATAATCCGAGCGGTTATGCTCGGGTTGATTGATATCGCCAACGATCGTATCGAGCGCCTTGGCCGCGGCTTTGAGGGCATCTATCCCGGACTGCTGGAACCCGATCTTGTAGTCGTAAATGCGACGCACGAATCGATTCAGGGCACCGGCAACGGCAACTCCGCGTTCAACGTTTGCCATATTGGCGCTGCCGTGCAGCGTGTGACAGGCGCGGTAAAGCTTATCGGTTACATGAAATGGTGCGTGATGGCCGCCGCATGCCTCGATGTAGTCCTGAATCACCTTCAGGTGGCCGCCTGTCTCTTTCGAAAAAATATCCAGGAGAACAGGGTCCATCTCCAGGGCAGCCGCGGCTTCTTCCTGTCGTTCCGTCTCGGGCGTCACGATTGTCAGCACCGCCGCATCCGGGTCGCCCTCACCGAATGCGTTGGCACGCGCCATGATCAGACTGACATCGGTTTGCGGTTCGGTGCCCACCTCGAGCTGTTCGACGAGCTCTGGCAGAGCTTTTGCCGCCGCGAGAATAAATTGGATCATCGGGGGTGTTCGAACCAGGGTCTTGTTTATGAGACGGTTCAGCAGACCTTCAACACTCCACGCATATTCACCGATACGCTCCGCACCGACCATGCGCCCGCTGCCCTTCAGCGTGTGGAATGACCGCCTGACTGTTATGAGCGTTTCCATATCATCAGGTGTTTCCGCCCATTGCGGCAGATTCCGGTTGATCGTCGAAATCTCTTCCTTGGCTTCTTCTATGAACAGCTCAAGCAGCTCGGGATCGAGATGTTCCGCCGTTTCGGCAACAACGGGTGCCGGCGGCATTACCATCGTGACCTGCTGGCCAGCCTGCGCGGGTTTCTCCGCGGCAATCTCGTCGAAATTTGGCTGCCTGATTTTCATTGTCGGTGATGCCGGCTCTTCGACCTCCGGTTCCGCCTGCGGCGGCGCCGGACGTTGCACCGCCTGCTCGCTTGCCAGGCGACTCTCGAGATCGCGCAAGACCGCGAGACAGGCCTCGGCGTTGTCCAGCATGTACCAGGGCTCGCTGCGCCCCGCTTTCACCGTTTCCATGTAGTACTCGATGCTCACGATCGCATCGGCCAGGCGGTCCATTTCTTTTTGCGTGAGCCTGCCCGGACCCGCGCCAGAAAGCGCGAGAATCAACAACCGCCCCACTCGCTCGACAACCTCCATCGCACGAGTTTTGTTGAGCATTAACAATCCGGATTTAATGCCGCGAATTAACGCGGGAACTGCGTCCAGTCCCTGCGAGCTACCAGCTGATGTCATGCTTTGACTGAAGGTTTCTTTGATTCGCGCCAGGTTGATAATGCTCTCGCGCATCACCGCCTCGGCTACTTTCTTGTAGTCGGCGTCTTCTTCCGGCGGTAACCCAGGCTCATCGCTCGCGGCAACCGCCTCCTGGGGCACGATAAGCCTGACCAGTTGCTGATCAAGCCGGTCTTCCACTTTCAGCAATGTCGAGGCGATCTCAATGATCGTTTTTTCATCGATCGGGCCGCCCTGGGCGACGACTCCCTTCAGCCTGTCGATTTCGGAATCTATGTCGCCTCTTAATTCGCCGAGACCAAGTACACCGAGCGTGTCGCTGATTTTCTTCAGCAGATCCAGCTGCGGAACGAGTTCGGACGCGTTGCTCATACCCGTACGAACGAAGATATCCAGCACGTCCTTCACGCGACCGAGATCTTCCCTGATCGCGGCGGCAACGGTCTTCATCAGCTTGACGCTCGGCGCTGACAGTGCCTCCCGCGCATGTTCAACCTGTTCGTCACCCGGAAGCAGTTCGGATAGGTTGAACGCCGCTCTTATCTCGCTGATTCGTTCACCGGCGTTACTGGATCGCGCAACGTAATAAAGAAGATTATTGAGGAGGTCTGCAACAGGATGATTGTCGAAAGCTGCCTGTCCCTCATCTATCATGAGTTTGATTTGTCGATCGGTCTGCCCAAGCAGGCGCTTCAGGGCAACGGACGTTTCCAGCCCGCCGTTTCGCAACGACTCGAGAACACCGCCTGCAACCCACCACAACTGGTACATATCATCGCGATCGGCCGCCACTTCCAGGGCCTTGATGACGGTGGAAAGCGTTTCCAGGTGTCTTTCCGTATTGCCGCCCTGAATCCAGCCCAGCAACGCAAGCTGAAACTTCGGTCGAAGCTTGCGCGCCACGTAGACAGGATCCTCACCACTCGAGGTACGCCCGGAGTCGCTTTTGGGACGACTGTGGGGGGACAGGTTGAGCAACAGCAGGGTGCCCTCTGACAGCAGCGGCTTGCCTCGAGCCGCGCGCAAATCGTTGAGCATGGGCAGCAACACCAGGGCGATGTCGCGTCCGCCCCCGAGTAATCTTTCAATGTAAATGGGCAGTTGCACCATCGCCCGAGTCAGCGCGTCCAGGCCATCCTCGCGGCCTTTCCCGGCTCGCAGGCTCGCCAGATAGGCACAAACCGCTTCCATTTCCTCGGCCAGCAATGCGGCACCGTAGGTCTCGGTCAGTTTTAAGGCGCCACCCACCTGGTGCAGAAGCTGTCCTGACCGAACCAGTGCGGCGGAACCGCCGCGACCGTCAACACAGTCCTCCAGTGCGAGGTGCGCGTTACGAATCGTCTCCATCAACTCCTGGCTGACGACTGCGAGCGCATTCGCTGCCGCCTCGACTGGATTGTCGAAATTCGGCTGTTCCTGGATACCCGAGTTACTGGTCATTTGAACCTGGCGCGCCTGGCGGGCTTAACCCGCTGCTTTTCCCTGCGCTTTGAGAGTGGGTGCCGGCGCATTACCCGACGCTGTTGAAAGCGGACTACGCTGCAATGCCGAGCTTGGCAAGGTAAAGCCCGCAACGGTTTGCCGCAGCTGGGATGCCAGTTCGGATAGCTTGGAGATCGATGCGGCAGTCGCGGTCGTGGCCCTGCCGGTCTGGTCGCTGATTTCTTTCAGCTTGGTCGTTCTTCTGGTCACGTCGGCGGCCGATCCTGCCTGCTGCCGCGCCGAACCGGAGATATTCTGCACCAGGTTCGCGATCTGGTTGGAAACCTGTTCAATTTCGTCGAGCGCCGCGCCTGCATTTTCGGCAAGCAGGGCTCCACCGACAACGTCAGTAGTACTGCGTTCCATCGAAACAACCGCCTCGTTGGTATCGGCCTGAATCGTTCTTACCAGTACCTCGATCTGCTTCGTCGCGTTCGTAGAACGCTCCGCAAGTCGTTGCACCTCGTCCGCGACGACCGCAAAACCGCGACCGGCTTCACCGGCCATCGATGCCTGGATCGATGCATTCAGCGCAAGAATATTGGTCTGCTCGGCTATGTCATTGATCAGTTCCACGATGTTACCGATCTCCTGTGAGCTCTCGCCCAGTCGCTTGATGCGCTTGGATGTTTCCTGGATCGTTTCCCGAATTGCATTCATTCCATCAATTGTTCTGCGCACCGCTTCGCCACCTTTGTGCGCCACTTCTACTGAATGTCGTGCCACATCGGAGGACCGCTCGGCATTGCCGGAAACTTCCTCGATGGATCCGGCCATCGATACGATGGACTCTGTCGCAGCCGAAATTTCCTTCGTTTGTGTATCGGCGGCCCGTGCCATGTGAACCGCGGTACTCGCGGTCGTTTTGGCTGCTGAATCAACCATGATGGCCGTTTCGTTAATGGTCGCAACCAGCTCACGCAGTTTTTCGATTGCATAGTTAATGGAGTCAGCAATTGCGCCGGTAATATCTTCCGTGACGGTCGCCTCGACGGTAAGGTCGCCATCAGCAAGGCTGCCAAGTTCATCAAGCAAACGAAGTATCGCCTGCTGATTGCGTTCGTTCTGTTCTGATTGCTCGCGCGACGTCCGCTTGAACACCGACGCCTTCGAGTGCAGTACTACAAGCCCGACGACCAGCAGGAGCGCCACGACCAGGAGACCAAGCGGCACGTAGGGGTTTGCCAATATGCCGCCGGCACCCGAGCCGGACGACGAGAAAGCGCCAGCCAGCAAAGTCGAGGCAACACTGTTGAGACCGGCGACACTGCCATTCAAATCGCCGAGATTTGCTGCCGCGGCGACGGCGGCACCAACCTGTGATTCGATATCGACCAGCTCGCTGACGACCGGCATGAGTGCTACTTCACGTGTCGTATCGTCCAGTGCAGAAACATCCAGCGTCGAGCTCTGACCGGAAAGCGCATCCGTTACCGAGCGCAAATAAGCCATATTGTCTGCAATTGACTGCGCAACAGCCGCAACATTGTCACTTCCAGCAAGGCCGAAAAGCGCGGCCTGAATCGCGGCACCTCGCCGCTGGAATTCCTGGACGACAGCGGTTGCCCCGGTCCGATCAAGTAGCGCGTCGGATGCACTTAACATCCTTGGCATCCGCTCGTTCACAAGCTCTGCCGCGCCGAGGACCACCTCGATATCACCGCGGTGATCCATGACGACCCTGGCATGTCGTTCAAGGTCGTCCCAGGCCCCGGCAGCGCCCGGCAAAGCCAATGAAGAAGTACCTTGCCGTAGCGAGGAGAGTCGGTTGACGCCTGCCTGAAGACGGTCGAAGCCGCCCTCATCGCCCGCGAGCGCGCTGGCTGCCTGCAGGGGAATTGCCTGCGATATTGCGGCGAGTGCCGGCGCACTGCCATCGCTGGTGCCGCTGGTTCCCGATTGCAGGAACACGACGGCGGCAGCCGCAATGAGTGACACCGCCAACGCAGACGCGAGGACGGTGAAGGCGGATGATTTGTCAGTAATTTGTGCCATGACTACGCAACATTTAGGTCAGATTTCCGGAAGTGCCACTTTATTCCGCGGCAGCCTGTAAAAAGGAACTGCTTTCGAGCAGGTCGTAAAGATTGAAAACGGGCCAAATATCCCCGCCACGCTCATAGGCGCCATCGACATATCGATCGCATCGAACAGCGGTCTGCGGCCACTGCTCGACGAATTCGCTGTCGGAGAAGCGCCGGAAGCCCTGTACCTCGTCAACGACGAGGCCGGCCGGTATTTCCCGGTGGTTGACAGAAATCACACGCGTGACCCTGCGCAGTGATGTCCGGCCACTGCCCAGAAACATCTTCAAATCGATCAGGGGTAATAAATGCCCACGGAGATTCGCGATGCCCAGCATCCAGCGGCTGGCTCCAGGCACCCGGGTCATCGTGTCCGGCAGCATCAATACCTCGCGAACCTGATCGCGTTGTGCCACAAAATTTTCCTGGCCAATACGAAATCCGATTCCAACCCACTCATCTTCAATTTCACTGGTGCTCTTGCCCGCAATCGCCACCCGGCTGCGGCGTTCAATTTCCCGCAGCAGTTCGAATGGTTGCTCGACCAGTTCCGCCAGGTTAGAAGACGTGCTCATTCAGTCCGCCATCACCGAATTGATCTTGGCGACGAGGTCTTTTTGTCCAACCGGTTTGACGATGTATTCGACGGCTCCCTGCCGCATACCCCAGATCTTGTCGGTCTCCTGATCTTTTGTCGTAATCATGATGACCGGGATATCCGAAGTGCGGGGATCCTGCGTCAGCTTTCGCGTAGCCTGGAATCCGTTCATGCCAGGCATGATGACGTCCATCAGGATGCAATCCGGGCGTGCGGTACTGGCTTGTCTTATGCCGTCCTCGCCACTGTCTGCAACGAGCGTTTCAAAACCGCTTTTTTCGAGCATTCCCTGAAACAGGTGAAGCTCGGTTGGTGAATCATCGATAATCAGGACAACGGCCATGAAAAAGTCCTCAATTGATCTGGCTGGAAATTGCGCCAAGCAATTCATCTTTGGTGAAAGGCTTGGTCAGGTATTGCTCGGAGCCAACAATGCGACCGCGAGCACGGTCAAACAAACCGTCCTTGCTGGACAGCATGATGACCGGAGTTTCTTTGAAAACTTTATTGTGCTTGATCAGCGAACAGGTCTGATAACCATCGAGCCGAGGCATCATGATATCCACGAAAATCAGGTCCGGCTGGTGATCGGCTATCTTCGAGAGCGCATCGAATCCGTCAATTGCCGTAAATACCTGGCAGCCTTCCTTGGACAACAGAGTCTCCGCCGTGCGGCGAATCGTCTTGCTGTCATCTATAACCAGGATTTTGAGACCGTTAAGACCTCGAGAAGCATTATCTGACAATGGTTATCCTCGCCCAGTTGCGAACGCTCGCGTTCGCGTCCCCAATGATTATAAGCGCCAAGCACAAAGCGCAGACCCCGGCAGGCCCAAATCACGAATAAGTTTCCATAATCTCTGCCGAGCAAGAGGACTTGTACCATATTGACCAAAATGCCGCTACGACCGGCGGCACGGCTCGGATTGGTGGTGTCAAACAGCAGCGGAGAGCGCATCGCGAACCGGCAACCGGGCGGACATGAAATCGGTCCCAATGTGCTGCCTGTCCCGGGTGGCGGGAGTCTCTGAAAAGCGTATCGGCAACCGCCGCCGGACCCCGCCTTCCCTGGTCTTTAGGAAATAATGTCCGCACCAGCGCGTTTTCGAGTGTTGGGTATCTTTTTGCCGCGGTATAGTAAGCCGCCCTTAATTCCAACCGTTTGCAGGAACCAGACTATGTCAGCCAGAAAGCTTCGCGTTGGGGTCGTAATGGACCCGATTCAGACGATCAAGCCCGTTAAGGACAGCTCGTTAGCGATGCTGCTCGAGGCCGAACGCCGAGGCGCCGAGATTAACTACATGTTGCAGGCCGACCTGAAGATGGTCGCCGGGGAGGCGCTGGCGCATGCGAGGCTGCTCAGTGTGCGGGATGACAAGGAGGACTGGTTCACTATTGGCGAGATTCAGGATCTTCGCCTGGGGGACCTCGATGTCATCCTGATGCGCAAGGACCCGCCGTTCGACATGGAATACATCTACACGAGCTACATCCTGGAGCGCGCTGAAGAAGCGGGTGCCCTGATCGTCAACAAACCGCAAAGCCTGCGCGACATGAACGAGAAAGCGTATACGGCGTGGTTTCCGCAATGCGCCCCGCTGACGCTGATCACCCGTTCCATGAAGGAAATGAAGGGCTTCCTGGCCGAACACGGCCGGATCGTCGTCAAGCCCCTGGACGGGATGGGTGGCAAATCCATTTTTGTCGTTGCAAAAGGCGACAACAATGCCAACGTCATTTTCGAAACATTAACCGACTATGGCAGCCGGTTTGCGATGGCCCAGGTATTTATTCCCGAAATCAGCGACGGCGACAAACGAATTTTGCTGGTCGACGGAGAAGCCATCCCCTGCGCACTGGCGCGTATCCCCTCGGCCGATGACAATCGCGGCAACCTGGTCATGGGCGCAACCGGCGAGGCCCGCAAACTCACGAAGCGGGACGAATGGATTTGTGGCGAGGTAGGACCGGTTCTCAGGGAACGCGGTGTCATTTTCGCGGGCATTGACGTCATCGGCGATTACCTCACCGAAATCAATGTCACCAGCCCGACAGGAATCCGCGAGCTGGACCGCGCGTTTGACCTGAACATCGCCGGCACGCTGTTCGACGCCATTGAGGCCCGGCTTGGCCAGGCATCTGCCCGATAGAAAGCTGCCCCGGATTATGGTTATTTCAGGCCTTATGCGGCCTGCATTGTTATACGCCCGGGTGACCTGGGTCTCATTGCTGCCTGGTTGGTAGAGGTAAACTGGACAAATCATTGATTTCCTGTGCCACAATACGGAAACACGGGGTTTTGGCGCATCGTCTGCTTGGGTAGTGGCTGATATAGCTAAAAAAACTGCAAAATCCGGGGCCGTGAGTTCGATCGACAAGGGCTCGATCGCTGACATGGTGCTCGTCACTCCACCGATCCCTGATCGGCTGCCCCCTATGCTGTTCCTGGCCGCGTTGATTCACGGCATTCTCATTATCGGTGTGACCTTCAACGCGGTACTTGGCGATGAATTCAGGGACGCGATTTCACTTGAAGTAACAATCGTCGCGGACCCGGACACTAACGTGCTCGTGCCCGATCGGGCCGAATACCTTGCGCAAGCCAGCCAGGAAGGCGCTGGCAACACGCAGGAACAGGCTCGTCCGCGCGCCAGGGCCGAGAGCGTCGTTCCGGTAGACAACATTGGCACGGAAACCGGCGACAGTCTCGAAGAACTCTCGGAGGCCGAGATATTTGCAGACCAGGTACTCAGTGCACGGGCCGAGCAGGAATTCAACGTGGCGGATAACCCGCGCGAAGAGCCCTCGCCGGAGGACTCGACTGCGGCCAACCTCGAAGCCGGTATTCAGCTGACGATGCCCCTGCCGCAGGACGAGGTGACCGATCTGGCGATTCGCGACGATAATCCGCGCGAACTCGTTACCAGCGTCGATACGAAAGAATCCAAAATTGCCGGCTACCTCAGCACCTGGAAAACCAAGATCGAAACAATTGGAATCAAGTATTTCCCGGACGAGGCAATGGTCGATGGCATCACCGGCAGTCCGACCCTTGAAGTAACGATCAACGCCTCTGGACAACTGCAGCAGGTCCTCGTTCGGCGCTCGTCGGGATCCAAGGCGCTGGACCAGATTGCGCTGAGTATCTTGCGTCGGGCAGCACCATTCGATCCGTTTCCCGAAGCCATCAGGGTCGATTACGACCAACTGCGCTTCGCCTACAAATGGCAGTTCAATCATCTCGATGTGCAGGCGACCGCCCGCAGCAATTAATCCAGCAACAATTTGGGCTAGAGTCGCATGCTGTTATGCCTGTTATGCCCGTTATGCAATAATCGACGCATGGATCTCAGGGATTCGCTAAGCAACCAGCTGTTGATCGCCATGCCTGGTATGGCCGATCCTAATTTCTCGACCACCGTGACCCTCGTTTGTGAACACAACAGCGACGGCGCGCTCGGCATCATCATAAATCGTCCGATGGTCATGAATCTTGGTGGCCTTTTCAAACAACTGGACCTGGACGGATACGACGGTGCTCTGGCCGACCAGCCAGTCCTGATCGGCGGCCCGGTCGCTTCTGAACGAGGTTTTGTCCTGCACAGTTCCGGTGTTTCTTACGAAAGCACCATCGCAGTATCGCCGGAAGTTCAGCTAACCTTGTCGCGCGATGTCATCGATGCACTGGCAACCGGGTCCGGTCCTGAAAAGTCTTTGGTAGCACTCGGCTATGCCGGCTGGGATACCGGCCAGCTGGAAGAGGAAATGCTCAACAATGCCTGGCTTACGGTGCCCGCCAGCCCGGATGTGATTTTCGACGTACCATTCGCTGATCGGTGGAGCTTCGCTGCCAGAAGTATCGGAATTGATATTCACAAGATGTCCCAGGATGTCGGGCACGCCTGAAACCATAATGGCTTTTGACTTCGGCCGGCGACGCATTGGCGTTGCGGTCGGCCAGCAGGTAACTTCTTCTGCAAGCCCGCTTGCCGTTGCGGGGAACGGCCAAAATGGCCCCGACTGGCAAAAGATTGAATCCCTCGTTAAAGAGTGGCGGCCGGACCGCCTGATCGTTGGCATGCCTGCCCATGCCGATGGCTCGCCCTCGGATCTTGCCGATGTGGTCGATGCGTTCATTGACGATCTCCGCAGGTTCGAGCTACCAATTGAGATAGTTGATGAGCGCTATACGTCCGTCGAGATTGAGGAGATCCTCAGATCACAGCGGGCCGCCGGGCTAAAAGGCCGAATCAGCAAGGAAATGATTGATTCCGGCGCGGCGATGCTCATCGCCGAACGCTGGCTGAAAAAAGAACACCAATAAGAGTAGAATGCCGGCGCCATGTCACTTACAGAACCCCTCAAATCAGCCAACGTGCCGGATGAAAGCGAGCTACAGCTTGCGGAAAACGGCGAGCTTCGCCATTTGTTGACGATGCGCGGACTGAGTCGCGAACAAATAACTGAGCTCCTGGATCGTTCGCAGAAATTTGTCAGCGAGCCCGGCCAGCCGGCGGCGAGATCCCGCGCCTTGAAGGGCAGGACCGTAGCCAATCTTTTTTTCGAGCCAAGCACGCGAACCAGGGCCTCGTTTGATCTGGCCGCCCAGCGTCTCGGTGCCGACGTACTTAATCTTGACGTCAACACCTCGTCGAGGAAGAAAGGCGAGAGCATCCTGGACATGATTTATACGCTGGAGGCCATGCAGGTCGACGTATTTGTTGTCCGTGATGCCGATTCGGGGATACCCGGCCATATTGCCCGCCACGCAAATAACTACGTCAGTATTTTGAATGCCGGTGAATCGGATGTTGCTCATCCCACCCAGGCATTACTCGACATGCTGACCATTCGACAGCACAAAGGTCGAATCGAGGGCCTGACAGTAGCGATTGTCGGTGATATTGCGCACTCGCGAGTGGCAAGGTCGGCATCTGAAGCACTGGTGACGCTGGGAGTCGGCGAGTTGCGGCTGATTTCTCCGCCTGCACTTGCCCCGATGCCTCAAACCGTACCAGCCGAGGCGAAGATCCTGCACAACCTCGAAGACGGCTTGAGGGACGCTGATGTTGTGATGGCACTTCGCATACAACGTGAACGAATAGACAACCTCGATGGCATTCCCGGGATAGACGAATATTTCGCTACTTACGGTATTAGTCATGCGCGCATGAAACTGGCCGCACGAGATGCAATCGTCATGCATCCCGGACCGATGAATCGAGGTATAGAAATCGAATCTAAACTCGCCGATAGCACCTCGTCCGTCATTACCAGGCAGGTGAGTAACGGCGTTGCCGTGCGAATGGCAGTGCTCTCAACCGTGATCAACACTCTGGACGCCCGGTGACGGCGATTAATAAGGCGCAACAAAACCGCAACACGATTTTCGTGGAAGACGCGCTGGTCGCAGACATTCGGGAATATCCGGGCGACCAGTTCATCATGCGTCTCGACGCGCCAAAGTGCGCGGCGCGAGCCACCGCAGGCAGCTTCGCACACATCCAGTGTGACGAATCGATTCCGATGCGCCGGCCGCTATCAATCATGCGCGCCGATGCAAGCGAAGGCTGGATCGAAATATTGTTCAAGATCGTCGGCGAAGGGCTCCGCGCACTGGGCAACAGGAAGATTGGCGATAAGGTCAGTGTGATTGGCCCGATCGGCCACGGATTCGTGCCAACTCCGGAGCGCCCGCGAACATTGTTAATCGGCGGCGGCGTTGGAATTCCGCCAATGATCTTCCTTGCGGAAACGCTCAATGAGGACAAACGCCCGTGGCAACCGCTGGTCATCATGGGATCAGAAATTCCGTTTCCCTTTGAGTCCGCGAAATCAAAGATCCCAACATCGTGGCTTGCCGATGACGTGAATTCAACGATGCCACTGGTCGAAAGCTGGAATATTCCAGCACGACTGGCCAGCCTGCAGGGCTACGAAGGTTGCTTCGATGGCTACGTTACCGACCTTGCACGCGAGTGGCTAAAGACGCTGCCGAAAACGGAATTGCGGAAAGTTGAAGTCTTTTCCTGCGGACCGACGCCCATGTTGAAAGCCGTTGCCGCGCTCGCCCGGGAATTTGAACTCCCGTGCCAGGTTTCACTCGAGGAATTCATGGCTTGCGCAGTCGGCGGTTGCGCAGGTTGCGCAGTACCGGTAAAGACAGCGGATGGCACGGCAATGAAGCGGGTATGCGTCGATGGCCCTGTGTTCGATGCCGCGTCCGTGTTCCCGGAGTAGTTAATCATGCTTGGAAAATTCGAACGATACCCCCTGACCTTCGGTCCCACGCCGATCGAGCATCTCGGCCGCCTTTCCGAATACCTGGGAGGCGACGTGGAACTCTACGCAAAACGCGAAGATTGCAATTCGGGGCTCGCGTTTGGCGGCAACAAAATTCGCAAACTCGAATACATCGTGCCTGACGCGATCGCTGCCGGAGCCGACACGCTGGTGACTATCGGTGGTGTCCAGTCCAATCATACGCGGCAGGTCGCGGCTGTTGCCGCGAAGATTGGCATGAAGTGTCGCCTGGTCCAGGAAAGCTGGGTGCCATTCCAGGACGCGGTTTACGATCGTGTCGGCAACATTCTCATGTCGCGCGTAATGGGCGCGGAAATCGAACTCGTCGACGAGGGTTTCGACATCGGTATTCGCGAATCATGGGAACGCGCCCTGGAGGATGTCAAAAACAAAGGTGGTAAACCCTACCCGATTCCGGCCGGCGCATCGGTACACAAGTTCGGCGGGCTTGGTTTCGTCGGCTTTGCTGAAGAAGTTCGTGCACAGGAGGCAACGCTTGGTTTCAGTTTTGACTATATCGTCGTTTGTACCGTAACCGGTTCGACACATGCGGGCATGGTGGTAGGGTTCGCGAAAGATGGTCGCGCACAAAACGTTATTGGCATTGATGCGTCCTGTACACCGGAGCAGACGCATGCCCAAGTACTTGATATAGCACAGAAAACAGCCAATCTAATCGAGCTTGGCAAGGAAATTTCTGCCAGCGACGTTGTACTGAAGACCGACTATGCCTATCCCGTCTATGGTGTCCCCTCGGAAGAAACCAATGATGCGATTCGTCTTTGTGCCCGACTGGAAGGCATGATGACCGACCCGGTGTACGAGGGTAAATCGATGCAGGGCATGATAGATCTCGTCAGGAAAGGATTCTTTCCGCGAGGTTCCAGGGTGCTTTACGCGCACCTCGGCGGTGTTCCGGCCATCAATGGATACAGCTACATCTATAGAAACGGCTGAATCGGATCCGAATCGTTAACAGTCAGCTGCCGCCGCGGCTTTCCCGAAGCCCCCAGAAAGCCAGCCCCCCGGGGACAATAAATCCGAACAATGACAGGACTAACGGAATTGTTACGCCGTTGACCTGAATCGGCCACCCGGTCATCAACCTGGTCAAGTGTGCAAGCGCAACAATCATGAAGAGCACTGCCGAAATTCGACAATAAGCCAGTTTGTTCATTGCCACCTCCAGAGAATAATCGAACAGGTCACCAGAAAACCGCCGAGATCAATTGAACTCTTTTCATCACGAAACCTCAATATGGTATCGCCACACGACGTACAAGACTGGCAAAGCATCGGGCGATTGGTCTGCCTTCAGGTCCGACACCGAGACTTTCAGGCGACCGCCGGCGAAGCTTGCACATATTCGGTGAGGTCGCCAGAATATGTATTGAGCATTCGGCTCTCTTTAAATCAACCCTAGTGGTCAAATTATGAAAAACGTCCTCCTTGCTCTCCTCGGCTCCACAATCGTCGCTCTGCCCGCACTGGCGGCACTTGAAGCCGGTGATACCGCACCGATTTTCGATGCGAAAGCATCGCTGGCTGGGAATCCTTTCGATTTTTCGCTACGTGCTGCGCTAGACAAGGGCCCGGTCGTTGTCTACTTCTATCCATCAGCGTACACGCAGGGATGCAATATCCAGGCGCATGAGTTTGCTGTAAACATGGATAAGTTTACCGCCGCAGGCGCGAGCGTGGTTGGCGTGTCGCTCGATAGTATCGAGCGGCTTAACGACTTCTCCGCGGATCCGGACTATTGCGCCGGCAAGCTTGCGGTGGCCTCCGATGAGTCCGGGGAAATTGCCGAAAAGTACGGCATCTCGGTTCGCGAAGTCCGCGAGGGTGCGACAGATACGCGTGGCGTTGAGATCGGTCACGGGTTTGCCGAAAGAACGACGTTTATTGTGACGCCGGACGGCAAGGTCTCCGAAACGATTGGCGGGCTTTCCCCGATGGAGAATGTTAAGCAGTCACTCGAAGCGGTACAACGCCTGCAATAATCGGGAAATTCCCGGCTATCCTGCAACGATCTCGTCTTCGCTGCGCTGCTTCAAACCGAGGAACATTGCCGCGCAAAGCGAGGCATGCCAAACCAGCCATGTTGGGCCCGATATACCCAGGTAATCGTAGACCACCTGGGAAGGTTCCCAGGCATCCAGAACCAGAAACACTCCGGCCGCGGGCAATGCCGCCACGACCGCATAGATCAGCAGGCGTCTGTTTACTGATGCGCCTGCAATGAGCACCGACAGTCCCGCCATAACCAGGCTTGCGACCATGGCGATTGGCACGACATTCAGGAAAATGCTGTCTAATCCAGGAATCTCCAGGGACCCGCGAGTGTTCACAAGTTGGCCGACCGCCAGCAAGTGCACTGACACGCTCACAGCGATCAACGCAATTATGCGAATTGTCGCAAACCGCCAGGTCGTTATTAAGGGCGCGAGCACCAACAGTGCAAAGAGAATGTCAATGAACGGCGGATACCAGTAATAAATGCAGAACAAAGAATCGCTGCCCCAACAACTGTCATAGCCGATGAATCCGGCCAGCGCCGTACCCAGCGGTACAGGAACCACCGAGAGCAATAGCCGCGGCGCTAATCGATCCATCCATTTCGGCCGATCAAAAGCATCCATAATTGACATACCCTTCAAGCCTGTCACGGCGACAAGTATCTGCCTGCCAAGCCTGAAAGCAACTCATCTCGCAATCGAACATGAACGTACGCGCCGGCACCGACCGTCAATCGAATGGACCTCCGACGAGCACATCGATCGCGACGACAAGGTGGTGCCTTACGACGACTCGCGAATCAGGCGCTTGAACCTAGTCCGACGGAATAGTCAATCAGCGCGCTTCAGTGGCACGTTCGCAAACCCTTCCAACGCCCTGATCCATTCCCGGGTCAGCACATCGAGTGCCAGGCGCCCTTTTTCGGCGGTCGCAAGCGTTGCGTCACCAAAAATCCCGGACACAGAATATGCCGGATCGGATTTGTCCCTGGTCAGTCTGCCCGGCTGGTAGCCGCCGTAATTCTTCTCCACGCGATCACCATAATCCCGAACCGCGAGGTCCATGTTGACCAGTTCAGATTGAAGATAAAGGTTGATCGATGTCTCTATTTCGTCGCCGTGACCGCCGACTTCCTGTTCCTGGAGCGCTGCGATTTCGTCAGTTTCAAGGTCGTCCCAGGAGACCACCAGTGTTGGCACCCCGGTTTGCACCCGAATTTCGCGGGCAGCGATCGAGATTGGCAACCCGGTCGCCTTTGAAATCCCTGTATTCAGAAAGACGATGCGTTGCGCTCCCTGATTCGCAAGCGACATCCCGACTTGCTGAACGTAGCTCTGAAACACCAACGGGTCTGCAACCTCCGTGCCTGGAAAATCACGAAATGCCGGAAACCATCCATGAAGAATCGGCGGTGCGACAATTACGTCGCTGGACTCGATGGCAGCTTGAACCAGGTAATCCATGACGACCCGATCGGCATTCATCGGCAGGTGCGGCCCATGCTCTTTTGCACCGGCGCCGAAAGGCACGATGACGATTGGGGATTTCATAAAACGTTCTTCTGCTTCCGGCCAGCTAAGATCGCCGAGGTAGGCGCCGGGCGTTTGCGCTTCTAAAACAGGTGGAAAGGCAAACATGCAGGACAGCACGAAAAGTCGACCCATACTCACAAATCTTCTCCTTACCAAGGTAATCAATCGGCAGCTGGTAATTCTCAACTGCGATACCCGTCGTGCAGGCCTGTGCCACTCCTGATCATCGGCATGTCCTTGTCACGCGGCCTTTGCCGGGTATCAGCGCGCTTTGCTTCCGATATATAGCCAGCATATCCCCGCTGTCGACCTGGCGTCAGAGAGGTAGTCCTCGACGGATTTCGTGCGCCACATCATTTGAAGTTAGTCGCTGAGCCATTGACCGTCAACGTGGACGGCGTCCTGTTTGCTATAGTTTAGGCAGGTACAGGGCGGATCTATTCGGGGACTACAATGAAACTTGCCACCTTATTCAGCTTCGTTTTTTTACTCTTTTCCTCGGTCGCGCTTGCTGCCGACGAGGAGTCAGCCCCGGGGTTCAACGAGTCGACCTTCGCCGGGCTCGAGATGCGCAGCATCGGACCTGCCATGATGGCGGGCCGTATTTCAGATATCGCTGTTGATCCAGACAACCCCAGCACCTGGTATGTCGGTGTTGCCAGTGGCGGCATATTCAAAACGAAAAATGGCGGCACGACCTGGACGACGATTTTCGACGATCAGGACTCCTACTCAATCGGCTGCATCACACTCGACCCCAATAATCCGGAAACGATCTGGGTGGGTACCGGTGAAAATGATGCTGGTCGGCACATTGCTTATGGATCGGGCGTATTTCGCAGTCGGGACGGCGGCACAACCTGGGAAAACGTCGGTCTGAAGGGCTCCGAGCACATCGGCATGATTCGAGTTGATCCGCGCGACTCGAATGTCATCTACGTCGCCGCGCAAGGCCCGCTGTGGTCGGGTGGCGGTGAGCGCGGGCTGTACAAGACTACTGACGGCGGCGCGACATGGAAGAAACTCCTGGGTAATGGTCTCGGTAATACGGCCGTCGACGACGAATATACCGGAGTGTCGGAAGTTCACCTTGATCCGCGTAATCCGGACACCGTCTACGCCGTATCGTGGCAACGCCTCAGAAACGTCGCAGTGCTGATTGATGGCGGCCCGGGATCCGGGATACACAAATCAACTGACGGCGGCGCAACATGGCGTGAATTGACAGAGGGTTTGCCAGAGGAAGACATGGGTCATATCGGCTTTGCGGTTTCGCCGCAAAATCCGGACGTGGTCTACGCGACGATTGAACTTGCGCACCGGCAAGGCGGGTTCTATCGCTCTGAGAATGGCGGAGAGTCCTGGGAAAAACAGAACGACTATATTTCTGGCGGTACGGGTCCCCACTACTACCAGGAAATATTCGCTGACCCACACCACTTCGACCGGGTCTACCAGATGGACGTCCGTCTTCAGGTGACGCATAACGGCGGCAAGGACTTCGAGACAATGCCATCGGAAACCAAGCACGTCGACCATCACGCGATGGCGTTTCATCCGCGCGATAAAGACTACCTGCTCGTCGGCAATGATGGCGGTGTTTACGAGAGCCTCGATACCGGAAAAACGTGGCGCTTCATGGCCAACATGCCGATCTCGCAGTTCTACAAAGTTGCGGTTGACTATGACGAGCCGTTCTACAACGTCTACGGAGGGACGCAGGACAACTCGAGCCTCGGCGGACCCCATCGCACCGACAACAACGTCGGTATTCGCAACTCCGACTGGTACCTGACTCTCGGTGCCGACGGACACCAGTCTGCTGCAGACCCCAGCAATCCGAACATCATTTACGCCAACTGGCAGGAGGGTAACCTGACTCGTTACGACAGGGCGACCGGCGAAAGTGTGTATATCAGGCCACAACCGGCTGCAGGTGAACCGGAAGAACGCTTCAATTGGGACGCACCGATCCTGATCAGCCCGCATAATCCCGAGACCTTGTATTTCGCGAGTTATCGCGTCTGGCGAAGCAATGACCGCGGCGACTCCTGGCAGACGATCTCCGGTGACCTGACACGTAACCAGGACCGCCTTAAACAACCCCTGATGGGCAGGCGCTGGAGCGCTGACTCCATCTGGGACCTTGGCGCCATGTCACAGTACAACACCATCACATCGCTTTCCGAGTCGCCGATTGTCGCCGGACTGATTTATGCCGGAACCGACGATGGGCTGGTGCAAATCAGTGAAGATGGCGGTACCACCTGGCGTACTGTCGATTCCTTGCCTGGCGTACCCGACAACTACTTCGTCAATGACATCAAAGCTGACCTCCATGACGCCGATACCGTTTACGTCGTGGTCGATGACCACAAGTCAGGGGACTATGCACCCTACGTGTTGAAAAGTGAAAACCGCGGCCGCAGCTGGCGCAGCATCTCTTCGAACCTGCCTGCACGGCACGTGTTGTGGCGTCTCGTCCAGGATCACATCAAGGCAGACTTGTTATTTGTTGCCACGGAATACGGCGTTTTCTTTTCGGTCGATGGCGGTGGTGCATGGACGAAACTCTCCGGCGGCGTACCCAATATTTCGTTTCGGGACCTCGCTATCCAGAAACGTGAAAACGACCTCGTGGGCGCAACCTTCGGGCGGAGTTTTTACGTGCTCGACGACTATTCGCCGCTTCGGGAAATAACGACAGACCTGCTTCAGAACGGCTCCGTGCTTTTCCCCGTTCGACGTACACACTGGTACATCCCCAAACGCCCGCATTCCTGTGAAACTGCTGGCTGCGTGGACAGCCAGGGAGATGCCTACTTCGTATCACCGAACCCGCCTTTCGGTGCTGTATTCACTTATTACCTGGCGAAAGAGCGAAAAAGCCTGAAAGACCAGCGCAATGAAGCCGAGAAGCCCCGCGTAAAAAGCAACCAGGACGTCGCTTTTGCGGACATTGGCCGCCTCGATGCAGAAGCAATGGAAGATCACCCGGCTATTGTTTTCACGGTAACGGATATGAATGGCAATGTGATCAGGCACATCGAGGCTCCGGCCAAGGCTGGTTTTCAACGTGTCGCCTGGGACCTCCGCTACCCGGTCGTCGATCCGTGGCTGCCGGAGACGGAACGTAATGAGAACAGCAGCGCGGCCGGAGTGCTGGTCGCGCCCGGTACGTACAAGGTTGCCATGCAGCAGCGAATAGACGGGGCACTCAGTGATCTCGATCAG
>JAHEFD010000044.1 GCA_024640345.1 Woeseiaceae bacterium
GTCCTGTTCGACGGACTTGGATTCCAGCCATGGCAGCCACCAGCGATCGTCGCTGACCTGGCTGAAGGAGGAGCCGCGGAAGGGGCAGGCATACAGATTGGAGATCGCATAACGAAAATCGATGGCGAGTCGATTTCGAATTTTTCAGACCTGCAGCGAATCGTATCGGTGCGAGCTGATCAGGAAGTGATGGTTGAGTTGGTTCGCGGGGAACGCACCCGGACCATCGAACTAGTGATTGGATCGCAGGATCGTGATGGCGAAAAAATCGGTTTGCTTGGCATAAGTGGCGGCGGGGTGTCCGAGGATTACTGGTATATACGTCAGTTCGGCCCACTTGATTCGATCTCGCAATCCATTGACCGAACCTGGGCGGGCATCGGATTCACCGTGCGAATGCTCGGACGAATGGTCACAGGCGACGTCTCGATCAAGAATATCAGCGGTCCAATTAATATTGCACAATTTGCGGGTAGTTCAGCATCGGCTGGATTCAACTCTTTCATGCGATTTCTGGCGCTTGTCAGCATCAGCCTCGGCGTACTCAATTTGCTCCCCGTTCCGGTATTGGACGGTGGCCAGATTGTATATCACGGCATTGAAGGTCTTAAAGGCAGTCCATTGTCAGAAAGGGCACAATTGATCGGCCAGCAGTTGGGAATAGTGGCGTTGCTCCTGTTAATGAGTTTCGCTTTTTACAATGATATCGCAAGAATTCTCAATTAATCAGGCAATGACTCCGGAAGGTAACCCACAAGAAATGAAACCTCAGCTACATCGAATCATCTCGTTCAAAAGTTTGTTCTTGCCCGCAGTCTGTATGCTGTTTGCATTTCCGGGTGCTGGATTAGCGCAGAACTCTTTTGTCGTTAGTGATATGCGCGTTGAGGGGTTGCAGCGAATATCCGAGGGTACGGTATTTAACTACCTGCCGATAAATATTGGGGATACGGTTGATGAGTTGCGGGTCCGGGAAGCAATAAAAGCGCTTTATGGCCAGGCATTGTTTGACGACATAGAAATTCGCAGGGATGGCGAAACGCTTGTTGTCGTCGTCAGGGAACGTCCATCCATTGAAAGCTTTACGATTGACGGAAACAAGGACATCAAAACCGAAGACCTGATGGATTCACTTCGTAATGTCGGATTGGCTCGCGGTAAGACGTTTGACCGATCGGTACTCGATAACGTCCAACAATTCCTGACAGAACAATACTACGACCGTGGCAAGTATGCCGTCGATGTGAAAGCAGAAGTGACCGAACGGCCGAATAATACGGTCGCCATCAAGATCGATGTTAAGGAAGGCGATCGTGCGAAGATCCGGCAGGTCAACATCATTGGTAACGAAAGTTTTGATGAGTCTGATATTCGAACTGGTTTTGAACTCGATACGGCCAATTGGTTGTCCTGGCTCAGGCAGGATGACCGTTATGCGAAAGAGTCACTAAGCGGTGACCTGGAGAAACTTCGGTCGTTTTATATGGACCGCGGCTATGCCGATTTCCGGGTGGAGTCAACACAGGTCGCTATTTCGCCAAGTCGCAAAGACATTTACGTCACGATCAGTATTCACGAAGGTGAGAAATATACTATTTCTGATATCAAGCTGGTCGGTGAAATGGTGGTGCTGGAAGAAGTGCTTCGTGCGATGGTCATCGCCCAACCCGGCTCGATATTCAATCTGCAGTTATTGACAACATCCGCAGAATTCATGGAATTCCGTCTCGGCGAACAGGGATATGCTAATGCGGAAGTTGAGCCGGTTCCGGAACTTGACTACGAGACCAAAGAGGCTGCCGTCACTTTCTACATAAACCCGGCCAGCAGGGTTTACGTACGGCGCATTAACTTCAATGGTGTTGATCAGATCGATGATGAGGTTCTGCGGCGCGAAATGCGGCAGACAGAGGGGGCATACCTCTCGAATCGACTGGTTGACCGATCAAAAGTTCGTTTGCAGCGCCTTCCTTATGTTGAAGCTGTCGAAGTCGAGACGATCCCGGTTGATGGAAGTCCCGACCTCGTGGATGTTGATTTTGACGTCGAATACCGTATGCCTGGACAGTTCAGCGGTGGCCTTGGGTATTCGGACGCCCAGAAGCTAATGCTTAACGGCAGCATTGTGCATACCAACTTCCTCGGTTCCGGCGAGAGGGTCGCGCTCAATGCCAATTCCGGTCGATATTCGACGTTTTACTCCTTGTCTCATACTGATCCGTACATCACCAAGAACGGTGTCAGTCGTACTACTGGCGTGAACTATCGCGATATTACTCAGTTCACTTCCGCATCATCAGACTTTTCGACAACGAGTTATGGCGCGTCGCTTGAGTATGGGTTGCCGATAACCGAATTTCAGAGTCTTTCCCTGGGGCTGGCATACAACAATGCAGAATTGCTCTCGTCATCGCGAAGCACAATCCAGGCACAGGAATGGGTCGCCAACAATGGCAATCGATTCGTAACAGAAACCTCTAATGGAGTGGAGTTTTTTGGTACCCAATTCCAGACTACCGAGCTGATTGCCGGTTGGATTTATGACAGCAGGAACCGGGCATTATTTGCGGATCGGGGCTCCCGGCAGCAGGTATTCCTTGGTTATACGATTCCGGGCAGCGAAGTCGAGTACTTTACTGCGCGTTACAATTATACGAAGTATATCCCGATGTTTGGGGACTGGACCGTGAGGATTAATGCGGAACTGGGTTACGGAGAGGCCCTTGGCGACACAACAGCACTGCCGCCCTACAAGCAGTTCTACGGCGGTGGGCCGGAGTCGATTCGTGGCTACAAAGAGTCGTTTATGGGCCCCAGGGACAGTTATGGCAATCCCTATGGCGGTAACGTGTTGGTTGCAAGTCAACTAGAGCTTATAATCCCCCTGCCGGAAAAGTTCAGCAGTCAGGCTAGAGCCAGCTTTTTCTATGATGTCGGCAACGTATTCAATACCGGCGAAGTCAGTTTTACGGACAAGCTGGGCAGTCCAATGACATACAAGCCGGATTTTGACGAATTAAAAACATCGGCAGGTGTCGCCGTGCAATGGTTGGCACCACTAGGATTGTTCCGGTTTAGTTATGCGTTGCCGTTTAACGAATTTAAGGGTAACGACAGATATTACGGAGACAGGATCGAACGATTCCAGTTCTCCATTGGTCAGGCGTTTTAAGGATTGAATTTTTTATGAATGTTGTAAAACCAAACCTGGTTAAAGCAGTTGCGGGATTAGTATTTATCTTTTCACTCAGCATGTCCGCGCAGGCTCAAGAGGTGAAAATTGGCGTCGTTAATATTCCGGCGCTGATGGAGCAGGCTCCGCAGGCACGAGTTGCTATGGCTGCTCTTGATGAAGAATTCAAACCTCGTCAGCGCGAAATTGTTGCCAAGCAAACAGAACTTCAGGATTTGAACGAAAAAGTTCAGCGTGACCTGGCCGTTATGGGTGAAACAGAACGTCGGAATGCCGAGAAGGATCTGCGCGACCTTCAGCGGGAAGTTACCCGACTACAGACCGAGTTTCGCGAGGACCTGAATCTTCGCCGTAACGAAGAGTTGGGAAATTTGCAGAGATCTTTGCTGAAGGAAGTTCAGGACTATGCACAAGGGTCCGGTTACGATCTCGTGGTCGGTGATGGCGTACTCTTCGCCAGCTCGGCCGTGAACATTACCGAGAATGTGCTTAGAGCCATGGAAGCTAATTTCCAGGCAGCCGGCAACTGATACTGATAAGCCTCTTGTGGAACGATACGGCGTTATAAGCCGTATCGAAATGCGCATGGAACGGTCGGCACACACCGATTTCTCGATGGTTTATGTTTTGTCTCGCGCGAACGTGAACCGTTTTCAATGCAACGCGGTGGGCGATTTAATTGCCGGAATCCAGTCGCCGCAAGAGCAGTGGTCATACGGGGGAGACTAAGTTGGCCAGAAGTTTAGGAGAGCTGGCCGCGCAATTCGGTTGCGAGCTTGTTGGTGATCCCGCTGTCACGGTTTCCGGTGTGGCGACTCTCGGTAATGCGGGAGACGGGCAATTAAGTTTCTTTTCCAATCGAGCCTACCGCAAACAGTTGCGAGAAACTTGTGCCGCGGCGGTCTTGTTAACGGCCGAAGACTCGAAAGACTGCCCGGTGCCTGCCCTGGTTGTCGATGACCCCTACCTTGTCTACGCGTTAATCGCGGCGGAATTGTATCCGCCACCGCCGCTTCAGGTCGGCGTGCACGTCTCCGCGAATGTCTCGCCAACCGCATCAATTTCGCCTGGTGCGGAGATTTCCGCGCACGTTATCGTCGGGGACGATACCGTCATCGGGAACGGCGCGTACATTGCGCCGGGTGTTGTCGTCGGGCCCCGGTGCAGTATTGGAGAACACTCACATATTCTTGCCAATGCCACGCTGGTGCAGGATGTAATTGTGGGCCGTCGCTGCATCATTCACTCCGGGGCTGTGATCGGTGCCGACGGGTTTGGAAATGCGAAGTCCAGGGGCCGCTGGATCAAGGTGCCGCAGATCGGACGTGTACTGATTGGCGATGATGTGGAGGTTGGTGCGAACACCTGCATTGATCGCGGTTCTCTGGATGATACTGTCATTGGTGATGGTGTCAGGCTCGATAATCTCATCCAGATCGGCCATAACGTCAATATTGGGGCTCACACGGCACTTGCGGCACAGTGCGGAGTGGCGGGCAGTGCAACTATTGGTCAGCGATGCATGATTGCCGGGCAGGCTGGCCTCGTTGGACATATCAGCATATGCGATGACGTTGTCGTCGGTGGTGCAACGAAGATTTGGAAGGATATCACCGAGCCGGGTTTCTACACCGGCGGTTTTCCAGGTGAGAAAGACAGTGAGTGGAAAAAAAAGGTTGCTCGATTCCGACGCCTCGGTGACCTGGTTAAACGAGTCGCGACGCTGGAAAAAAGGGCGGGTAAAAATCTGTGAGTGACACCATATCAATTGACGCTATAGATATTATGGAGGCGTTACCGCACCGCTATCCGTTTCTTTTGATAGACAGGGTTACTTCCTGCGTCGTCGGAGAATCGATTACTGCGTTTAAGAACATCACAAACAATGAACCGTTTTTCCAGGGCCATTTTCCAGGTAAACCGGTCATGCCGGGAGTGCTGGTAATAGAAGCCATGGCCCAAGCGGGCGGAATACTTTCCTACCTGACAATGATAGATGTCGAGCCCAAGCCGCTTTTCTTTCTCGCCGGTGTCGATAATGCAAGATTCAGACGCACTGTATTACCGGGAGATCAACTCGTCATTCAGGTTAACGTAGCACGTGTAAAACGCGGTATCTGGTTCTACGAGTGCAAGGCGACTGTTGACGGAAAAATCGCGGTTGCCGCGGATATTATGTGCGCGCCAGGAGATGTGCGTTGAGCATTCATCCTACTGCAATTATTTCCGACTCGGCCGTTATCGCCGGAGACGTGGAAATCGGACCGTACACGGTCGTTGGTGACAATGTCGAAATTGGTGCCGGCAGCCGACTTGATAGCCATGTGGTTATCAATGGTCCGACGCGCATCGGTGTTAATAACCACATTTATCAGTTCACCTCGGTCGGCGATGACCCGCAGGATAAAAAATATCGCGATGAACCGACCAGGCTTGAAATCGGCGATGGCAATACGATTCGCGAGTTTTGCACTATCAGTCGAGGCACGATTCAGGACCAGGGCGTCACCACGCTCGGCGACGACAACTGGATCATGGCCTACGTCCATATAGCTCATGATTGCCGTGTTGGCAGCCATTGCATATTCGCAAACAATGCGACCCTGGCTGGCCATGTGCACGTTGGTGACTATGCGATCTTTGCCGGGTTTACCGGGGCACACCAGTTTTGCCGCGTTGGTGCGCATGCGTTTCTGGGCATGTATGCAGGCACGAGCCGCGATGTGCCGGCCTATACGATGATAGGTGGACAGCCGCCAGGTCCAAAAGGCATCAACTCGGAAGGGCTGAAACGCCGTGGCTTCTCTCCGGAGCAAATTCGCAATATCAAGAATGCTTACCGAACCGTTTATAGAAATGGTCTCAAGCTTGATGAGGCAATCCGGGAATTGGAACACGTCGTCGCAGAGCAGCCGGAGCTGGGCATCTTCATCGAGTCATTGAAGTCGTCCGAACGCGGCATAATAAGATAGCAATGCGGATTTGCCTCGTCGCTGGCGAGACTTCCGGCGACTTGCTGGGTGCCGGCCTGATCCGGGCTTTGCGCCAATTAAACCCGGATATCGAGTTCGAAGGGGTGGCCGGGCCTGAAATGCAGGCAGCGGGATGCACAGCCCTCGAACAGGCCGAAGTCCTGGCAGTGATGGGGCTTATCGAACCGCTTCGGGAAATTCCGCGCCTGCTGCGACTTCGGCGGTCGCTCGTCGCTCGGTGGACGGAAAACCCGCCGGACGTATTCATCGGTATCGACGCACCGGATTTTAATCTCGGCCTGGAGAGAAAACTCCGTTCACGAGGGGTCAAGACAGTTCACTACGTCAGCCCGTCTGTCTGGGCGTGGCGTCAGGGTCGGGTAAAAACCATTGCGAAGGCGGCCGACATCGTACTTTGCCTTTTGCCGTTCGAAAAAACGTTCTATGACCAGCGTGGCATTACCGCCAGGTTCGTCGGACATCCGCTCGCCGATCGCGCACCGCCCGACGTGGATACCTTAAGGGTTCGATCCGATCTTGGAATCGATGCACAGCAGGTCCTTGCCGTACTTCCCGGCAGCCGACATAGCGAAGTCTCACGACTGGGGCCGGTCTTTGCTGATGCCTGTGCGATTCTTGCGAAGAAGTCTGACTCGCTGTCTTTCATCGCACCGATGGCGACGCCGCGGTTGCGTGACAGTTTCTCGGTGCATTTGGAAAAAGCAGGGATCGCAGATCGATTCCTGTTGACTGATGGTGAGGCAGAGAGAGCGATCATGTCAGCCGATGTCGTGTTGCTCGCGTCAGGAACGGCAGCGTTGCAGACAGCGTTGCTTGGAAAACCAATGGTCGCGGCCTACCGACTGGCGGCACTAACCTATGCGATCGTCACGGGAATGAATCTTGTAAAGGTTCCATATTTCACGCTCCCTAATCTGCTGCTGGACGCGCCGCTTGTGCCTGAATTTCTGCAAAACGAGGGATCCCCCGAAGTGCTGGCGAGCGCTGTTGGAGATCTGTTGAATGACCCGGACAAGCGGGGTCACATAGCCGAACGCTTTGCAAAGCTGCGCGTCGATTTGGCGTGCGGTGCCGATGAGCGAGCTGCCGAAGCGGTCATGTCATTGGTGACCCGGCAACGATGAATCAGCATTCACTGTTTGGGAGCTCAAGTCGGCTGGTTGCCGGTGTCGATGAGGCAGGAAGGGGCCCGCTGGCCGGACCGGTTGTCGCGGCCGCCGTTATTCTGGACGACCGGCATGCGATACCGGGATTAGCGGATTCGAAGGCCCTTACTGAAAGTAATCGCGAAGCGCTGGCAGTCCAAATTACCGCCCGGTCACTGGCATGGTCGGTTGCCTGGGCGGATGCGGCCGAAATCGACCGGCTCAATATCCTGCAGGCGACGTTCCTCGCAATGCGGCGAGCATTGCTGGGCCTCAGGTTGCGCCCGGAGCTGGTCGAGGTGGATGGCAACCGCCTGCCGGATCTGAACTTTTCAGGTCGGGAGATAGATGGCAGCGCTATTGTTGGAGGTGACGCTAAAATTCCCGCGATCAGCGCAGCGTCCATTATTGCCAAGGTACACAGGGATCATATGATGCGCTGCTTTGATACCATTTACCCTGCCTACGGCTTCAGGCAGCACAAGGGCTACGGCACGCCAGCCCACCGCGATTCCCTGACCCGCCTGGGTCCGTGTCCGCAGCATCGGCGATCGTTCAAGCCGGTTTCCATGTTTTGACGCATTGAAATTAGAACCAAGTCAGCCGATCATGAAGGTCCTGCTGCGTGCCCGCTGCCAACAGAATAAAAGAAGTTGAATTAACTCCGTGACCAGATCATTCGTCCACCTGCATGTGCATACCGAGTACTCGATTGTGGACAGCACGGTTCGCATTCCATCGTTGATGGCTCGTTGCAGTGAATTCGAAATGCCGGCCGTTGCGCTGACCGATCAGAGCAACTTGTTCGGGCTGGTCAAGTTTTACCGCAAGGCATTTGCGCACGGCGTAAAACCCCTGATCGGTGTCGAGCTGAATTTGCAGAGTCCGGGGGAAGATGATCGGCCATTCAGTCTTTTGCTCCTTTGCCAGAACCTGGTTGGCTATCGAAATCTCACCCGGCTTGTCACCCGCTCTTACATCGAGGGGCAGCACCGCGGCGTACCGTCTGTCGATCCTGAGTGGCTGGATGTCGATTCGACGCAGGGACTCATTGCCTTGTCGGGTGGCCTGTACGGGGACGTCGGAAGGGCATTGCTGGCGGGACAGCCTGACCTCGCAGAACAGCGTGTTGATTCCTGGAAAACATTGTTCGGTGACCGGTATTACCTGGAGGTCACCCGGCTGGGACGCGCAGGGGAAGAAGCGTACCTGCAATCAGCAATCAAGATAGCGGCCCGGAAGTCGGTGCCGGTTGTCGCTACCAATGATGTTCGCTTTATCGATGCTGATGACTTTCATGCCCACGAGGCCAGGGTCTGTATTCAGCAGGGGCGTACTCTGGCCGACCCTGACAGGCCGCGAAACTACAGCGAAAACCAGTATCTGAAAAGTGCCGCCGAGATGGTTGCCTTGTTTGAGGACATCCCCGAGGCCATCGACAACAGTGTCGAAATTGCGCGCCGCTGCAACCTGGACCTGAGGCTGGGTGAGTCATTCCTGCCCGAGTTTCCGGTTCCGGCGGGCCAGTCGACAGAGGAGTTCCTGACAGCAGAGTCCGAGAAAGGGCTCGAGAAGTTCCTGCAGCGGAAAATGCTGAAGGAAGACATTGCGGCGGACAAATTCAATGTCATGGGTGCGCCGTACCGGGCGAGGCTCAATGACGAACTCAGGGTCATCTGCGATATGGGATTTCCAGGCTACTTCCTGATCGTCGCCGATTTCATCCGCTGGGCTAAGGAGCACGAGATTCCGGTTGGCCCTGGCAGAGGATCCGGGGCGGGTTCGCTGGTGGCCTTTGTGCTGGGTATTACCGATCTGGACCCGCTCGAATACGACCTGCTGTTCGAACGATTCCTGAATCCCGAGCGAGTGTCGATGCCCGATTTCGACATCGACTTCTGCATGGAAGGCCGGGACAGGGTGATCGAATACGTGGCTGAACGCTACGGCCGTGATCGCGTCTCCCAGATCATCACCTACGGGACAATGGCGGCAAAGGCGGTTATCCGCGATGTTGGCAGGGTCCTGGGACATCCATACGGGTTTGTCGATCGCATCGCGAAACAGGTTCCTTTCGAAGTCGGAATCACGCTGGAGAAAGCGCTTGAGGACGAAGATGAACTCGCCCGAATGTATCGTGAAGACGAGGATGTCACTGCGCTGATCGATCTCGCCCGGTCCCTGGAAGGCCTGGTCAGGAACGCGGGCAAACATGCGGGCGGAGTGGTGATCGCTCCCGACAAGTTGACGGATTTCACGCCGTTGTACTGCGAAGAGGGCGGCGCAAACACCGTTACCCAGCTCGACAAGGATGATGTAGAGGCGGCCGGTCTCGTCAAATTCGACTTTCTGGGCCTTAAGACGCTGACCATCATCGATTGGGCCGTCAGAACGATCAATGCAACGAACCCGGAGCGGAATCTCGATATTACGACCATTCCAATGGATGACGGAAAGACGTTCCGGTTGTTGCAGGCCTGCAAGACACGAGCAGTCTTCCAGCTGGAATCCCGAGGAATGCGCGACCTGGTCAAGCGTCTGCAACCCGACCAGTTCGATGACCTGGTGGCGCTGGTTGCACTTTTCCGCCCGGGACCGTTGCAGTCTGGCATGGTCGATGATTTCGTCGCTCGCAAACACGACGTCAACAAGGCGGATATCGACTACCTGCATCCGGATCTGACATCGATTCTCGAGCCAACTTACGGCGTAATCCTGTACCAGGAACAGGTCATGCAGATTGCCCAGGTGCTTGCCGGATACACACTCGGTGGCGCCGATCTGTTGCGCCGCGCGATGGGAAAGAAGAAACCCGAAGAGATGGCCAAACAACGGGAGTTTTTCCTGAGCGGGTCAATTGGCAGGGGGGTCGAGGAAAGAACCGCAACCCGCATTTTTGACCTGATGGAGAAGTTTGCAGGCTATGGATTTAACAAGTCTCACTCAGCTGCTTATGCCTTGTTGTCGTACCAGACTGCCTATCTGAAAGCGCACTATCCAGCTGCATTCATGGCGGCGGCGATGAGCGCGGACCTCGACCACACGGATCGACTGGTAATGGTCAAGGACGATTGTCGCAAGCTGGGCCTGAAGATCCTGGCGCCCAGTGTCAACCAGTCGGCATACCATTTCAGCGTTGCCGACGATCAGTCGATCCGGTACGGGCTCGGTGCGATAAAGGGCGTGGGGCGCAATGTCGTGGAAGCCATTATTGAAGAGCGGAGGAAGGCCGGCGATTACAGGAGTCTCACAGAATTCTGTCGTCGCGTAGACACCGAAAAGATCAACAAGCGTGCGCTGGAGGCGATGATCAAGTCAGGCTCCATGGATGATTTCGGGTTGTCGCGTCGCCAGCTGTTGCAGGAGATGCCGGAGGCATTAAAGAGTGCCGACCAGGAAGCGAAAGCCAGGGCTGCCGGGCAGAACGATATGTTCGGGCTGGCCGAACCGGTCGTTCATGAAGAAGTCCGCCCGGTGCAGAAGATGGCTGAGTGGACAGAGCGCGAATTTCTGGCCAATGAAAAAGAAGCGCTTGGGCTTTATCTCACCGGGCACCCCTTTGATGCCGTGCGCCAGGACGCATACTACCTGGTCGATGGAAAGCTGGCAGATATAGCGTCGGAACCGCCGCCACAAACCAGTAATGGTGAACGAAATTACAGGCAGCCGCGACGGGAAGTAACGGTCGCAGGCCTTGTAATGGATGTGCGTAAACGCGGAAACCGGGTGACCGTTGTGCTAGACGACGACTCGGGACGACTCGAGGTCAGCCTGTTCGCAGAAGCGTTCCAGGAATTTCGTCACCTGTTAAGCAAGGACGAAATTATCGTGGTTACCGGCGCGCTGCGATTCGATGACTTCATGGGTGCGTGGCAAGTCAACGCGAAGACTGTGCTGCATCTCGATCGGGTCATCGAGACCAGCGCGAAAGGAATGATTCTAAGCCTCGCGCCGAACGGGCAGGGGCAGAACCTGTTGCATCGCCTGCACGATGTGCTACTGCCCTATCGGGAAGGCCATTGTGATGTTGCAGTGCAATACGTCGGCAGCGATGCAGCGGCGCGCCTGAACCTGGGTCCGGACTGGACCGTGCGGCCCAGTCGTGAGCTGCGAGACAAATTGACGGAGCTACTGGGTCAGAACAGTGTGCGATTGCTTTACGCACCTGGCCGGGAAATGAGGTAGAGTCCCAGTTTCGTGGCCGTTCCCCGTTAAACCGGGAGACTGGCGCTGTTTTTGATTTGCGGTCGAACTGATAAGAATGGATCTCAAGTTTCTCGAATTCGAACAACCAATCGCAGAGCTCGAAGCGAAAATCGACGAGCTTCGTTATGTCGGTGATGATTCTGAAATCAACATCAGCGAGGAAATCGCTCGGCTGAAATCCAAGAGCGAGTCACTGACCAAGAGCATCTTTTCAAAACTGAGTGCGTGGCAAATCGCACAGGTCGCGCGACATCCGATGCGACCCTATACAGCAGACTACCTCAGCCTTATCGCACCCGATTTCCAGGAGTTGCACGGCGATCGCATGTATGCGGACGACCCGGCGATTATCGGTGGAATCGGCCGGATCGATGGCCGGCCGATCATGTTCATCGGGCACCAAAAGGGGCGCGACACAAAAGAAAGGGTGCGACGAAATTATGGAATGCCCAAACCGGAAGGCTATCGCAAAGCTCAAAGGCTGATGAAGATGGCCGCAAAGTTTTCGCTTCCGATCGTGACTTTTATCGACACGCCGGGCGCCTATCCAGGCCTGGGGGCGGAAGAGCGTGGTCAGAGCGAAGCGATTGCTTACAGTTTATTCCTGATGGCAAAACTGAGAACGCCAATCATCAGTGTTGTTATTGGTGAGGGTGGTTCCGGGGGTGCGCTGGCGATCGGTGTCTGCGACCGCCTGTTGATGTTGCAATATGGAATCTATTCCGTCATTTCACCCGAGGGTTGCGCATCCATTCTCTGGAAGAGCGCTGATAAAGCGGAGGAAGCAGCCGAGGCAATGAAAATAACGGCAAGCAGCCTGAGCGAATTCGGGCTGATCGATGAAGTGTTGCCCGAACCGCTTGGGGCGGCACATCGTGACCCTTCTGCGACAGCCGAGGTTATTCGCAATGCATTGATCAGGCACCTGGCCGATCTGGATCGGCTGGATTCCGACCAATTGATTGAACAACGTCAGGAACGCATTGCAGGGTTTGGCCAGTTCAAGGAAGGCTGAGCCGAATTTTTCAGCCGTAAGTTGTGCGGTGTCGGATGCCCTGGCCGGAGGTCGGTTGCCCTGCTCGAATTTTGCCCCGGCGGCGGCGCCAACCCGGGCGATGTTCTGTTGACCGGGTTCCCGACTGATCGAACACGCCACTAACAACAATCACCTGATTCCACCTGGCGCCGCATAGTAAGTTCCTGCAACCGGAAATTTCCGGGTTAAACTCTTCACCATGCAAGCGTAGTTCAGGTGGTTTGATGGTCTTCAGTTCCAGTAACCTTCTCGAGCGTCTTCGTGCGCTGACCGCAGATCACGCGCCGCAGCGTTGGGTGGTCGCATTCAGTGGTGGCGTCGATTCGACTGCGATGCTGCATGCGCTGGCGACATCTGGAACGCCAGAGAAAATTCTCGCGGTGCACATCGATCACGGATTGAACGCGGATTCGCGAAAATGGGAGGCCCACTGCCGCAGAATGGCGAAAGACCTGGCGGTCGACTACGAATCCCGGAGTGTCAGTATCAGTGAGAAAGCAGAATATGGGCCGGAAGGTGCCGCCCGGGCTGCCCGCTATGGTGCCTTGCTCGGGATCGTGAAATCCGGCGATTGTCTCCTGAGCGCCCACCACGAGGATGATCAGGCGGAGACCCTCCTGTTGAACCTGATGCGCGGCAGTGGCCCGGCGGGCCTCGCTGGCATCGGCCTGAAACAATCATTCGGTCGTGGCGTGTTGCTGCGACCAATGCTGGGTATTTCCGCCGAGGCAATCGAAGCCTATGCGAGGCGGCACGATCTGGACTGGATTGACGATCCATCCAATGCGGATTCCCGCTTCGACCGGAATTTTCTTCGTAATGAAATCGTGCCGAGACTGGCGGCCCGTTGGCCGGCGGTCTCAAATCGGCTAAGACGCACTGCGGAGCTCGTTGGTGAGTCGAGCGATCTGATGAACGAGCTTGCTGACATCGACATTGCCGGGCTGGGCGTGCCGGGGAAGCTCAGCATAAGCGGTCTGCAGGCGCTGTCTCCCGAACGCCAGCGAAACGCCATCCGGCGTGCAGTCCGGCTTTGCGGTCTGCCGTCCCCGCCGGCGACGCGGCTCTACCAGGTGATTCACGAGTTGCTGCCGGCTCGCGAGGATGCACAACCGAATGTTGCGTGGGCGAACGCCGTGGTGCGGCGATACCGGGAGCACCTTTTTGTGTTGCCGCAAAGCTCGCGAAAAACGGATGATGCAGGCGGAACGCTCTGGCCGGATGGTGAGGCGTTAAACCTGGGCAATGGATTTGGATCCATTTGCCTGTCAGCCGACAACACCACAGGAGTCGACCCGAGCCGGGCCAGGGACGGTCTGATGATTCGTTACCGGAAGGGAGGTGAGACCATTCGGGTGAATCCGCAGGGCCGAACCAGGAAGTTAAAGAACCTGCTGCAGGAAGAGGGAATCGTTCCGTGGATGCGGTCCGAGCTACCGCTGCTGTATGCCGGCGATCAGCTCGTCGCAGTGGCGGACCTTTGGTTTGAGGCCGACTGCAGTTCGACCCCCGGGCTCGCCGTAAAATGGACCGATCGTCCGGCCCTTAAGTAGCCGGATCGCATTGTGAAGACTGCAGTGTTCTGATAACTTGTAACACCGTCTTTAATCAAACGACGGGTCTGATTGAGGAACCCCTGAATTACTCACCAAGGGCTTCTTCCGGGTTGGATTAAGAGCATTTTCCCGCGCTTTTTTTTGCGCGGGACCTTTGTTTTTGTTTCGCCCACCTGAGTCCCGGCGCCCGAAACTAACTGGCATTTATATGACATCGTATGTATTTATCACTGGCGGCGTAGTCTCATCCCTGGGCAAAGGAATTACGTCGGCCTGTCTTGGCGCCATTCTCGAATCCCGCGGTCTCTCGATCAGCATGATCAAGCTGGACCCCTATATCAACGTCGACCCCGGAACGATGAGTCCTTTCCAGCACGGCGAGGTCTTTGTTACCGACGACGGGACTGAAACCGACCTCGATCTCGGGCACTACGAGCGATTCGTACGCACAACCTGTGGCCGTAACAGCAATTTCACGACCGGCAAGATCTACGAGACGGTGATTGGCAAGGAGCGCCGTGGCGACTACCTCGGTGCGACTGTCCAGGTCATTCCGCACATCACCAATGAGATCAAGGATAGCGTCAAGAAGGGCGCCGGCGACGCCGATATCTGCCTGGTGGAGATTGGTGGCACGGTAGGCGACATCGAGTCTCTGCCATTTCTCGAGGCTATTCGCCAGATGGGCGTGGAATTGGGCCATGACAAGGTCGTCTACGTTCACCTGACGCTCGTTCCCTATATTGCAACGTCGGCGGAAATCAAGACCAAACCAACGCAGCACTCGGTCAAGGAAATCCGATCGATCGGTATTCAACCGGATATCCTGGTTTGTCGCTCTGAAAAACCCTTGCCGGACGAACAGCGGCGAAAAATAGCGTTATTCACCAACGTGCAGGAAAAGGCGGTTATTTCTGCCTATGACGTAGATGATCTCTACAAGATACCGGGAATCATGCATTCCCAGGGGCTTGGTGACATCGTGGCGCAACAACTGAAACTCGACCTGCCGCCAGCCGATCTCCACGAGTGGGAGGCGATTGTCGATGCCAAGCAGAATACTGACGCAGAGGTTGATATCGCGATGGTCGGCAAATACGTCGATCTTCGCGACGCTTATATCTCGTTAAGCGAGGCTTTGCTGCACGGCGGAATTCACACGCGAACGCGCGTCAATATTCACTATTTCGAGTCGCAGGATATCCAGGATAATGGCCCGGACTGCCTGAAAGAAATGGACGGGATCGTCGTACCGGGGGGCTTTGGCGAGCGCGGCATTGAAGGGAAAATAGCCACTGTGAAATACGCCCGTGAAAATAATGTTCCCTACCTGGGGATCTGCCTCGGTATGCAAATCGCAGTAATCGAGGCTGCGCGTAACCTGGCTGGGCTCGAGGGTGCACACAGCACAGAATTTGATCGCAGCACGGATCATCCGGTCGTCGCGCTGATCACGGAGTGGGAAACCAGCGCCGGAGAGCGAGAGGAGCGAAGCGAGGATTCCGATATGGGCGGAACGATGCGTCTCGGTGCGCAGGAAATTCATCTCACGGAAGGATCGAAGGCCGCGTCAATCTATGGCAAGCCGACGATCCATGAACGACACCGCCATCGTTACGAGGTCAACAACCACTATCGTGAGCGACTCGAAAAAGCAGGGCTCCGATTTTCAGGCTTGTCAGTTGATGACCTCGTCGAGGTGGTCGAGATTCCGGATCATCCCTGGTTTATCGCGAGCCAGTTCCATCCCGAGTTCACATCAAACCCGCGCGACGGCCATCCGTTATTCACGAGTTTTGTGCGGGCCACGGTTGAAGCCCAGAAGGGCGACCTGCCGCGAGCTGCACAGGCATGAAGTTATGCGGCTTTGATGTCGGCCCCCACGAGCCGCTTTTCCTGATTGCAGGCACCTGCGTGGTTGAAGGTGAAGCCTCGGCGATCGATACGGCAGGCACCCTGAAGGAAATTACCGCTGAGCTGGGTATTCCATTCATCTACAAGTCGTCCTATGACAAGGCCAATCGCAGTTCCAAAGATGGCTTCAGGGGACCCGGAATGGAAGAGGGCCTGCGCATTCTTGCCGAAGTAAAACGCCAACTCGGCGTGCCGATATTGACGGACGTGCACGAAGACACTCCCATGGATGAAGTGACGGAAGTGGCGGATGTATTGCAGACTCCGGCGTTTCTTTGCAGGCAGACCAATTTCATATTGAAGGTTGCGAATGCAGGCAAACCGGTCAACATCAAGAAGGGCCAGTTCCTGTCGCCCTGGGAGATGCAAAACGTTGTCGACAAGGCCAAGTCGACAGGCAACGATGACATCATGGTGTGCGAACGTGGCTTTACGTTTGGCTACAATAACCTGGTTTCAGACATGCGGAGTCTTGCCGTTCTGCGGGGCACAGGTTGTCCCGTCGTATTTGATGCGACCCACTCCGTGCAACTGCCGGGTGGAAAGGGGAGCGCATCCGGCGGGCAGCGTGAATTTATCCCGGTGCTGGCGCGGGCGGCAACTGCTGCCGGGGTCAGCGGTCTGTTCATGGAAACTCACGCGGATCCCGACAAGGCGTTAAGCGACGGGCCGAATGCATGGCCGCTGGACAAGATGTATGCCTTGCTGGAAACTCTGCAAGCAATTGATATTGCAGTAAAAAAAGAAGATTTCCAAGAGGCGGAATACGGATTGGGAGTTTGAAGGGGCCATAGTCTTTTTTGCCGATGTCGGTGGCCAAAGCCATATTCGATCGCTCAAGGGACTCTGATCTCGTGGCATTTCTGTTGGAGAAACAATGATCAGGATCAAAGACGTTCATGGCAGGGAGATTCTCGACTCCCGCGGCAATCCCACAGTCGAAGCTGAGGTCACGCTGGATAGCGGCCACATGGCACGTGCTGGCGTACCCTCCGGTGCATCAACCGGAACCCGCGAAGCTGTCGAGTTGCGTGACGGAGATGCTGCCCGTTATCTCGGCAAGGGTGTACTCAAAGCGGTATCCAACGTGAATGGAACACTTCGGGAAGCATTGATCGCCGGGTCATTTGCCGACCAGCGTGAACTGGACCGGAAGATGATCGAGCTCGACGGTAGCGACAACAAGGGCAATCTTGGTGCCAATGCGCTACTGGCGATTTCCCTGGCGACGGCCAAGGCGGTGGCTTCATCGGAAGGCCGTTCTCTTTTTCGCCATCTTGGCGACAGTACGACAATGCCCGTGCCAATGATGAACATCATCAATGGTGGTGCACATGCGGACAACAGCGTCGACATCCAGGAGTTCATGATCTTGCCGGTCGGCGCACCGACATTTCGCGAAGCGCTGCGCCATGGCGCAGAAATCTTTCATTCCCTGAAAAGTGTCCTGCACGGCAAGGGACTCAATACGGCAGTCGGGGACGAAGGTGGATTTGCGCCGGATTTGCCGTCCAACCGGGCCGCCCTGGATACCATCCTGGAGGCGATCGAGCGGGCAGGGTTTAAGGCTGGTAAAGACATTCTCCTGGGCCTGGATGTCGCGAGCTCGGAGTTCTACGAAGAGGGTCGTTACCACCTCAAATCGGAGGGCAGGGACTTCGATGCTGCGGGATTTTGTGATTTTCTCGCGGATCTGGTCGGCAACTATCCAATTATCACGATTGAGGACGGGATGGACGAGTCTGACTGGGACGGCTGGCGGTTGCTGACGGACCGGCTGGGAGCAACAGTGCAGCTGGTGGGTGACGATCTTTTCGTCACCAACACCGAAATCCTCGGCCGTGGGATTCGCGAAAGTATTGGTAATTCTATATTGATAAAACCTAACCAAATCGGTACCTTATCGGAAACTCTTGATGCGATTACTATGGCGGTCGGTGCAGGATACTCGGCGGTGGTTTCCCACCGGTCGGGTGAGACATCTGACAGCACGATTGCCGACATCGCGGTTGGTACGGAAGCGACGCAGATTAAGACCGGGTCACTGTCACGATCCGATCGCATTGCCAAATACAACCAGTTGTTGCGCATCGAAGAGGAACTGGGAGACTCGGCGACTTACGCCGGTCGAAGCGCCTTCTCTGTGAAGGCATAGCATGGCGGAATTGGGGAATCTGATCTTTGGACACGCGCTGGATAATGCTGGTGCTGGCAGTTGCCGGCTTGGCGATGCAGGGCCAGCTTTGGCTGTCTGGTTCCGGAGTAGCGAAAACCCGCAACCTGCACCAGGCTGTTCAGGAACAGCGCGAACAGAATGAACAACTCCGCGATCGGAACGCAGCTCTGGAAGCAGAAGTCGTTAATCTGAAAAATGGCAAAGCTGCTGCCGAAGAACGCGCGAGGACCGATCTTGGCATGATCGGCAAGTCCGAGACTTTCTACCAGGTTGTACCCTCAGGCGGTAACAGGCTGGTCGCCGATGCCAGGCGCAAATAGGCTGCTCCCCGACTGGCAACGCGCTTTCGGGGGTCCGGTATTTCAAGGGCTTATCAAGCAAACTCCCAGCGATTTCCAGGTTACGGAAGTGTTGAGCTTCGCACCTTCGGGGGATGGCGAGCATGATTTCCTGTGGGTAGAGAAGACCGGCGCCAACACCGTCTGGGTCGCTCGCTCGCTTGCCCGGCATGCAAATGTCGGGGATCGGGACGTCGGATACGCGGGATTGAAAGACCGGCACGCCGTGACTCGCCAGTGGTTCAGTGTCCGCAGGCCAAGTGGTAGCGGGACGAACTGGGAAAGCTATGATCAGCCGGGTGTGCGAGTGCTCGACACGAGCCGGAATCAGCGCAAGCTAAAACGCGGCGCCAACAGCGCCAATCAATTTCGAATTGCGATAAGCGGTTCTGCCATGGACCGGGAGCTGGTCTCCGAGCGTCTTGAAATTATTCGTACGAACGGAGTGCCGAATTATTTCGGCGAGCAGCGATTCGGCCGCGATGGCAGTAACCTGCAGCTGGCAAGTGACCTCTTCGGCGGGAAGCGTCTCAAGCGCGATAAGCGAAGCATCGCCCTGTCATGTGCCCGATCGTACCTGTTCAACGAAATATTACAGGCGAGGGTAGTCGATGATAACTGGCGGAACGCTTTGCCAGGCGAACTGCTGAACCTGGATGGCACCGGCAGTGTCTTCACTCCGGCCGCCATCGACGAAGAACTGATGACCCGGCTGGCAGAGCTGGACATTCATCCGACGGGCGCCCTGTGGGGAAAAGGGGATCCGGGCAGTCCAGGCGAGGCGAGCGAATACGATCGCAATGCAGCAGCGAAAGTGCCGGACTTTGCCGCAGGTCTTGAGAAGTTTGGACTCAGCCAGGCGCGACGGGCATTGCGCCTTGCCGTGCGGAGACTCGCAGGGGAATTCGACGGGGACAAGCTATGGCTGGAGTTCGAGCTGACAAGTGGCGCATTTGCCACGGCTGTGCTTAGAGAAATAGCCGGTTACCAGTAAACTTGCCTTCAAAGATCACTTGTTCAAAATCAGGAAGTCTCACTTGTCTTCATCGAGGTATCGGCCCGTCGCCGCAATTGCGTTGATCGCTATTGCAGTGATTGGAGGTCACCTGTTGCCGGGCCTCGACAATTCCCGGGTCGAGGATGGTGTTCGCAACGGTCTTCACCTGCTGGTTTTCGCCGTATTTGCCGCCATCCTTTTCGAGCGCCTCAAATTTTCGAAAACTATCGTGATTGTGACCGTGACGATTGTGGCCGCGGCAACGATTGGCACCCTGTCGGAGCTTTTGCAATTCGCGGCAGGAAGACAACCGGATATCTTTGACGTGATCCGCGACGTGACCGGTGCAGCATTGGCGCTGGTGGCTTGTCTGCTGTGGAGCAAGAGCGATGAATCCGGCCGTTCTCAGCTGATGATGCGAGCGGGGAGAGTCGCCGCAGTCGTGACTGGATTGCTGATCGCCGGGCCCTTCCTGTTCTGGTCATCAATTGTTGGGCTGGGTCGACTTTCCGCGCCAACCATCCTGGATTTTGACCAGTGGTGGAACAAATATACTTATCGACCGATCAATGCCGAAATCGCGTTGCCGGGAAGTGTTGCGGGATCGGTCGAAATTCTGCTGGATAGTTCGATACTAAGCGGATTGGTTATTTCGCCAATGACAACGGACTGGAGTCACTACCAGTCCCTGGTCGTCGACGCCCACATGTTGAAAGGAACCGATGCCAATATGACTGTCCGGATTAACGACAGCAGGCGAAGGAATTCATGGTCCGATGAATTTCTTGCGTCGATCGTCGTCGTGCCGGACAGGAAGCAAATTCGAATCCCGCTCAGCGCACTCCTCGACGAACCCGGAAAGCCGCCAATCGATTTGTCAGATATCCAGGAAATTGCCCTGTTCGCCCGCGACCGAAGGAATGGCTCGATTCTGCTGATCGACGAAATTCGACTGGACTAGTCGACCCGCATCCTGATCGCTTGCGGCGACGGGACAACGCTTTCACCGGCCAATTCTTTGTTAAGCTTGGGCCCACAACTTGCCACGCTATGCGTGGTCAAATCTTCCATGTCACACAACCACAAGACAAATTGGCGTGGATTGAAGGAGAAACAAGATGGAGACAGCCTGGATAAAGGTATTCGTGCTGACACTGACTCAGTGCATTGCGCCGGCAGGGAAAATGGTATGTCAGGAGGAGACCGTCCAATATTCCTTTGCCAGCGACGACGATTGCGCTCGCGCCCTGGTGCAGATGGTTGATCTGGCTGCGAGAGCCGACAACGTTCTGGTCGACCGGGAGAGATCGAATTGCAGGCCCGGGGTCAGGGAGACGCAGGTTTTTGTTGATGCTGATGCGGCGCGGTCATCCATCGCACCGGGTGATGGTGTGGTACTGATCGAAAACAAAATCCCGCCGGCAGATTTCATGCAATCGGCCCATGCGGAACGCCTCAAGGAATTAAAAGCCTGCGACGACACCGACGGTGTCGCTCCCTGTAAAATTGGCGACATCATTGTCGAAGAAGCGGCCGCAGAAAAAAAATCACAGGTTTGGCGACAGCAGTAAGTGAATAGCGTCGAAAATCGCTCCTGGTGAACAGCCATGATGTCCTGATAATCGGCGGTGGCGCAGCGGGATTAATGTGTGCCATTGAAGCCGGCAAGCGTGGTCGGCGAGTCCTCGTTCTCGAGGGTTCGAACAAGATCGGAAAAAAGATCCTGATGTCGGGCGGTGGTCGCTGCAATTTCACAAACTTGCACTGCTCCCCGGAAAACTTCCTCTCGACTAATCCTCGATTCTGTATTTCGGCTTTAAGCCGATACGGGCCGGCAGATTTTGTGGGCCTGGTCGAGAAACACAACATTCCGTATCACGAAAAGGTGAGTGGCCAGTTGTTTTGCGACCGTTCCTCAAAAGATATTCTCACGATGCTGAGCCACGAGTGTGAACTGGCGAACGTCACGATACTGACACAATGTAATGTTTTATCGATTGCGCGTGATGAGCAATTTGTCGTTGAAACCAGCATGGGAGCTTTTACGTCCGGGTCGCTGGTTGTTGCCACCGGTGGTTTATCCATACCCAAAATGGGCGCGTCGGATTTCGGCTACCGGATCGCGCGCCAGTTCGGGGTGAATATCCGGGAGACTCGTGCAGGTCTCGTTCCATTTACATTTTCCGGAGCAGTACAGGAGATGACCGGTCGTTTGTCCGGTGTCAGCCTTACCGCGACCGTCAGTTCGGGCGGGCGATCGTTTACCGAAGATATTCTTTTTACACATCGTGGATTGAGCGGACCCGCCGCTCTGCAATTATCGAGTTACTGGACTCCGGGCAGTGACCTCGAAATCGACCTGGTGCCGGCACAGGACTTACCCGCTATTTTGAATGCTGCCAAGCACTCTCAACCTCGGTCGCTTGTTCGAACGATACTGTCCGAGCATCTGCCGCGCGCATTGATCCTGGAGTTGCAGGCATTCGTTTGGCCTGCGGTCGCGGACAGGCCGCTGAACGAGATTGGCGATGGCAAGCTTGCTGACATTGGTGAGAACCTCCACGCCTGGCGCCTGAGACCTTCCGGCACAGAAGGCTATCGAACCGCGGAAGTGACGCTCGGCGGCATTGATACAGACGAACTGTCGTCAAAGACGATGGAGTGCAAGCAACATGCAGGTCTCTATTTCATCGGCGAAGTGGTTGACGTTACAGGTCAACTTGGCGGCTTCAATTTTCAATGGGCTTGGGCTTCGGCTCATGCGGCGGGGCAGGTGGCCTGAGTGCGAACGCATTGTTACAAAACGATGTTTTGGGAAAGTGGTCCCCTTTTTGCCGGACAAATGCTATGTTCACGGTCGCGTTCAAGGGAGGGTGACGCGTGGGAGATTTCTTAAGAGAGCTCAAGCGACGAAACGTTTTTCGGGTCGGGGTGGCCTATGGAATCGCTGGCTGGCTCATCATCCAGATTATCGAGACTGTCAGCGGGCCGCTGGGTTTGCCGGACTGGACAGAAGCATTTTTCATTGTGCTCGTACTGGCCGGCCTTCCCCTTGTTCTCATATTCGCCTGGGCATTCGAGCTGACGCCGGAAGGTCTCAAGAAAACCAGGGAAGTGGACGAGACAGAATCACTGACCCGGGATACCGGCAAGAAACTGAATTACGCAATCATCGCAGTACTGGTCATGGCGCTCGGCTATTCAATCTGGGACAGGCAGGGCATGGTTGATCGTGTAGAAACCGCTTCGGTATCCGGGAACGAAGCGGGGGAAATTGTGCGAACCGAAGGTGCATCGGTCGCCGTTCTGCCTTTCGTTAATATGTCCGCCGATCCTGCGCAGGAATATTTTTCGGACGGCATTTCAGAGGAGCTTCTCAATCTGCTGGCAAAGATTCCCGAGCTGCGTGTTCCTGCGAGGACGTCGAGCTTTCAGTTCAAAGGTCAGAACCTGGATATCTCGGACGTCGCCGATAAGTTGAACGTTGCACATGTACTTGAGGGCAGCGTTCGCAGGGCGGATGTACGCGTTCGTGTAACGGCTCAGCTAATCGAAGCTGAGACCGGCTATCACCTCTGGTCGGAAACCTATGATCGCGAACTGACTGATATCTTCGCGATTCAGGACGAAATCTCGGCATCCATCGTTGCTGCGCTTTCGGAAACGCTGGGACTCAACGCTACGAAGATTCCGCATGTGAAGACGGCAGCGAATCCGGATGCCTATAACGCCTATTTGCTTGGTCAGCACCTGGTCAACAAGCGAACCAAGATTGATATTGAGTCCGCGATCGTCAATTTCGAACGTTCGGTCGAGCTCGATCCGGATTATGCGCCGGCACACGCGGGCCTGGGCTTGTCCTGGTATTTGCTGACAGACAGTCGGCCGACTTACGGCACATTGACACTCGAAGAGTCACTTTCAAAGGCGCTACCACATATCGAAAAAGCACTGCAGCTTGACCCGGAATTGCCGGAAGCGCTGGGCGTGATGGGACTTACGCTTGACGCGCGTCAGCGTCACGAAGAATCTATCCCTTACTATGAAAAGGCGCTGAAGCTGAATCCGTCGCTGACAGATGTCCGCAACTGGTATTCCAGTGCGCTTGATATGCTCGGCCGGCGAAACGATGCGCTCGCCGAGATTGAAAGCGCCTATCGTCTCGACCCGCTGTCGGTTTTGACGCTGAACAATTACACTAATGAGCTTCTTCAGCGCCGTCAGTTTGATGCGATTGGCCCCGTGATCGATCGCCTTACACAAATCGATATGGCGCGGGGTGCAAGCTGGAGAGGCTATGTCCTGGATGGGCAACATCGGGCAGCAGAAAGCGCCGTTGCGATATTTCGGGGAATGGACGCAGATCCGGAGTATCTGCGCATTCGAGCCGATGCCGCTTTTACACTTCTTGCCTTTGATTTTACGACCAGCGATGCACTTCAAATCTGGCCCTACCCGAATACTCTGCCAATCGTCAGCAATGGGCCAGATCCGGATGACGCACTCGAGCTTGCGAAAGACTTATACGAGGAAGACCCGACCAATTTGCAGAATATTGAATCGCTCGCGTGGGCTTACTGGAATGCCGGTGACAGGGAGTCGGCGCTCACATATGCAAGGCGCTATCTGAATTCACTGGGCAAGACTCGTGGTCCGATCGACGGAATAAATGTGATGTTTGTGCTGGATGCGTGGCACAGGGGTAACGAGGAAACAATGCTGGCGCATCTGCAGCCACTCGAGGCTGACCTGCAGACGGCTAACGCGTCGGGAATCGATAATGAGTACTTGCAGATGAGACTCGCAAGCCTTTCCTACATGAAAGGCGAAACCGACAACGCGTTCGAGCACATGGGTCGTGCATTGACAATGAGCACTATGACCCCGATATTCCTTGAGAGGACCTACGAGGGAATGGGTTGGAACGAATTACCGCAATTCGTCGCGGCAAAAGAGCGCTACGAGGAGTACGTTGTCCGGGAGCGGAAGAAATTCCTGGAAGTGGCCTGCGGACCGGATGGGTTTACGACCTGGCGGCCATCCGCGGAAATCTGCGCAGAAGTCGATACTATTTAGTCAGTCTTTTCTGAGCAGAACGTAAACAGCGCCGGTTCCTCCGTGCACCTGCCGGGTCGAGACGAATGCGAGTACCTCGTCCCAGCGTCTCAGCCAGTTGTTCACTTTGATCTTGAGGACGGGCCCGCGATGGCCTGACCCGAGACCCTTTCCGTGCACGATGCGGACGCAGGTGTGTCCACGAATTCCGCTGTCCTTGATAAATACACGTAACGCTTCTTTTGCTTCCGGCACCGTCATGCCATGCAGGTCGATTTCACCCTGTACGCTGTAGTTTCCACGAGCAAGTTTGCGCATTGTGCGTTTGCCAACCGACGGCCGGTTGAATCGCAATGCTTCACCGGCACCCGTTTCTATCTCGTCAATATCTCCTTCGAGACTTGCCGTCAGCACAGACTGCTCGTCGTTGCGCCTGAAGCGGGCTTTTGGCACGGGTTTCCGTTTGTAGTCCGGCGCACGTTGATCGTGGTTAATCGGACGTGCGCCATCCATCAGGCGGCGAAAAAGGCCGCTGTCGTCGGGAGGATTGTTGTCATCTTGATCAGCCACGGGAATATTCGTTCGATAGCGCTACTGTGCGGAAGCAACATTGAGTATAGTGAGCGCGCCCCTCATATTCGAACAAATAATCTGTGAAAATTCTGGTCAGCAACGACGACGGCTATCTCGCCAAAGGTATAAACGCATTGGCAGATGCGCTGACGAAGATCGCCGAAGTTACCGTTGTTGCTCCGGACCGTAATCACAGTGGAGCAAGCAATTCGTTGACGCTGCATTCGCCCTTGCGTGTACACAAGGTCGAGGAATCGCGATATTTTGTCAACGGTACACCGTCAGACTGCGTCCATCTCGCGTTGTCCGGATTCCTGGCTGAAGATCCAGACATTGTCGTATCCGGTATCAACCACGGGGCGAA
>JAHEFD010000130.1 GCA_024640345.1 Woeseiaceae bacterium
AAACAAGTTCTTTTTCGTCATCTTCCGGTACTCCCCCTTAATTCTTTTTGTCGGAGATGTTTCTCAACTGCGCGGCAGTATACTATGGATTGCAATATACATCTCGCCTGAAGTGCAACAACAACAGCCCGAAAAGAGGATGCCTGTGTGGCCGCAAGTCCTTGAGATTTCGACAATTCGAACCTGCGATCGTGATTGATAAACCCGCTTCAATAGTTTCAGCTGTCATCAAGTTACTGCTGGTGGCCTGGCTCGTTGCCACGCCCCTCTCGCTGGCGTCGGCCCATGAGATTCCGACCGACGTCGTCATCCAGTCCGTGCTGAAGCCCGAGGGGAAGCAACTCAATTTCCTCGTTCGCGTTCCGCTCGAGGCGATGCGCGATGTCAATTTCCCGGAATCGGGCCCGGGCTACCTGGTCATCTCCGAGGCGGACGAGACGATCAGGGATGCCGCACAGATCTGGATAGCCCAGGAAGTTGACCTTTTCGAGAACGGGCAACGGCTGGATGAGTGGGTCATCGAGGCGGCGCGGATCTCGCTGCCTTCTGATCGTTCATTCGACAGCTACGATAACGCTATTAAGAGTGTTAATTCAGAACGATTGCCGGATGACACCGAGCTATATCGCGAGCAGGCAATGCTCGATGTTCTGATCAGGTACCCGATCAGCGACGCCGCGGCGGACTTTTCTATAGCACCGAATTTTGCTCGTCTCGGCCTGCAGACGACGACAGTTGTTCGTTTCCTGCACGCGGACGGCGTAGAGCGTGTATTCCAGTTTTCCGGTGACCCGGGCACCGTGCAACTGGATCCTCGCTGGTACCAGGCATTCTTTCGTTTTGTCGGGACTGGTATCAGCCACATCCTGGACGGGACCGATCACTTGCTGTTTGTGATCTGCCTGTTGATTCCCTTCAGGAGAATCCGGCCGCTGATTGCGATCATAACGTCATTCACCGTTGCGCATTCATTGACATTGTTTGCATCCGCATTCGGACTTGTGCCGAATTTCATGTGGTTCCCGCCGCTGATTGAAACCTTAATTGCCCTGTCAATCGTCTACATGGCGATCGAAAATATTGTTGGTTCACAGTGGCAAAAAAGATGGGTGATCGCATTTGCCTTTGGGCTCGTTCATGGATTCGGCTTTTCGTTTGCGTTGAGCGAAACCCTGCAGTTTGCGGGTGCCCATTTGTTGACATCACTGCTGGCCTTCAATCTCGGCGTGGAAATCGGTCAGTTGGTCGTCATCGTGCTCGTGGTGCCCGTTCTGAATTATATATTCAGAAACATGGTTGCCGAGCGCATGGGCACGATCCTGCTGTCAGCTATCCTGGCACATAGTGGTTGGCACTGGATGAGCGACAGGGCTGCCGAGTTGTCCGCCTATAGTTTTCAATGGCCGGCCTTCAGCTATGCCTTCCTGGCCTCGGTTACCCGATGGCTCATACTGTTCATTATTATTGGCAGCATTGTCTGGGTGTTAAACCTTGTATATGGTCGGTTTCTGCAAAATAACCGCAGTGCCGGTCTTTGATATTGATCTGCCGCCAGTTAAGCTCCGGAAACAATCAAAAAGGGGTCAGACCCCTTTTCCAGGAAATACGACAATTTCGATCAGGGTAACTAGCACGAGAACTTTGGCCCTGTTGTTCTAAAGTTAGGGGGAATCATATGCAATCGGTCATGATTGTTGCATTGGGTATTGCCGGCATGTCATTTGGCTGGTTTGTGTACTCAAAATTCATCGCAACAAAAATCTATCAGCTGGATCCGGATTTCGTTACACCGGCGCACCAATTTAATGACGGCGTGGATTATCACCCGACCAATAAATACGTGCTCTGGGGACATCACTTTACATCGGTGGCGGGTGCTGCACCGATTGTTGGTCCGGCGATTGCGGTTTACTGGGGCTGGGTACCCGCGGTTCTCTGGGTGATATTCGGTACGATATTCTTTGCCGGCGTGCACGACTTCGGTGCGATCTGGGCCAGTGCCCGCAACAAGGGCAAGTCGATTGGTGCGATCTCGGAAATCGTCATCGGCAAACGTACCCGCGCGTTGTTCATGGTCGTGATATTCCTCGTGCTCCTCATGGTGAATGCCGTATTCGGCGTCGTGATTGCGAACGCGTTTGTTGGCACTCCGAACTCGGTATTTCCGGCCTGGTCTGCCATTGCAGTCGCACTGATCATTGGCCAGCTCGTGCATCGCAAATTCAACCTGGTGGCGTTATCAATCGCCGGTGTCGTTGCGCTTTACGTGTCCGTGTACATTGGCAGTATCTGGTCAATAGAACTACCGACGGAGATGCTCGGCCTGAGTCCAAATGCCAACTGGATCATCATGCTGTTCGTTTATGCAGCTATCGCTTCGATGTTGCCAGTCTGGGTCCTGTTGCAGCCACGCGATTTCATTAATGGCATGCAGCTTTTCGTTGGTTTGCTCCTTCTCTATGGTGCCGTACTGATTTCATTACCGGACATTTCCGCGCCGGCCTTTAACCAGCAGATGGCGGAGAACGCACCCTCCATGGTGCCGCTGCTGTTTGTTACTATCGCGTGCGGCGCGGTATCAGGGTTTCACGGAATAGTGTCATCGGGCACAACGTCCAAGCAGATCGATAAGGAAACCGACGAGCGCTTCATTGGCTACCTCGGCGCAGTGGGTGAAGGCTCGTTGGCACTGATTACGCTGGTTGCGGTCAGCAGCGTCGCACTCGCAGGCACGCCTGAAATTTGGCATGAAATCTACGATCAATACGGAACGGCAGGCGCCAGCACATTTATCCAGGGCGGTGCGCAACTCATCCAGAATGGATGGGGTATACCGTTCAGCATCACGCAGACATTACTCGCAACCATGGTCGTTCTTTTTGCCGGCACGACAATGGACTCAGGCGTTCGCCTGCAGCGCTATATCATCCAGGAATGGGGCGAAATCTATAATATTCCGTTGCTGAACAAGGGTGTCATGGCAACGCTGATCGCAGTCGCCTGCTGCCTCGCGCTCGCCTTTGGAGCGGGTGGCGCTTCGGGCAGCGGCGGATTGATTATCTGGCCGTTGTTTGGCTCGACGAACCAGATTCTGGCAGGTCTGACTTTGCTGGTTATATCGGTAATGCTGATCAAGATGGGTCGTCCGGCACGCTACACGCTGCTGCCAATGATTTTTATCCTGATCACTGCGTCGTGGGCGGCCGTACTAAAGCTGATAGAGTTTTACCAGGCGGGTAACTGGTTGCTGGTTGCCATCGACGCTATCGTCGTCATTACTACGGTGCTCGTAATACTCGAGTCGGCGTCAGTCATCTCGCGCTTCAGAAAGGACGGATCACCCGGTACCTGAGTCCGGAATCACAATACGGGAAAACGAAAAAAGCACATGCAATTTGCATGTGCTTTTTTTTCAACCGCGTCCCGCCACCTGTTCGATTTCTTCAGAACTGGCCACGGAGACCGAGGATAAAGGTGCTTCGTCGAAAGTCCTCCCTGACTTCCGTTCGCAACAGGTTGTCGTCAGCGATGTTGCCGGAATATCGCTGCCGGTAGCGTCGGTGAGACTCGTCGGAAATGCGTCGTGCCTCGAACCACAGCAGCAAAGAATCGGTCAGGCGGTATTGTGCGGTAGCGCTCAGGCGGGGCGTCAGGGTTTCGCTTCTGTCCTGGTAGTTGATATCGGTTGCGACCCGCTCGGCGAACCACTCAAGATCTACCGAGTAGTTCAGTTTCAGCGCAGTTACATCATGACGAAACTTCAACGTATAGCGATGTTTCGGTTTGCGAATCATTTCGCGTTTTTCGCCCGTGAATGGATCTGTCGTTTCCGAATTCTGAATTCGATATTCGGCGTCGATCACGGCACCCTCCAGGCCGAGCGGAGCAAGACGCAGGCTTCCTCGAAGAAACGCGCCGTAGACTTTCGCATCACCGATGTTGCCCGCTGTCGAAGACACGTTCGTTACAGCAACCTTGTCGATGTGATCTTCGATCTGGTTGAAAAATAGTTCAGTTGCCAGAACACCGCTGTCATTCGGCAGCCGCTTTTCGAAGGTCAGTTTCCATTCCCAGGCTTTTTCCGGCTCAAGTTCGGGATTTCCTGCATTGACCTGGTCGTTATCGTTGTCAAAAGTCGCTACGAAATCAGCAAAGTTCAGCTGGCTTACCGTGCGCTCGAGTGAGCCGCGCAACTGGTTTGAATCGGTGATGTCCCAGCGAAGATCAAATCTGGGCTTGATGTAGGTGAACGACCGCGCATTGTCGATGTCGACGCCGATTTGTTCGATTTTCGAATATTCGAAATTGAGTGCGGTTTCGAGTGCAACGTTGTCCTGCATCTGCCAGAAATGGGTGCTGAAGAATTCGTAACGATTTTCCTCTACATCGGAATCTGAATTGAAAAGGTCGATCGGGTTGAGCGAACCATCCGCCAGCACTTCGAACAACAGCACGTTTTTGTCGAGCGTATTGATGGCACCTTCGATGCCCAGTTCCAGGTTCTGGCCCGCAGTGAGCGGCCAACCGTATGAACTGCGAATAATCGTTTCAGTAGACAGCGAATCGGTCAGAATAAGTGACTGCGAAGGTACGTTGCCGGGAACCGAGGAGGAAAGCGAAACGGACTCTGATTTGTCTTCGTTTTTGCTCGAATATATCGCGCGAGTCTTGAGGATACCGTCGCCGATGTGATTTTCGATATCTCCGCCCAGCTCCCAGGCGATTCCGTCCTCGATCAATGTATTCTGCAGTTTTTGTGTATCCGGGTCTCCCACGACCGTGACCAGTGAATCCTCAATTTGTGTCCGCTTGTTGTCTTCCACGCGCGCATTAAGGTTCAGAACGTCACCATTGGCAAAATCCCAGTTGCCCGAGGTATTCAGAACGACCTGGTCCGTGAGTGAGGGCAGCTGGATGTCGCGCCGCTCGAACAACGCACCGCTTCCAGCGTCAAACAGCTCCTCGATCCTGTCCACCGGTTCGCCACGGTTGTAGGGGCCGTACTGTGCGCTGACCAGGTAATTCATGCTGCCGGCCGAGTCGCTGTAAGAGATAAGACCGTCGACTTTCGGGGAGTCGCCATAGAAACCGGAGTGCAGCTGCCAGGCACCCGAACCGCCAGTGACTTCTTCGGCCAGCACGATATTGATCAGTGTGCCTTCGCTGCGGACATCAAGTCCGGCGCTTGTGCCGCGGATCACTTCGATGCGGCTGACGACGCTGGCCTGGATTCGCTGGATTGCCGAGCTGATGTCATTGGATTTTCCTGACAGTCGCTTGCCGTTAATCAGGATCTGGTCACCGCCGGAGCCAAAACCACGCTTGTTTTGCTGGTTGTTGGCCTCGCGTTCGTTCGGAATAAGGGCTGCGCCGCCCGGCACCCACCGCAGCATGTCTGCTGCCGTAACCGATTGATAAGGTTGAAAAAAAGGAGCTTCATAGGTAATGATCGAGCCGTCAGAGGAGGACCTGACACCAGCAGCAATGAGGGTGCCGGCGGGCTCGGCCAGGTCCGGGTTGCCGGTTTCCGCCGCATTAACATATGGGCCGAGAGCGACCAGGGCGGCCCCAACGGCAACGGATTTTTTGTAAGCAGCAAATCGCACAGCGACGATTCCTCTATTTTGACACCTTTCGGTGGCATGAAATTCGGCGCGAAAGGCTGCCACAACCCTGTCCGGATTGACACAGTTATCGCGAATAATTACTGCAGGGCGGACTCCGGCTTCGCCCTCGGGTTTGGACGGTTGGCAGAGGGTCCGGCGGGGATTTTCAGGTCCTGCCTCGGTCAATTGCGACAGGGATCCGGGTCCGTCTGCTGCTCGCCGCAAGTGCGCCACCGGTTGTTGCTGAAGCGCCACTTACATCCAGGGCCATTGCCCCCTGAAGCGGGTGACCCGTTATTTTCTATGATTTGACCAAAAACAGCAGTTTGTTGCCATTTAGCCACAAATGATTCTCTGTGAAACCAAAATAAAGGTCGTCAAAGCTTTATTTTCCGTTCGAGGAGTGGTTCAATCGGGAACGCGTGTCGGGCCGCCGGACAGTTTGTTCTGTGGTCGATGCGATGATTCTTAAACACACCATATTTAAATGGGGGAGAACCAAATGCTTAAACTACCTAAGCTTTTTAGGTTTATCTTGCCGGTCTCTGCACTAGCGCTTGTGGCACCGGGACTGTTCTCAGTCGCGTTCGCCCAGGACGGTACAGAAGAGATCGAAGAGATTATCACTACCGGTCTTCGCGGCAAGCCGCGTTCGGCCACGGACTCAGCAGTCCCAATCGATACCTTTGATACGGGATCGATTGAGGCAGTCTCGCACACGGATACACAGGATATCCTGCAGACGTTGGTTCCATCCTATAACGTTAGTCGCCAGCCGATCTCTGACGGTTCGAGCTTCATCCGCCCGGCGGAACTGCGTGGCTTGCCCTCGCATCACACGCTCGTACTGATCAATGGTAAGCGTCGTCACCGTGCAGCACTGGTATCCATTGGTGGTTCCGGTACGCAGGGTCCTGACGTTGCAACGATCCCGTCATCAGCGATCAAGAGCATTGACGTTCTGCGTGATGGTGCATCCTCGCAGTACGGATCTGACGCTATCGCCGGCGTAATCAACTTCAACCTGAAGGACGACAACGACGGCTTCTCATTGACTGCCGGCACGGGTTCTTATTTCGAAGGCGACGGTGACCAGTACACGGTTGCTGCCAACCTCGGACTGCCGCTCGGCGACAATGGCTTCCTTTCTGTTTCAGCGGAAATCGATCAAGCCGATTACACGGAACGTGATACGCAGTATTGCAACTCATGGTTCTGCGCCGATCCAA